>JAZPXL010000048.1:0-22321 GCA_045543615.1 Eubacteriales bacterium
TGTAATCAGAAACGGCAAAACAGGTGCTTGTGGCGAGAACGGCCACACCGTTGAGTTCTCCCTCTCTCTTGACTCAAACCCCGAGTTTACTGCAAGCGTGCTTGTAGCAACGGCAAGAGCTGTCGCCCGTATGCACGCAAAGGGCGAGCGTGGTGCTATAACTCTCTTCGATATCCCACCGGCTCTTCTCTCCCCCCTCTCCCCCGAGGAGCTGAGAGCTCATATGCTCTGATAACAAAAACGGCGGACGCTGTCCGTCGTTTTTTTACTTTGTTTTGTAAAATATCCTTCATTAGTTGCCCTCATCCCACCATTTGTTCTTGACTTTCAAATAGAGTTGTGTTATACTTATAATGTATAAATATGATTTTTTCCGACAAGGAAAGAAAGGATCTTTTATGAAAAAGCTTACTCTAACAAAAGCTCTCGTAGCTCTTCTTGCACTCTTTGCGCTCATCGCTCTGCTTTGCAGCTGTGACACAACACCCGCAGAGAACACAGACACAACAGTAGACACGACAGAAGAGGTTACCACCACTCCTGCCCCCACCGATCTCGTTATTTTTGCAAACAATGAGTTCAAGTACTCCATAGTTCGTGCAGAGGGTGCATCCGAGGACTGCGTAAAGGTAGTTCAAGAGTTTTCAAAGCGTCTGAAGGCTCAGTTCGGCGTTTTCCCGACCATCAACGATGACTGGAAAAAGCCTGACGAAGAATATCCTGCTGACGGCTACCAGATTATTCTCGGTGCTACAAAATATCCCGAGTCGCAGAAGCTTCTCAATCAGCTCAGCTACGGTGGATACAGCATAAACGTAGTCGGCAATCGCATTTATCTTGCCGCCTGGGACAGCACTGCTCTTGAAAACGCCATAGATAAGCTCTACACATCCCTTGAGAATCACGAGGACGGCAGTGTTACTCTTCCCTCCGACTTCTCCTTTGTCGGCAAAAACAGCTCCATCATAGGCTCCGTACCCGTATTTGAGGGTGGTGAGTTCCTCGGAATTTACCCCTGTGGTGACGGCTGTTATATGTTCATCGTCAACAAGGCATCCTCCTCTCTCTTCTCTGAATACCAGAAAAAGCTTGAGGGCGCAGGCTACTCGCTCTACACCGAGCGCACAGCTGCCAAGAACGAATTTGCTACCTACACGGGCAACGGCACAATTCTCAACACCTACTACACAAACAAGGATAATTCCGTAAGAATTATCGTTGACCCTGAGGACAAGTGCGCACTTCCTCTTCGCGAGCAGGACGTTAAGAATGACACAGCTATCTGTGACCCTGCTGTAAACCTCGTTGGCCTTGGCTACAAGGAGTCGGGCAGGACAAACGATATCGGTCTGTTTATGATCTACACTCTTCCTGACGGAAGACTTATAGTTATTGACGGTGGCTACTATTCCTACAACGACATCGACGCACTCAAGATTTTCACCGATGCACTTAAGGCCTGCGCTCCCGATCCCAACAATATCACTATTGCAACCTGGGTTCTGACACACGCTCACGCTGACCACGCAGGTACGCTCTACAATTTTTCAAATAACGCAAACAAGTACAAATATATCACAGTTGAGTCCTTCCTCTACAACTTCCCGACAGCTGAGCAGTACGGGCTCATTCAGGACGATGGCTATTCATCAAATATCCGTGAAAAGCTCCCCGCAAAGTTCCCGAATGCTAAGATAATCAAGGCTCACACAGGTCAGGTCCTCCATTACGGCAACGGCGCAAGCCTTGAGGTCATCTACACATTCGATGACTACCGTCCAAGTAACCTCAACTACCACAACACCTCCTCCCTTGTAACTCGCTTCAAGGCAGGTGGCACAACCGTTATGTCGCTTGGTGATGCAACACACGCAACAGGCACAAGAATGGTTAATATGTACGGCACGTATCTGAGAAGCGATATCGTTCAGCTCTCCCACCACGGTGTTATAGGCATCACAGCCAACACCTACACCTGCATCTCAGCAAAGACGGTTCTCTGGCCCTCCATCTCAAGCTATGCAAAAACCGTTCTGAACGATTCCTACAATGCTGAGGCTCTCAGATGGGCTAAAGACCTCTATGTTGCCGACAAGGGCGTTACCACGCTTAAGCTGCCATACACCTTGCAGAACAACAAAGACAGCGTCATCGCAGGTATGAAATGAGAGTAGCATAAGGGCAAAAGCTTCAACATCTATTGACTTTTTTACTCAATTATGCTATTATATTAGTCGAATTATAATTATCAAAAAATTTCCGAATATTGAAAGGCATTTGTTATGAAAAGAATTCAGATAGCCAATGTTAAGCCCGGCGAAAAAGTCAAAATTGCCGGATTTGTGGAAAATCTCCGCAACAAGCGCACAATGGCGTTCCTCGTTATCCGTGACATCACGGGCAAGATCCAGGTTACTGTTGAAAAAATTCCCAATCCCGCTTTTGCAGAGATTGTTGACAAGCTTACAATCGATAGCGTTGTAACTATCGAGGGCGAGGCTGTTGCCAACGATTATGTTAAGCTCGGTGGTATCGAGATCATCCCCTCGTCCATCACCATTGAGTCCATCGCTGACGCTCTCCCCATTAAGGAGGACTCTGCTATTGACTCCCGTCTTGACTACCGTTGGATCGACCTCCGTAGCGAGAGAAACACTCTCATCTTCCGTCTCCAGAGCGCAGTTACTGCTGCTATGCGTGAGTTCCTTCTCGAAAGAGGCTTTACCGAGCTTCACTTCCCCAAGATCATCGGCGCAGCAAGCGAAAGTGGCAGCGAGGTGTTCAAGCTCAAGTACTTCGACCGTGACGCATTCCTTGCACAGTCTCCTCAGTTCTACAAGCAGATGGCTATGGCAGCAGGCTTTGAGCGAGTTTTTGAGTGCGCTCCCGTATTCCGTGCTGAAAAATCACACACAAGCAAGCACGCTACTGAGTTTACAGGCTTCGACCTTGAGTTCAGCTATGTAGAGTCCTTCTACGATGTTATGAAGTTCGAGGAAGAAATGCTGACTTATATGCTCTCCAAGGTTGCTCCCGTATTTGCTGATGACATCAAGCGTCTCTACGGACTTGATACAATAGTACCCACAAAGCCCTTCCCGATTATGAGCGTTGCTGAGATTTACAAGGAGCTTGAAGCAAGATACGGCTACACCGTTCCCGAGAGCGAAAAGGGTGACCTTACAACAGAGGCTGAGCGTATGACATATAAGCTCATTCAGGATATGTACGGCGAGGATACAGAATTCCTCTTCGTAACTGATTTCTCCATCGAAAAGCGTCCCTTCTATCATATGCGCAAGGATGGCATTCCCCAGGGCTATGACCTTATCTGGAGAGGCGTTGAGATTACATCCGGCGCACAGCGTGAGCATCGTTATGAAGAGCTTTGCGCTAATGCTCGTGAAAAGGGACTTGACAAGGACGTTGAGTTCTACACCGAGTTCTTCCGTTACGGCTGTCCTCCCCACGGTGGCTTTGGTCTCGGCGTTGACAGACTTACAATGCTCTTCCTCGGTATCTCCATCAAAGAGGCAATGTTCCTCTTCCGTGGTCCTGACAGACTCAATCCTTAATCAAAAAATACAAAGCACAATATCGCCGCCAAGACCTTGGCGGCGATTTGAGCATAAAGGAGAAGCAATATGAATACAACAACTGAGAAATGCCCCAAGCTCATACCCGTTCCCCCAAAGCATATAAAAACCTTCAACTTCGCTCGTAAGCCAAAGAAGAGACGCTTTCTGCCCTGGGTGGCGAGAGTTATCATCTCCTGGCCCGATCTCCGTCGCAGAAAAGCAAAGCTTGTGCGAACAAATATGGAAGCTCTTGACGGCAAACCATATCTGCTTCTCATCAATCACGCATCAAGAGTTGATCTCAATATGATGTATAAGGCAACCGACCCGGCACCCCTGGTCAACGTAATGACACTTGAGGGCTTCCGTGACTTCACGCTTCCCCTGATGGATCTGCTTGGAGTTGTCGGTAAGAGAAAATTTATTCAGGATCTTCGCCTCATTCGCAATATCAAATACACAATAAACGATCTCAAGACAATATTCGTTCTCTTCCCCGAGAGCCGATATTCACTCGACGGCTGTACCTCATATCTTCCCCCCTCCCTCGGTCAGCTTGTCCGTATGCTCAAAGTACCAGTTGCAGTAATGACCCTGCACGGCAACTTTGTCACACAGCCACAATGGAACAAGAAGAACAAATACAGCTATGTTGAGGGCGAAATCCGTCCCGTTGTGCTGCCCGAAGAGGCAACAACACTCTCCTCAGACGAGATAAACGATAGGATCGCTGAGGCTTTCGTGTATGACGATTACGCTTGGCAGTACGAAAACAAGATTGTCATTGATGACAGCGGCAGAGCTGATGGACTCCACTCACTGCTTTACAAATGCGCTCGCTGTGGCACAGAGCACAAGATGAACTCAGGCGGATGCGAGCTTTGGTGCGAGGAATGCGGAGCACGTTGGGAGCAGGATGTGTACGGCAGACTTCACGCTACGGACGGTGGCGAAACTGTCTACGAGCATATCCCCGATTGGACTGCGTGGGAGAGAGAATGCGTTCGCCGTGAGGTGCGTGACGGCACTTATTACTTTGAGGACAACGACGTGCGAATCGAAACGCTTCCAAGCTGGACGAAATTTCACAAGCACGGACACGGCAGAGTTATACAAACCGTTGAGGGAACACGTGTTGAGGTCGATTCATACTACGGTGGCGAGAGCACCGTTCTCTTCCGTCCTGCCCGTGACCTCGACAGTATGCATATCGAGTATGACTATCTCGGTTGGGGAGATTGCATCGACATCTCCGTACCCGAGGACAGCTTCTGGTGCTATCTCTCAAAGCGAGACGCAATCACCAAGATCGCGTTTGCAACCGAGGAGATCTACAAGCTCGCCTCAGAAAACGAGGTTCGCACGCCAAGACGCAAAAAAACCTCTTCCCCCGACACAGAACCCTCCGAGCAAAAATCGTCTGAAAGCACAGAAAACTGATAAAAAGAGCATCCGAAGGGATGCTCTTTCTTTTTTACATCTTTTTCTTTGGAATAAGTGCTATTACGGCGATGATTATTGCTATGACCACAACTATGGCGATGATTGCGCCGATAAAGCCCCCTCCGTCCTCCATATCTCCGACGGCATCACTTATCTCCTCGGAAAGCGACGAGCCGAGGCTGTCGGCAGTTGTGCCGTCAGGCGTCAGAATGTCGCTGTCTGCGCTGCTTGTGATGTTGGGCGTTATCGTAATCTCTGCGCTTCCGTCGCCATCGATGTCGACGGTCATATTGTCGCCGCCTCCCGTGGTATAAATCGCTCTCGCAGCGTTCGCATCAAGTGTCAGTCCGAGGGTCGCAAGAGAGAGTACCGAGAGCGCAAAGGCGAGAGTTGTGACAGCAGCGGTAATAACTGCCATTATTCTTTTTTTGCTTTCGTTCATTTTATTTCCTTCCTTATATAAAGATAATTCAAATTATTATGCGTTTTCGCTTATGGATGTTTTTCTCCAATAAATATTGTTTCACAAAATGGTTCAATTATGTATTTGATGAAAAATGCATATTTTTTTGTCAAAAAGGCCAAAAAAATTCAAAAAGGTATTGACACGAAAGATGATATGTAGTATAATGTTTTTACCTCTGTTGGCAGAGGCTCTTTTTTCGTGCATTTATCTGCGTCACGAAAGGGGAGACGTCACACCACAGACACCGTTGCCACGGAGGGAGGTACACCGACCGAAAACGGTCAAATAAAAACAAACAGGAGGTGCCGACAATATGGCTAATGAACAGAGAGTCAAGGTTACTCTCGCGTGCACAGAGTGCAAGCAGAGAAACTACGACACAAAAAAGAACAAGAAGAATACGCCCGACAGACTTGAGCTCAAGAAGTATTGCAGATTCTGCCGTAAGCACACTCTTCACAGAGAAACTAAGTAAGGGGGACGTTATGATGACATCAGTTAAGTTCTCAAAGATTCTATCTGTCATTCTGACAGTTATGCTGATGATCACTCTCCTGCCCTGCGCCGTATTCGCTACTGATGCTGATACAACAACAGCAGCTGACGTAACTACCGCAGGCGACGTCACTACCTCTTCACCCTCTGACGAAACAACAGCCGGAGCTACCGACAGTACCACCGCAGCAGGCGATGATACAACAAAAGCTCCCTCAAGCGATACAACAGCATCCGGTTCGACATCGAACAAGAAGGATGACGGTCCTAACTGGGATCTCATCATCTCCCTTTCGATCATCGGTCTGCTTGTAGTTGCTTTCGTTATCTGCTTCGCTGTTATTCCGAAGTTCAGAGCACGTGTAAAGAAGTTCTTCAGTGATTATAAGAGTGAACTCAAAAAGGTCGTTTGGTCACCCTGGCGCGAGGTTCGCAAGAACACAATCGTTGTATTGGTAGTTGTTGTGGCTGTTGCAATTGTGATCTTCTTACTCGACACGATCTTCTCAGGCGGTATCAGCGCTCTTGGCACATTGCTTTGATGTGACTGCTTGCTATGAGTGATATTAATGAAATGAATGTTGGAGTGCGTTGGTATGTGGTGCATACGTATTCCGGTTATGAAAACAAAGTAATGGCAAATCTTCAAAAGATCGTCGAAAACCGTGGACTTGGAGATCTCATCTTTGAGGCTCGTGTTCCGGTAGAAACGGTTATTGAGAAGAAGGGTGACGTGGAAAAGGAAGTTGAGTACAAGCTTTTCCCCGGATATGTTCTTGTAAAGATGATTATGACCGACGAAAGTTGGCACGCAGTAAGAAATATCACCGGAGTTACCGGCTTCGTCGGACCCGGTTCACGTCCTACACCCCTCACCGATAAGGAGGTCGAAGACCTCAATATCGAGGAGAAAAAAGCTCCCCGTCTTTCAGTCAGCGTCACAGACGAGGTCGTCATTTCAGGTGGCTTGTTCGATGGTTATACAGGTACCGTCCAGTCCATCTCCGATGACAATAAGAAAATCACCGTCCTCATCAAGAGAGGTCGCCGTGATATGCCGGTTGAAATCGACGCTGAATTCGTTAAACCGGTTTAAATTTAGTGGGAGGAAGAAAAATCTTTACTTCTTCCGCCAAAAACCACATGGAGGTATTTATTTATGGGAAAGAAAGTAATGGGCTACATTAAGCTTCAGTTGCCCGCCGGTAAAGCTACTCCTCAGCCCCCCGTTGGCCCTGCCCTCGGTCAGTATGGCGTTGCAATTCCGGTATTTACAAAAGAATTTAACGAAAGAACTAAAAACGACATCGGTCTTATCATTCCTGTTGTAATCACAGTTTACGCTGACCGTTCCTTCACCTTTATCACCAAGACTCCCCCCGCTCCCGTTCTCATCCTCAAGGCTGCAGGTATTGAGAAGGGCTCTGCAACTCCTAACAAGACAAAGGTTGCAAAGCTTACACGCGAGCAGGTTCGCAAGATCGCTGAGACAAAGATGCCCGACCTCAACGCTGCTAACATCGAGACTGCTATGAGCATGATCGCCGGTACAGCTCGTTCAATGGGTATCACGGTCGAGGACTAATAGGAGGTAGTGAAAATGGCTAAAATGGGTAAGAAGTATTCAGACAGCGTCAAGCTCATCGACAGATCCAAGACCTACGATCCCGCAGAGGCTATCGCCCTCGTTTGCCAGACCGCAAAGGCTAAGTTTGACGAAACCGTAGAAATCCACATCCGCCTCGGCGTTGACTCCCGTCACGCTGACCAGCAGGTTCGTGGTGCAGTTGTTCTCCCCAACGGTACAGGTAAGACCGTTAGAACTCTCGTATTCGCTAAGGATGACAAGGTAGCTGCTGCTCTCGCTGCAGGTGCTGACTATGCCGGTGGTATGGAATATGTTGAGAAGATCACAAAGGAAAACTGGTTCGAGTTCGACGTTGTTATCGCTACACCTGATATGATGGGTGTTATCGGTCGTCTCGGTAGAGTTCTCGGCCCGAAGGGTCTTATGCCCTCCCCCAAGAACGGTACAGTTACTCCCGACGTTGTTCGTGCAGTAAACGAGGCTAAGGCCGGTAAGATCGAGTATCGTCTCGACAAGACCAACATTATCCACTGCCCCATCGGTAAGGTTTCCTTCGGTGCTGAAAAGCTCCAGGAGAACTTCGATGCTCTCGTTGGCGCAGTTATCAAGGCTAAGCCTGCTGCTGCTAAGGGTCAGTACATCAAGAGCTGCGTTGTAGCTGCTACAATGGGCCCCGGTATCAAGGTTAACCAGGCTAAGCTTAGCTGATTTTAAAACTGAAGTAATAAAAACCTCCACATCCCTTGTGGAGGTTTTTTTACATTTATTTGCAATTTGCTCATTGTTTACTCCTCGTGTTTACAAAAAGATGGTGTTTTGGGGTGTTAAATATTAAGAAATCATTAATTACCTTGAATAAAAAAATATTTATGGTATCATTATTGTGCGACTAAATTATCTATATCATTAGGAGGACCGTTTATGACCTGGGGTTTCTTCAGCGTAACTCACATCATAAGCTTGGTGTTGGCAGTAGCTATCAACATCGGGCTATATTTCATTCTCAAACAGCTTTCGGAAAAAGCCGCACACATCATTTTGTTTGTTCTTTCATTTGCAGGCATCGCTGCCATAATATTCAACCTTGTGGCGTGGGGAACACCACTTGAATATCTCCCCTTCCATCTCTGTTCTATCAACGCTCTCGCACTTCCCTTTGCAGTTTATTTTCGCAACCGTGTGCTCAACAATCTTCTGCTTTTGTGGTCGCTGGGAGCTTTCTTTGCGCTAATACTGAACAACTCAGTTGCCGAAGCTGAGCTTTTCAGCGCAACCTTCTGCTTCTACTATTTCCCCCACCTGCTTGAAGCCGGCATACCGATCATAATGTTCAAGCTGGGGCTTGTCAAGCTCGATCGTAAATGTATAATTTCCACCATCTCCATAACGATGGTTGCATATACCATAATACATTTCATAAATCTCCTTGTCAACCACATCTGCAGTGTAAATGAAATCACAAATCCGTCGGGCGAGATCATCAGCGTCAACTATATGTTCTCTCTCGTGCCCGAAAACCCTCTTCTGAGCCTCTTTTATTCCATCATACCCCTTGAGTACTGGTATATGTTTATGATTATCCCCATCGCTGCAATTTACCTTGGAGCGATATATGGAACACAATACCTGATTGAACACATAAAAGAACGAAAAAGCACCTCAATTTCGTGATTTTTACTAAAATCCCTCGTTTTTGCTATTGACAGAACAAAAAAAAGGCTGTATAATATATGTAGATTAAATCTGCAGAGCAGAAGTAAAGGAGATACATTATGGCAAACTACAAGAAGACATTCGTTGATTACTGCGACAAAGAAGGTATCAGATACACTGACCTTGACGACCACAGCATGAAGATCGTTTACACCGGTGATAACCTCAACTCTATTCCGATTTTCGTAAGCTTTGACAAAGAGGGTGGCCCCACAGTATCTATGAGATGCTGGAACATCGCTAACTTCTCTAAGAGCCCTGCAAACGGCATCCTTGTTTGCAACGATATGAACGCAAAGTGGAAGTGGGTTAAGTTCTACATTGACGATGACCGTGACGTTATCGCTGAGGTAGACGTTCGCCTTAACGACTACACCTGCGCAGCTCTCTGCCACGCTACTCTCAGAAGCATCGTAAACATCGTTGACGAGGCTTATCCTGAGTTTATGAAGTCCCTTTGGGTCTAATCAACCATTCATAAAAAGCTGTCGGTGTTCCGACAGCTTTTTATTTTCCAAAGCAAAAGCCTCCACGCAAGTGGAGGCTTTAGATTTTATGAATATTTGTCCGTGTCGATGATTTCCTTGCCACCGAGTATTGCAGTTTCAGCATCTCCTGCAATCTTTTCGACAAATGAGTAGAGAACTCTGAAATCACCGTCGCCGTCATTGACGGTCAAAAGAGCGTTACGCTCGGAGTAACGGTAGAACTTAAAGTCAAACACGGTATCCTTGTAGGTTGTTGTGACCTTGATTCGAATATCGTATTTGTCACGGTTTGCAAGGATTTCTGCAAGCTCATCGTCAGTGATAGCCGCAACGCCTTCCTTAGCGTTGCCCTCCTTTGTTGCGTAGAGCATACCTCTGAAGAACTGGCGAACATTCTGCATACCGTATCTCAGGTATGTAGCCTTGAGTATCTCGCCTGTCGAGTCATAAACCTTGATATAGTTTGGCTCAACGTATACACGGGTGTCATCTATCGTGTCGATATAGCCTGCGAGTGTAACAACCTCTTTTCCAAGCTCGTTTGTAGCGTAATAGCCACCTGTAATTCCAACCTGCTCGCCCGTCTTATCGTACGCAAGGACGGTTTCGTAGTCGATCTTCCAGGTAAAGCCCTTCTTATCGACAAGCACGAGATTTGATACTCCCGACATCTTGTTGCCCTTTGAGTCTGTTGCCTCAACGGTCATATTGTCGGACGAGATCGTGCCCTTATCCTGCGCCTCTTGTGAGCAGTTATCGTTGCTGACAGAGTCGCTCTTGCTGTTATCGAACTTGAAGCTGTACTTAAGGTCTCCAATTTCAATCTCAATCGTGTCAGTCCAAGCGATATTCATTGAGAAATACTGATCAGCTACCCAATCATCCCTTGTGAAATTGAGGAACTTCAGCTCACTTCGATCAATCTCCACAATAAAATCGTATATTGCCGAGTTCATATAGCGTGTGCCGTCCTCTGTCTCCTCGCTGATATAGAGGTAATGCTCAATATCGGCAAACTTGAAATAGATTACAAACTCAGGCTCATCAAGTCCGTACTCCTTAAGGACTTCCTCGCTTGCACCAAGCTTTACAACGCCCTTGGTCCTCATATTGGCAAACGCCTGAAGGGTTGTATCTATCGCAACATCGTTTGCAGCGTAGCCCTCGGGATAGTGGAGAACATAGGCTGTGTTTGCATAGAACGTACCCGTTCTATCGTCGAGATCCCAGAACGAGAAGGAAACGAGAGGATCGACCTCTGCTTCCTCGCCGGCGTCCTCACCGGCATCCTTGAGATCCTCGCCTTTGAATATCGAGAATGCAGTAACATCAAAGTAATTATTGAGCTGCATCGGATATGTGACGGCAGGTGTAACGAACTTTTCAATGGGAAGAGCGAGAACATTATCTATGCTATCATAGACCATACCGTCATACATACCAATTATCGAGCCGTCAAGGCTATAATTCATAATATATACGGCATCTCTCTCGGCGTATTTAACGTAATATCCACCACCTGAGGGTATTGCGTCACCGACAAACACGGTAAAGCTATTGCCTGAAATGTCGGTAATTCTGTACCAATCGGGAGTATATGCATACTCCTGTCCGTCCTTATCAACTCTTGTTTCATCGGCAAGTCCGTACTCGGTATATTCGCCGTCCTTGTTCTTGATGGGATCGACGATCTTCTGCATCGCAAGCGTATATCCACAGGAAACACTCATTGATGAGAAGATGACCTGGGAATAGGGAACTCCCTCATAGCCCTTGATCTGAAATCTATCGTCATCGTCACGGTAGAAGGTGAATTTACCTGTTTTATTGCAGATTTCAATTTTTTCGGTGTTCTCTTGCGAGATCTGCTTGAACATCTGAACACGGCCCGATGTTCCAAGCACCTCGCCCTCCTCGGTATCAACTACCGAGTAGATGGAGCTTTTGCCCGTCTCGGGATCGACCTCAACCTCTGTTCCAAGCTCTGTAACGTAAATATACAGACCCTTTGAGGTGTTAGCTGATGCAGAAAGGTCAAGCGTATAGCCATCCTTGTCACAAATGACATAGATGTCATTTTTCTTCTTAATAATATACTGTGTTCCGTCGATATCCTCAAAAAATCCGAGGCTGACGAAATAGCTAACAACTCCGAAAGCCACGCCCAGAAGAATTGCCGCAACGCAAAGTCCTGCGATCCATCTCTTCTGCGACTTAATCACAGAACGACGGCGGCGTCCTTTCTCCTTGTGCATCTCCGATGAGGACGGGGAGGGTTGCTCTCGGCGTTCTACATCTTTTTCGGTCATACGTATTTTCTCCTTACAAGTACATAAAAGCCTGCTACAAGTGATACAACAGCAGGAATGATAACCAATACTGCAGTATATCTGTTAGCCTCGGCAGTTGTTAGGCTCTCAATTGCAGTAGATGCGAAGGGCTTGTGTGTAATTCCGACAGGAACAAGCTCCTTACCCATCGCACGAAGTGCGCTGAGCATAACGTCTGTGTTACCGTATACATTTGAGAGCAAAAGTGTGCTTGAGAGGAAATCGGTTGAGCCACAGGCAAGAACGTATGAATAGTCCTCGTCGGTGTTGCTCACCATTCTCGACTCTCGTGTTACCGTCATAAGCTTGATGGGGTCAAGTGCTGTTGCCTTGTTTACCACAACTGTGTCGGAGACCTCCTCAGCTGTCGGATAGGATGTAAACACATCGTAAATTGAACGGTATACGCCGTTTGATGCGTATGAGCCGTACTTGAATGTGATGGACGAATCCTGTTCGTCAGTAAACCAAGTCTCCTCATAGGATTTAGCGTAGGTAAGTCCCATTGCATTCTTGAAGATAACCTTGGGGGGATAGGTCTGACGCATATCACTGTGGAGTGACGCACCAAGTCCGAGTGTTGTGTACTGACCTACAACTGTCATACCGTCCTCGGTCAGCGAATTTGCGCTGTCACGAACGGTTGTGCCGAATACGCTTCCGAGTGTGTCGGTATAGCGATTGAAGGTCACGCCCCATTCCTCAAGATATTCTTCGAGGTTTGGAAGTACGGGTGTGGTAGGATCAACAAATACCATCAGCGCATTGGTTCCGTCAAGGAAACGGTCGAGCTTTTCGATCTCGCTCTTGTCGGAAACGCCATCCTTTACAAGAAAGTCTGCCTGTGGATCGTAAACCACCATCAAGCGACAATCCTCAGGGATATCGTTGTTTGCAAGATCAATGGGATTGATGATATAGCCTGCATCCTCAAGCAGCGAGATGAGATGCTGACTCTTAGATATGTCGGCAGCCGTCGAGAAAGGCTCTCCGTGGTTGTATGTGATGCAAGCGATCGGGGACTCTGCCTGTGTTACGGCGAGGATGCCCGAAACGAGCTTCTTCTCTCCGTTGTATGACCACGGCTCTGTGTCCGTTGCTTCATTGAAAACATACATAGCACGAAGGCTATACACACGAAATTCCGTTCCCGAATAAACTATAACATCGGTGGAATAGATATTATCCTTGGAGTTTGTCTTAAAACGGTTGACGGCAGAGGGCTGACGCCAGATATTTACTGTCTCGACGTGAACGTAGTCGAGCTTTTCCTCAAGTCCGAGAGCTGTCTGATATACAAGTCTCTGTGTGTAGTCGGAGTTGAGGTTGTCGGGGTCATCGCAGAAAAGGATGGTTACGTCCTTGTCGACGCTCTTGAGAGCATCAACTGCTGCATCCGACAGTGTGTACATCTCCTCAGATGTGAGGTCGGTGTACCAAAGGAACTTCTCTGCAAGCATTGAGAAGACGCCGTTGAGAAGCAGAACTACTACAACAAGTGCGCAGGTGAACGCAACGGCAAGCCCGCCATAACGGAGGCGGCGAGATCCGAAAGAACCTTTTTTCATTATTTTACCTCTCTTTCGATCTCTTTCTTATGCCCAACGGCGACGCTCATATACGCGCACCGTCAGATAAATGAAGATAAATGCAAGTGACAGATAGTACAGAAGTGCCGACCAATCGAGCACTCCGTACTGGAATGACGAGAAGCGTGAAATAACGCTGAACCAGTCAATGATGTAACGAAGCACATAATTGTTTACAAGTCTTGTGCCTTCCTCCTCGCTGCCTACCGAGTTGAGCACGTTGAGAAGCACCATTACGACAAGAGCTGCTATCGTAATAACGGCTGCTGAGAGCTGGTTTTCCGTCAAGGACGAAACAAATATTCCTATTGCGATAAAGCAAGCACCAACAAGAAGTGCGCCTATAAGCGAGCCGACTATCTCGGCTGTAACAGGGCCTATATGTGTGATAGCGTCGGGGTTGAGATCCGACTCTGCACTTCCTATAATATAGAGTGGAATAAAGTTTACGCAAGAGATGAGAAGCGAGCCGCCGAACATTGTCATAGCGGCAAGGAACTTGCCCATTACCATTCCCGTGATGGAGATGGGTGCTGTCAGAAGCATCTGCTCTGTGCGCATCTTTCTCTCCTCGGAGAAGGTTCTCATTGTAAGCAAGGGTATGATAACTATCATACTCAGCACAAGATACAAAAAGTATGTGGATGTATTATATGTAAGGCTCTGCAGTGTGGTGTAACAGCAAAGTCCTGCCGCAAGGGTGAGGAACACACCAACAAAAACATATCCCACCGGATTGATGAAATATGACCGCATCTCCTTTTTATAGATTGCAAGCATAGCACTATCTACGGCAAAATGCCGATTTCCTTTCAGTTTTTTTGTTTTTTATTCGCCGTCTCCATCGGCACTCTCAGAGACTTCGACTTTGTCCTCTGTCTCGGCCTCAGCTTCGGGTGCAGCAAATGTGTCGGTCTTGATGGTGTGGTCCTCATAGTAGCGACCCGTTTCCTCTTCCAAAGTCTCCTCGCCATCCTCGCTTTGTTGCTCCTCGGCAGTCTTACGGACTATCTCATCAGCAACGCTCTTCTCTTCCCTGGCACGAACACCTTCATATCTGGTCTTCTTCTTGCTCTTAGGAGCGACAGGCGCACCATCGGGTGCTGTCTTATCGACAACTGCAATAAAGATGTCCTCAATGCTCATTCCGAGAGCCTCCATACCAATGAGAGGCCACTTTCTCTCTGCAAGCGTCCAGAACAGCTTCTTGCGAATGTCAACTCCGACCTCGCTTTCGATCATATATGTATATGCGTCGCCATCACGGGCTGCAAGCACTTCTGCGTAGCAAATGCCCGGAAGGTTACGAAGAGTTGAAAGCACATCTCTCTGTGGGCCACAGATCTTGACGTTGAAGCGACGTGTGTTCTCGACGGCTCTTGAGATATTCTCCGTCAGCTCGTTTGCAACGATCTTACCCTTGTTGATAATAACAATTCGATCGCAAACTGCTTGTACCTCTTGGAGAATATGTGTCGAGAGAATAACTGTGTGCTCCTTGCCAAGCGTACGAATGAGGTTTCGTATTTCAATTATCTGCTTGGGGTCAAGTCCTATTGTCGGCTCGTCAAAGATTATAACGGGAGGATTGCCGACCAGTGCCTGCGCAATACCAACTCTCTGCTTATATCCCTTTGAGAGATTTTTTATCATTCTGTGATATACATCCGTGATCTTCACAACCTCGCAGATTTCACGGAGATGCTTTGCTTTATTCAGAGTACAGCCCTTGAGATCGTATGCAAACGAGAGGTACTCTGCTACCGTCATATCGGGGTAAAGCGGAGGCTGTTCGGGGAGGTATCCTATGAGCCTTTTTGCATTGAGCGGATCGTCAAGAACGTCCACTCCTCCGATTTTTATAGTTCCCGATGTAGACGAGAGGTAGCCCGTGATCATATTCATCGTCGTACTCTTGCCGGCACCGTTCGGGCCGAGGAAGCCGATTACTTCACCCTTCGCCACCTCAAAACTGATATCATCCACAGCACAGAATGAGCCGTAGTTTTTTACCAGATGAGATATCTTTATCATTGTCCTTATCCTTTCTGATCTATCGTTGATTGCAACTGCCACAGTCACAATATTATACAGAGTGTATTATAACATAAATATATTAATTATATATGAACATAAGGATTTTTATAGTGAAATTAAGCTGTTTATATCGTGATTTTTGTGTGTTTTTTGATAAAGCTTTGCCGTCTCTCTGTGCATATTTGCCAATGATTGCATCAGTAAAATAATTCTTCCAAATGGTCTTACCAAGCAAAAAATCCCGACTGCAAGCTGTCGCTTACAGTCGGGATTTCATATCATAATATTATAGTCAGACTCCGAGCAGAAGCTCGCCGTATGTGGGCATCGGCCAGTACGCGCTGCCTGTCACTGTCTCAGCCTCGTCAACTGCCGCTCTCAGAGCGTCCATCGCAGGAATTACGCCGGCCTTGTACGCCTTCGCCAAAGCTACATAGTCATCTCTGCCCTCAAGTGCAGCAACTGTGCTTTCAAGTTCCTCTACAAGCCTGAGTATCTCGTCACTTACAGAGGAGATCTTCTCGACTGTCTGAAGCTCGTATGTGCAGGGGATGGATTTTATAAGTGCCCTCTTTGCGCTTGCAGAAGCAGCAACGTCACCGGCAAATCTGCTGAGTGCAGGGAGAATGTCACGGCGAACCATATCTATCATAGTCATCGCCTCTATATGCAGAACCTTTGAGTAGTTGTTGAGAATAATGTCTCTGCGTGATGTCGCCTCAACCTCGCTGTATATTCTGTGTGTAGCAAAGAGCGCGAGGTTTTTCTTGCTTGTAAGCTCGGGGACGCAATCGGGAGTTGAGGGGTAATTCGGAAGTCCTCTTACCTCCGTTGCCTCCTTTATCCACGAGTCATCATATCCGTTTCCGCTGAAGATTATTCTCTTATGTGCAGAATATGTGCTCTTGATAAGCTCGTGAAGTGCGCCATCAAAATCAGTCGCTCCCTCAAGCTCGTCTGCAAATACACGGAGTGACTCAGCAACTGCCGTATTGAGCATAATATTTGAGCAAGCTATGCTATCGGACGAACCGAGCATACGGAACTCAAACTTATTGCCTGTGAAAGCAAAGGGCGAGGTACGGTTACGGTCGGTATTATCTCTGGGGAGTCTTGGCAGAACGTGGACTCCAAGCTTTATCGGCTCTTTCTCCGAGGAGCTGTATGGCACGCCCTTTTCGATGGAGTCGAGGATCGCCTCAAGCTCCTTGCCAAGGAAGATAGAAACAACAGCAGGGGGAGCTTCGTGTGCACCAAGTCTGTGGTCGTTTGATGCGCTTGCAACCGACAGGCGAAGCAGGTCTGCATAATCGTCAACTGCCTTAATGACAGCTACCAAGAACAGCAAGAACTGTGCGTTCTCTGCAGGTGTGTCACCGGGCGAGAACAGATTTGCACCCGTGTTAGTCTGTATCGACCAGTTATTGTGCTTACCTGAGCCTGAGACGTGGGCAAAGGGCTTTTCGTGGAGCAGGCAGACCATTCCGTGCTTCTTCGCAACTCTCTGCATAATCTCCATTGTAAGCTGATTGTGGTCGCAGGCGATATTGACAGTTGTATAGATTGGCGCAAGCTCGTGCTGTGCAGGTGCGCCCTCATTGTGCTCCGTCTTTGCGAGCACGCCAAGCTTCCAAAGCTCCTCGTCAACCTCCTTCATAAAGGCGGCAACTCTGGGCTTGATCGTTCCGTAATAATGGTCGGAAAGCTCCTGACGCTTGGGAGGCTTTGCTCCAAAGAGCGTTCTGCCTGTGTAGATGAGGTCACGGCGTTTCTCGAAAAGCTCACGGTCAACAAGAAAATATTCCTGTTCAGCTCCAACGCTTGGCTTTACCGATGTAACATCTGTGTGACCGAAGAGGCGCAGTATGCGCATTGTCTGGCGATTGAGTGCCTCCATTGAGCGAAGAAGGGGTGTCTTCTTGTCAAGTGCCTCACCACCATAGGAACAGAATGCCGTGGGTATGTAGAGTGTGTTGTCCTTGATAAATGCGTAGGAAGTGGGGTCCCAGGCTGTATATCCTCTCGCCTCAAAGGTAGCACGCAGACCACCCGATGGGAAGGATGACGCATCCGATTCGCTCGACACAAGCTCCTTGCCCGAGAACTCCATTATGACTCTTCCGTTGGCAGTGGGACTTATGAACGCATCGTGCTTCTCTGCCGTTATGCCCGTCATAGGCTGAAACCAATGCGTAAAGTGGGTAACTCCCCTCTCAACAGCCCAATCCTTCATAGCGTCAGCAACAGCATCAGCAACACCTGCGCTCAGATGTCTGCCGTCATCTATTGTGCGACGCATCTTATTGTAGACGTCAAGTGGCAGTCTTGCCTTCATTTCCTTGTCGTCAAATACCATAGAGGCAAAGTAGTCGGTAACGTTCATTTTCGTCTCCTGTTTTTTGTTTTCTTATTTTTTGTTCCTGTTTTTTTCTCAGGTTCAAAAAACATTTCTCCATTATATTTTATTATAATAGTATATCGGTTTTTTTGTCTTATGTCAAGAGAAAATTTCATTTTTTCTCTTTTTATCTCTTTTTGTATTTTTTAACACAAATACGCTTGCTTTTCTATGTCTTATATGTTATAATTGTTAAACACTAAGGATGATTGGAGCACAATTATGGAACAATTCTATGAAATTGTGGACTCGCTCAGGGGGGCGGAGCCTTTGGCTTTGGTAGTCAAGCTTCTGTTCGCCGTCTTCTTCGGGGGAATCATCGGTCTTGACCGGGGAAGGAAAAAGCGTGCCGCAGGTTTCCGTACACATATTCTCGTTTGCGTTGGCGCAACTCTCGCTATGTGCATCAGCCGTTACCTCGTAGAGGTTCTCGGGCTTGGCACGGATGTTTCCCGTCTCGGTGCACAGGTTATAAACGGTATCGGCTTTCTCGGTGCCGGTACAATTATTGTAACGGGTGGTCAGCAGGTCAAGGGACTTACAACCGCAGCAGCTCTTTGGGCTTCTGCTTGTATGGGACTTGCCATCGGTGCAGGATTTTATGAATGCGCCATTCTCGCCTGCATCTTTATCTATCTCACAATCACATTCTTTAACAGTCTCGAAAAGCTCCTGACCTCTCGCACGTATAATATGAATATCAATGTAATGCTTACAGAGACTGCTCGTCTTGCCGATGTGCTTGCAAAGCTCAAGGAGATGAACATCAAGATTTATGACACTGAAATTATCAATATCAAGGATCTCAAGCACGAGTCTCCCATTGTTGTTATTGAAATGCGTCTTCCGACGCACTCGCCACACAGCCAGATCATCACAACTCTCGCTGCAATCGACGGTGTAATCTCCGTCGAAGAGCCTTAAGAAAGGAGACAAAATGACTTTTTCTGAATTTGTTGCCGCTGCTCGTGACACGGGAATCATTGGCCTTTGTTTGAGAATGGTATGCGCTCTCCTTTGTGGTGGCGTTATCGGTCTTGAGCGAGAAAACAAAAGGCGTGCCGCAGGCTTTCGCACGCACACGCTCATCTGCATCGGCGCATCTCTAACAACCCTGATTGGTCTTTATCTCTGCAACGAGGGGCTTGCCACCGACCCTGCACGTCTTGGTGCGCAGGTTATTGCAGGAATGGGCTTTATCGGCGCAGGAACGATCATCGTAACCTCACGCCGTCAGATCAAGGGTCTTACTACCGCGGCAGGTCTTTGGACCTCTGCTATTATCGGTCTTGCCATTGGCGCAGGCTATTATGAAGCTGCTATCCTTGGTGTTGTTCTCGTTCTCTTTGCTGAGCTTGTGCTCTCAAAATTTGAGTATTATATCATCTCAACAGCAAAGGTAATGAACATCTATGCCGAGTTCACCACACCGCACGCTCTCGACAAGATAGTTGAGGATATGAACAAGCAGAATTTTACCATCACGGACATTGAGTTTACTCGTTCCGTAAAGGACGGTGGACAGAATTACTGTGCCGTCTTTACCATTCGCTTCCGTCGCCGTCGCTCCCACGTCAATATTATGGAGCAGATCTCTCAGATTGAGGGCGTTGTCAGCGTCGAAGAGCTTTAATTCACATTAGAGGTTTTTCATTTTTTTACTTCTTTCTTTACATTTTTAACTTCCTTGGCAGATGCAAGGCACCGAGCCGACTCTTGGGAGTCGGCTCGGTGCCTTTTTTATTTAATTTAAACCGAATTTAAATTAGTCCTTGAGTGCTGCCTGAGCTGCTGCAAGACGAGCAATCGGAACACGGAAGGGTGAGCAAGATACGTAGTCAAGACCGATCTTGTGGCAGAATTCAACGGAGGAAGGATCGCCGCCGTGCTCGCCGCAGATACCAACGTGGAGGTTGGAGTTTACGGGTCTACCGAGGGAGATAGCCATATCCATCAGCTTGCCAACGCCTGTCTGGTCGAGCTTAGCGAAGGGATCGCTCTCGAAGATCTTAACATCGTAGTATGCAGAGAGGAACTTACCGGCGTCATCACGAGAGAAGCCGTATGTCATCTGTGTAAGGTCGTTTGTACCGAAGCAGAAGAAGTCAGCTTCACGAGCGATAGCGTCTGCTGTGAGACAAGCTCTGGGAATCTCGATCATTGTACCAACCTGATACACAAGCTCTACGCCTGCTGCTGCGATCTCAGCGTCAGCTGTTGCAACAACTACGTTCTTAACGAACTTAAGCTCCTTAACCTCGCCTACCAGCGGGATCATAATCTCGGGAACGATGTTCCAATCGGGATGGTTCTTCTTAACATTGATAGCAGCACGGATAACTGCAGCTGTCTGCATCTTTGCGATCTCAGGATATGTTACGCTGAGACGGCATCCACGGTGACCCATCATGGGGTTGATCTCGTGGAGAGATGTGATGATTGCCTTAATCTCATCAACTGTCTTGCCCTGTGCCTTAGCGAGAAGCTCGATGTCAGCCTCTTCGGTGGGTACGAACTCGTGGAGAGGAGGATCAAGGAAACGGATACATACGGGGCAACCCTCAAGAGCCTCATAGAGAGCCTCGAAGTCGCTCTGCTGGTAAGGAAGAATCTTTGCAAGTGCAGCCTCACGAGCCTCAACTGTGTCAGCACAGATCATCTCACGGAATGCAGCGATTCTGTCAGCCTCAAAGAACATATGCTCTGTACGGCAAAGACCGATACCCTCAGCTCCAAGCTCACGAGCCTTCTTTGCGTCTGCGGGTGTATCAGCGTTTGTACGAACCTTAAGAGTTCTGTACTTGTCTGCCCAAGCCATAATTCTGCCGAACTCGCCTGCGATCTCAGCGTCAACGGTGGGGATAATGCCGTCATAAATGCAACCGGTAGAACCATCGATGGAGATGAAATCACCCTCGTGGTATGTCTTGCCGGCAAGTGTGAACTGCTTGTTAGCCTCGTCCATAGCGATCTCGCCACAGCCGGATACGCAGCAAGTACCCATACCACGAGCAACAACTGCTGCGTGAGATGTCATACCACCACGAACTGTGAGGATACCCTGAGCTGCCTTCATACCTGTGATGTCCTCAGGAGAAGTCTCAAGACGAACAAGAACTACCTTCTCACCACGCGCTGCCCATTCAACAGCGTCCTCTGCTGTGAATACGATCTTACCACAAGCAGCACCGGGAGATGCACCAAGACCACGGCCTGCAGGAGTTGCAGACTTGATAGCCTTAGCGTCGAACTGGGGATGGAGAAGTGTGTCAAGGTTTCTGGGATCGATCATAGCAACAGCCTTTCTCTCGTCGATCATACCCTCGTCAACGAGGTCACAAGCGATCTTGAGAGCTGCCTTTGCTGTTCTCTTACCGTTTCTGGTCTGGAGCATATAGAGCTTGCCACCCTCGATGGTGAACTCCATATCCTGCATATCTCTGTAATGATCCTCAAGGATTGCGCAAACCTTGTTGAACTCTGCGAATGCCTCAGGGAACTTAACTGCCATCTCTGCGATGGGCATAGGTGTACGAACACCTGCAACAACGTCCTCGCCCTGTGCGTTTACAAGGAACTCACCCATAAGTCCCTTTTCGCCTGTTGCGGGGTCACGAGTAAATGCAACGCCTGTACCACAGTCATCGCCCATATTACCGAACGCCATCATCTGTACGTTTACAGCAGTACCCCAAGAGTAGGGAATGTCGTTGTCACGTCTGTAAACATTTGCACGGGGGTTGTCCCAAGAACGGAAAACTGCCTCAACTGCGCCCATAAGCTGTTCTACGGGGTCGGAGGGGAAGTCACGGCCGATCTTTGACTTGTATTCAGCCTTGAACTGACCTGCGAGTACACGGAGATCGTCAGCTGTGAGCTGTACGTCCTGTGTAACGCCCTTTTCTTCCTTCATCTTATCGATGAGCTCCTCGAAGTACTTCTTGCCGACTTCCATAACAACGTCGGAGTACATCTGGATAAATCTTCTGTAACAGTCCCAAGCCCATCTGGGATTGCCGCTCTTTGCTGCGATGGACTCAACAACTTCCTCGTTAAGACCGAGGTTAAGAATGGTGTCCATCATACCGGGCATAGATGCACGAGCACCGGAACGAACGGATACGAGCAGGGGGTTTGTCTTGTCACCGAACTTCTTGCCGGTGATGCCTTCCATCTTGGCAACATAAGTCATAATC
>JAZPXL010000049.1:0-7972 GCA_045543615.1 Eubacteriales bacterium
TTCCTCACGGTCAGCGTGGTTTTCCATTTCAGAGGCATTTACCTGTGTGTCGTAAAGCACGGTGCCGTCAGCATCGACTACGGTAAAACGGAAAACGGTGGAGTCAAAATTTTCAAAATATTCGACACCCACTTCGTTGACAGTATCGGCAACAAGGGACAACTCTGCCTTTAATTGTTTTACCTGAGAATCGTTAAAATAATCATATAAAAAACTTGTTGCAATGCCGATGCTCGCAAGGAGCACCACCAATGCCACCGTAAATATGGAGTGAAATATCTTTTTTGTCATACTTCATTCTCCAATCTATACCCAACACCGATAACGGTCTTGATCTGACCGCCGGCGTTACCGAGCTTTTGGCGAAGGGTTTTAATGTGCATATCAACAGTACGGGTTTCACCGATGTAATCCATACCCCAAATTTCGCTCATCAGCTTATCACGGGAGAATACCATATTCGGATTCTGCATAAAGAGCTTGAGCATCTCAAATTCTTTGTGAGTCAGTTCTACCTTTTCACCGTCTGCAATAACCTTATGCTCTGTTTCCTTTAATGTGATATTGCCTACTGTAATATCGCCCGTTGCATCTTCCTTTGTAGTACGGCGAAGCACCGCCTTTACACGGGCAACCATTTCCATAACACCAAAGGGCTTTACAAGATAATCGTCTGCGCCGGAGTTAAGACCACCGATCTTATCCATCTCGGTGCCTTTGGCGGTCGCCATAATTACCGGAATGTCTTTGTAAGCTGATTCAGAACGGAGCTTTTTAAGGACTTCAAGCCCGTCCATTTCCGGCATCATAATATCGAGGACAATAAGCTCCGGTTTTTCGGTTTTTAATGCTTCAAGCATAGAAACACCATCGGCAAAGCCACGGGCTTCAAAACCCGTTTGCTCTAACGTATAAACTTCAATTTCACGGATGGTATTGTCATCATCAACACACCAAATCATACTTTTACTCTCCTTTATGAATACCCGTTACAGAGAACTCAACCCACTCTGCAATATTAACAGCGTGGTCGCCGATACGCTCAAAATACTTTGCAATCATCAAAAGGTCAACGGCGTATTCTCCGTCTGCTTTATTTTCGGATATCATTTTTATTAACATATCTTTCATTCTGCTGAAGGCATCGTCCACAACGTCATCGTGTTCGGCTACGGCTTTGGCAAGAGCAACATCCTGCTTTACATAAGCATCAATGCTGTCGGTTACCATTTTGCAGGTTGCTTCTGCCATAGGCTTAAAGTCGGCAAACTCTGCCCCTGTTCTTCCGTCAAGGAACGGAATTATCTCGGCAATATCTTCAGCCTGATCGCCGATTCTTTCCATATCGGTAATCATTTTAAGGGCGGCGGAAATCACACGAAGATCCTTCGCTACGGGTTGCTGCTGAAGAAGGAGCTTTAAGCAGATGGACTCAATTTCTCTTTCCATTTGGTCTATTTCGTGACCTTGCTCTTTCGCTTTTCTTGCACCTTCCACATCGCCGTTTAACAAGGCTTTGGCTACAAGAGCGATCAGTTCCTCGCATTCTGCGCCCATTTCAATCATCTTTTTATTCAGCAAACTAAGTTGCTCATCAAATCTGCTTCTCATAATTATCCAAACCTTCCTGTAATGTAATCTTCGGTACGCTTATCCTTCGGCTGCGAGAACAATTTCTCGGTTTCACCGAATTCCACTAACTCTCCAAGAAGGAAGAATGCCGTATTGTCAGAGATACGAACTGCCTGCTGCATATTATGAGTCACTATAATTATAGTATATTTTTCTTTTAATTGCAATGCAAGTTCCTCAATTCGAGAGGTGGAGATAGGATCGAGCGCCGAAGTCGGCTCATCCATCAGCAAAACTTTTGGCTCTACGGCAAGAGCACGGGCAATACAAAGACGCTGTTGCTGACCACCCGAAAGACCGAGAGCATTCTTTTTGAGTCTGTCCTTAACCTCGTCCCAAATAGCCGCATCACGAAGTGCCTGCTCTACGATTTCATCAAGTTTTACTTTACTTGTGATGCCGTGTGTACGGGGGCCGTATGCGATATTATCGTAAATGCTCATCGGGAAAGGATTGGGCTTCTGAAACACCATACCGACATCACGACGAAGTTCGTTCACGTCAACATCTTTATCGAATATGTTGCGACCGTTATAGCAAACCTCACCCGTGATTTTTACAATCGGTATAAGGTCATTCATACGGTTAAGGGTTTTAAGAAAAGTAGACTTGCCGCATCCCGAAGGGCCAATCAGCGCTGTGATGCTCTTTTCGGGAATGGCAATGTTTATATCTTTTAAGGCTTTATTATCTCCGTACCAAAGGCACAGGTCTTTAGCCTCCATTATTTCACTCATACGTTTCTCCTTTTTGCAAAGTATTTGCCCACTAAAGTGGCAGATAGATTTATCAGTAATGTCAGTATCATCAAAATTGCCGCAATAGCGAAGGCAACACCGAATTCACCTTCCTCTTTGGCATACACATAAAGAGCAACGGTTAGGGTTGCGCCGGGAGAAGTCAATCCCGTGAAAATACCATTGAGAGCGTGAGCAAAGCCTGCGGTAAAGAGCAAAGCCGCCGACTCGCCGAGGATACGACCAACAGAGAGGATACAACCGGTGATAACACCGTCCACACATCCGGGAAGGACTACAGTGCGGATGACACGCCATTTACCTGCGCCTAAGCCGAAAGCACCTTCTCGATAGCTCTGGGGGACGGTTTTTAAACTTTCCTGAGTGGTTCTCATTACTGTAGGTAAATTCATAATAACGAGTGTCAGCGCACCGGCAAGCAGACTTGTTCCGAAATTATTGGAAAACAGAAGCATACCAACAAGACCGTATATGATAGACGGGATGCCCGAAAGCGTTTCGGCGGCGTATTCGATCATAGCCACCAACTTTTTGTTCTTGGCGTATTCTGTAAGGTAAATCGCCGCACCTACACCGAGGGGCAAAACAATAACGAGCGTAGCAAGTACGATATAAACCGTGTTCAAAATGTCGGGCAAAATACCGATTCTCTCAGTTAAGTAGCTCGGCTTGGTGGAGAGCAGTTCCCAAGAGATATTAGGGATACCGTTTACAAGCACATATCCCATAAGGAACAATACAAGCGCCGCTGTAAGTGCGGTACAAACGATCATTGCGCCACGCATAAAACCGATATATATTTTTCTTTTTTTATTCATCTTATTTCTCCTTATCACGCTTCAAGAAGAAATTGAGCGTAGCGTTAATCAGCATAATGAACAGGAACAGCACAAGGGCGATGGAGAACAGAGCGTTTCTCTGTAAGCTCCCGGGGCTTGAATATGCCATTTCGCTTGCAACGGCGGTGGTAAGGAAACGGACACTCTGGAAGAGAGAGGGCATATTTGCCACGTTGCCTGCAACCATCATAACCGCCATTGCTTCACCGATTGCACGACCGACACCGAGTACCACAGCGGCGGCAATACCACTTTTGGCGGCAGGGACAGAAACCTTGAAAAAGGTTTCGGTCGGTGTTGCACCGAGAGCCAAAGAAGCATCCTCATATTCCTTCGGTACGGCATCCAGCGCCGTGATAGACACTTTTATGATGTTCGGCAGTATCATTATCGCAAGTACTATAATCGCCGCAAGTAAACTGGCGCCGTCAGGTACATTAAAGATTTCACGGATCGCCGGTACAAGCACAAGCATACCAACAAGGCCGTACACAACCGAAGGAATACCTGCAAGCAGGTTGACGGCGGCTTCGATAACGGATCTGACTTTATTATTTGCCACCTTTGAAAGATAAACGGCGGTAAAGAAGCCGATTGGTACACCAATCAATATTGCGCCCGCCGTTCCGTACACGCTTGTCAGTATAAACGGCAGTATTCCGTATTTCGGCTCGGCGGCGGTGGATGCCCATTCTTTTCCGAAAAGGAAATTGAAAAGTCCGATTTCCTTAATGGCGGGAATACCTGATATAATCAGATATACCGTGATGAGCAGAACACAACCGACGGTTATTAAACCGAGTATGAGAAATATGCCGTGTACGATATTCTCAAATAATCTGTTTTTCTTCATAGGTTAACCTCAATGGGAACAAGCGGCGGCACTTGCGCACCGTCGCTTTGAATCCTTAGTTTGCAGGAACGACACCTGCGCCGCTGATGACCTCGTTTGCTGCTTCGGAAGTAATGTAGTCGAAGAACTTCTGTGCACTCTCAGAGAGTTTTGCATCCTTCTTGGTTACGAGAACAAAGGGGCGCTGTACCACATAACTGCCGTCCTTAATAGTTTCTTCGCTTGCAACAACACCGTCTACGGTAAGTGCCTTTACAGTATCTTTAACAGAAGCGAGAGAAGCATATCCGACTGCACCAGGGTTGCTTGCAACGGTGGTGATAACATCGCCGGTAGAGGTCAGTTCCTGACGATATTTGCATTTATCCTCGGTATCGGTAATGGACTCGAAGCCATCTCTTGTACCGCTGCCTGCTTCACGACCAATCAGCACGATCTCTGCATCGTTGCCGCCGACTTCTTTCCAATTCTTAATTTCGCCAGTGTAGATCTTTGCGATGGTTTCAACGTCGAGATCAGAAACGGGGTTGTTAGGATTTACAATAATTGCGATGCCGTCATAGGCTAAGATTGTACCTTCAAGTCCGTTTGCCTTTTCTTGCGTCTTGAGATTGCGGCTTGCAAGACCGATGTCGCATCTGCCTTCCTGAACCGCCTGAATGCCTGCGCCGGAACCGGTTGCGTTATAGGTTACGGTAATGCCGGTGTCAGCTTCAAAGGCTTCACCCAAAGCACCGATGACCTTGTTCATAGAGGTAGAGCCGTCTGTTGCAACTGCTTCCTTGTTGCCGCCACAACCGGTAAGCGCACATACAAGCAATCCGAATGAGGAAAATGTTTGATAGCGGCAAACTGACGGCGGAAGCTGTTGAAGCGATTATGTCGGAAGAAAAGCCCAACCAGCGTGAGCGTATTGTGCTGCGTGGTGACAGAGTACGAAGCCTTATTCCGAAGAATGTTCAGTTGAAGGACACGGAGGACTATGTGTGTAAGGCTCTGGAGCATTACGCCAAGTATCTGCGCCACCGTTCAGAGCGTGACAGCAGGTAGGAAGTGCAAAACTTATTTTTTTGACTTCCCCCTTTCTCACACTCTAACCCCTAAGACTACCTGTACCAACCGAAAAGAAAGATATTAACTAACGTGATTCCGAGTTTTTCCTACGATACACAGGCAAAAGCAAAGAGTAACGTCAAGGAGCTGAAATATAGCGACGGAAAGTACAGCCTTACGCTGACTGACAGCAACAAAATATTATCCGATTACACCTTCAAGAAAACAGGCGACGTATCTGTTTCTGTTTCGGGTAACAGCATTACACTGACATCAACGAAGGCGATTCCTGATGAGCTTGTATTCAGCGCAACCAAGAATATGCCGAAGGTAACAACTACCCTTGTCGCTTGCGGCAGCTCTACAAAGCAGGACGTTGTAACAGGCGTTCAGTCCGACACAGAAACCAAGACGGCGTATTTCGCTGTTAAGACCTCGGCAGGCTCACTCAAAATCGTCAAGACCTCCGACGACGGAAAGATCGAAGGTATCAAGTTTAAGGTCACGGGCGCTGACAATTACAGCAAGACCGTTACCACCAACGCAAAGGGCGAATTTCAGATTGATGACCTC
Organism: Eubacteriales bacterium; assembly: GCA_045543615.1. GTDB lineage: Bacteria > Bacillota > Clostridia > Oscillospirales > CAG-272 > CAG-390. The sequence continues at coordinate 5,709 of JAZPXL010000049.1, forward strand.
AAGGTAGGAACATACACCGTAACCGAGGTCACCGAGGAAAGATACGAGGATCAGAAGGCGCAGACCGTTAAGGTCGAAAGCGGAAAAACCGCAACCGTTAAATTCAGCAATATTCTGAAGCGTGGTGAACTTCAGGTCGTAAAGACCTCTGAGGATAATTTCAACGAGGGCGTTAAATTCCACCTTTACGGCACATCACTTTCAGGCGCAAATGTTGACGAGTACGCTACCACCGACAAGAACGGCGTAGCTAACTTCAAGAATATCCTTGTAAGCGGCGATAAGCCCTACACTCTTGAAGAAGTAGATACCGCTACTCGTTACGTTGTTCCGAAGTCCCAGACCACACCTATCACTTGGGATAAGGTGGCAAAGAGAGAATTCACCAATACCCTCAAAAAGTTTATCGTTGAGGTTGCAAAGGTTGATTCCGAAACAAAGAAGCCGCAGGGCGACGCTTCCCTTGCCGGTGCAAAGTACGGCATCTATGACGGCGATAAGCTGATTGATACCTACACCACTGACAAAGACGGTAAATTTACCACAAAGGAATATGTCTGCGGCGATAATTGGACTATCAGAGAGATTGAGCCGTCCGAGGGCTATCAGCTCGATAAGACCGTCTATCCTGTCGGCGCAGAAGCCAAGAAGTACACAATCGAACACAACAAATGCGTTCTCAGCGTAAACGAGGACGTTATCAAGGGCGATATTGAAATCGTTAAGCATACGGATCAGGGACAGACCAAAATCGAAACACCCGAAGAAGGAGCCACGTTTCAACTCTTTCTCAAAAGTGCAGGAAGCTATGACAACGCACACGAAAGCGTCCGTGACACCCTTGTCTGCGACGAAAAAGGCTACGCAAAATCCAAAAAGCTGCCCTATGGCACTTACACCGTGCATCAGACCTACGGATGGGAAGGTCGTCACTATGTCGATGATTTCGATGTGTATGTTTGCGACAACTCCAAACCGTACAGCTTCATCATTAATAATGATATTTTTGAATCCTATCTCAAGGTGGTTAAGGTGGACGCTGAATCAGGAAAGACAATCCCCTACGAGGGAGCGGGATTCCAGATTTATGCACCCGATAATACTCTGATTACAATGTCCGTGCCGTACCCCTCAAACCTGACAATCGACACATTCTACACCAACAGCGAGGGCTATCTTATCACTCCCGAAATGCTCGTGTATGATAAGGGCTATAAGCTCGTAGAGGTACAGGCTCCGCACGGGTATGTGCTTGACAGTACACCTATCACCTTTGACATCACAGAAGAAAACTCCACAGAGGAGGGCAGCATTGTTTTGACTAAGGTAAATAAGGCAAACTACGCTCAGAAAGGCAAGATTACCATCGCCAAAGAGGGCGAAGTGTTCTACGGCGTAAATGTCAGCGGCGGTACTGATGATGAAGGTAACGAAATTCCGACCATTTATCAGCCTGTTTATGAAACAGCAGGACTGAAAGGCGCTACCTATGAAATCCGTGCCGCAGAAGATATTATCACTCCCGACGGCACAGTCCGCAATCACAAGGGCGACCTTGTAGATACCGTTACCACAGGTAATGACGGCTTTGCAAAAAGTAAGGCTCTCTATCTTGGTAAGTACGAAATCAAGGAGATCCACGCACCCTACGGAATGGTACTTAGTGATGAAATTCATAATGTGGAGCTTGTCTACGCTGACCAGACCGTAGAAATCACAGAAACCTCTACATCGTTCTACAACGAAAGACAGAAGGTAAATGTAAACCTCGAAAAGTGGCTTGAAACCAACGAGCCGTTTGACATCGGCACTAACGAGGAAATCAAGTATGTTGTGTCTGAGGTAAACGACGACGCTTCTGCCGGATATATTCTTCCCGATGACGAGGTTATCGAGATTGAGTATGGCAAGACCGCAACCGTAAAAATGCACAATGAAAAGATCCACGTTCCGCAGACAGGCGACGGCAGAACGCCCAACAACCTTTGGCTTGTGCTTGGCGGCGTTTCGGCTGTCGGTGTTGCGGCTTGCGTGACAGCTCTTGTAAGAAAGAGAAAGAAGCGTTTGACGAGAACAATTCAGCTTGGTCGGACGAGTTTACGGAGCTGTACGGTTTACTATCTCCCGAAGAATATAACTCCGCAAGAGAAAGCACGTTGACGGCATTTTACACGCCGCCTGTTGTGATCGCCGCTATCTACAAGACGATGGCACAGATGGGCTTTAAGGAAGGCAACATATTGGAGCCTCCCTGCGGTATCGGT
>JAZPXL010000050.1:0-39590 GCA_045543615.1 Eubacteriales bacterium
TTATGGCGCACCTTTTTAGGATATACGTATTTTGCGAAAAAAATTCGGCAAAACTATTGCATTTATCCAAACTTTATGATATAATACTATTTACTAATGTTGGCGATACTTTGTATCTGCCGTTATCGAATTTTAATCACAGTTTTGTAAGGAGATTATTATGGGAACTCTTGAAATCGTAATGGGCGTCATTCTTCTCGTGTTCGCACTTTTCCTCATAATTGCCGTTCTTCTTCAGTCCGCTAAGGACAAGCGCCTCTCCGGTGCTATCGCAGGCGGCGCTGAATCCTTCCTCGGCAAGGACAGAGGTTCTCGTGTTGACAAGTTGCTCAATATCATTACCCCCATCGTTGCCGGCATCTTCGCCGTCCTCGTAGTTGTAATGTATTGCATCGTTTCTTAAAAGAATAAACCCGACGCCATGGCGTCGGGTTTGTTTTTTTATAAAACGTAAAGGTAGATACAGAGGAATTGAAGCGCCGTTCCGCCGAGGACAAAAACGTGGAAAAGTGAGTGTATATACTTGTGTTTTTTTCCAATACCGTAAACTGCCGCGCCAAGCGTGTATACCACTCCGCCGCCGACAAGCAAAATAAGCCCTGCCGTATCTATAGCCGCAACTGCGGTATCCCACGCGATCAAAATGCTCCACCCCATGCCGATGTAGCACGCCATAGAAAATTTGGAATACTTTTTCATATCTAATGCAGTAAGCGTGGCGGCAATAATAGCGAGTCCCCAAACTATACCGAAGATTATCCACGCCCATTTTGCCGAAACAGGGCGGATAGCTTCAAAAAGTATGGGCGTATAAGTTCCCGCTATGAGAAGATATATCGTGCAGTGGTCAACCACACGCATGAATTTTTTTCGCTCCTCATTGCGAATTGCGTGATAGGTGGCTGACACGGAATAAAGCAACATCAGCGATATTCCGTATATCACGCTTCCCACGACCGCCCACGCGCTTTTGGCGGCGGTCAAGCATAGTACAAGAGCAACTATGCCAAAAAGTGCGCCCGTGGTGTGTGTAAGCGCGTTGAGGCGCTCCTCGCCGATGGTGTAGGCGGGAAGTGTTATTTTTGACAGGCGAGAGACGCCCTTGCCTGACTGAAAAGAGGTGTTTGAGTTAATTGTTGCTGCTTTGGACATTGCGCGGTTTCCTTTCGATTGATTCTGTCCATATTATATCCCCAAATAATCGCAAAAGTCAATCTACTCTATTATTTTTAGTCTATACTCTTCGTGCTCGCGCAGTAGAATGAAAAAATCGGCTCTCTACCAACAGTAGAGAGCCGATTTTGAGTCAATAAATCTCAATAAGCTCCTTTGTGGAGTGGGCAAAATTAATAATTCCCTGCTCCGTAACGCCGATCATATCCTCTATGCGGCATCCATACTTGCCTTCTATATAAATTCCGGGTTCGACAGTTACAATATGCCCAACCTCAAGGACTTTATCGCGCGGCGAGCGCGGTGAGAGGTTGGGAGCTTCATGTATATACATTCCGACTCCGTGACCGAGCGAGTGACCAAAATATTTGCCGTATCCTGCGCAATCTATAATATGCCTTGCGGCAAAATCCATCTCATAACAGCCTATGCCCTCCCTCGCAAGCTCGAGCGCGGCGCGCTGTGCGCGAAGTACGGTGTTATATATCTCTATCTGGTCTTTATCCGCCTTACCTATCACGATAGTTCGCGTCATATCCGAGCAGTATCCGTCCACCCTTGCACCGTAGTCCATGGTAAGAAAGCCCTTTTCGAGCTTTTCATAGCGTGGCACTCCGTGGGGACGCGAGGAAGCAGTACCCGAAATGGCAATCGTCTCAAATGCCGCCGCTTCCGCACCGTTTGCTCGCATAAAGAACTCAAGCTCAAGTGCGACCTGCATCTCTGTCATATCGGGGCGTATGAACTCCACAATGTGCGAAAACGCCGCATCCGCAATGCTCTGCGCCTTGGCTATTGCCGCCATCTCGTCAGCATCCTTATACTCGCGCAAGGTATCAATGAGAGCTGACGCTCCGCCAAGCACCTCACAGCCCTCAAAAATCCCCTTGTATGACTCGAAAGTGCGAAGGGCAAGGGTTGCCTCCTCAACGCCAATACGCTTTACTGCGCAGTCCTTGAAGATACGGCGAGCCATCTCCGCCATGGAGCAGTCGGGCATTATTATTTCAAATTCGTCTACCGCGCGGCTTGCCTTTGCCGCCTCTATATAGCGAAAATCTGCCAAAAGACAGGCTCTTTTTTCCGTTACCAAAACAAGCCCATCAGTATAATTAAAGCCCGTAAGGTAGCGCTGATTTATCTCGGACGTTATAATAAGCGCATCGAACCTTCCGTCATTTGCAAGTGCGGCGCGCAACCTTTCCAAATGTGTCATATTTAAATCCCTTCGGTTTTTTAAGCATTTTTGCCATTCATTTTTCCCGCTTGAATACGGCGAAAACGCCACATCACAGGTCTTTCCATGAAGCGCTTGAAGCGGAAGAACAAGCTACGCTTGTCTCTTATCGGTGGGACAAGGATTGCGGCGCGGGCGCGAAGCCTTCGCGCTGAAAGCACGTCGGTGTATATTTGGTCTCCCAAAAACACACTGTTCTCCCCCACTGCACCAAGCTCGCGCATTATTGCCCCAAGACGCTTGCGTGTAGGTTTTTTACAATCGGCGTAGGCACGCACGCCAAGCGTTCGGTTGAAAAGCTCGATGCGTTCAGGACCGTTGTTTGAAACAAGTATAACCGTTATCCCTGCCGCTGATACAGCATTTATCCATGAACGTATGCGCTCATCAGGCTCTGCCACCTCATAGGGCGCAAGAGTATTGTCCACATCGCTGAAAAGATATTTACACCCGAGTGACACCAAAAGCTCGGGGGGGATCTCATCAAAAGTATTAAAATAATAATCGGGTGCAAGATAGGATAGCATTTCGCTACCGCCTTCCATATTTTTTCAATATATATTTTACCACATTTCAATCGCGCTGGCAATAGAAAAATAAAAATACATTCTCTTTACATCTGTCGATTTTTGTCGCACACCCACGCCCACGCACTCATATTCTATATTGAGGGAGAAAATATAAGACTCGGAGAATGTTTTATGGCTATTTTCACAAATTTTGCAACTCTTTCCTATAACGGCGGCTCGGCTACCTCCAACACGGTAATAGGCGAGATACAAGAAGCCGTTTCCGCGACAAAAACGGCAGTTATCAAGACCTACGGCGCAAACACCACGGTAACGTATGTTATCTCGCTGATAAACAGCAGTTCGTCTGCCGTTTCGGGACTAACGCTCACCGACGACCTCGGCGCGTATAGCTTTGGCGGCACGAACGTGTATCCGCTTGAATACACCGACGGCTCGGTGCTTTACTACGTCAACGGACTCTTGAATGCGCCTCCCGCCGTGACCGCAGGCCCTCCCCTCGTCATCAGCGGGATTTCTGTCCCCGCAGGCGGCAACGCCACTATCGTTTATGAAACAAGCGTTACGGACTTCGCTCCCCTTGCGGCAGGCTCTATCATCGACAACGTAGTCACGATAACGGGCAGCGGCTTGACCTCGCCCGTTACGGCTTCCGAAACCGTAAGCGCTGTCGAGACGTCCGAACTCAACATCACGAAGGCAGTAAGCCCCTCGACCGTTGCGCCCAACGGTCTGCTGACCTACACCTTTTTGATTGAAAACACGGGCAATCAGCCCGTTGTCGCAACAGACGACCTCGTTTTGAGCGATAATTTTGACCCCATCCTTACGGGCATTGTAGTTACTCTTGACGGAACGGTGCTGACGCTCGGCACGGACTACACCTATGATGAAGCGACGGGCGCGTTTGCGACGGTGGCAGGACGAATTACCGTTCCCGCCGCGACCTACACGCAGAATCCCGATGGCTCGTGGACGACTACCCCCGGCACTGCTTTCCTTAGCATAAGGGGCACGATATAAGCCTTATTTCCGCATCCGACGGCGGCTCACGCCACCTTCTCCCTCGCAATAACGGCGCATAGCCGCCGCCCGCGGCACACCTGAGAAGCTCGCTTCGCAGGTGTGCGGGAGAGGAAAGCGCGAAGTGCAAAGTTAACGTAAAAAACGGAATAAACACAAGGTTTATTCCGTTTTTATTATATTAAATGCTTTTTGCGGTGCAAAAGGCTACCTTTATTCGGGTAATCTATCACAGAACATCAAAAGATTCGAGGTGATCTTTTCTTCCTCCGTAAGAGGCTTGAACGTACCGTTTTCATAAAGAATATCCATAAGCATCAGCGCAACAGTTCTTCCCACGAAGCCTCCCACGCTCCAATCCACTACAAGGTCACGCATCTGCGGCGGATAATCCTTTGCAGATATCATCGCTTGCTCCAGAGCATAATCCGCAAAGGTTTTTTTGATCTCCTCGCCAAGGGTCGGAAGCTTTGAGAAAAATTCATTTTGGTCACCGCGCATTACCATAATGTTGATTTTATTCTCTTTGCTTAAATATCTGCGCTCCCTCAGGCGTTCAAATTTTTCCTTGTTTGCCGGTGTGTTATCTATTGCTCCCGTTATAAATTCATATAAATATTCATAGTCTGACGTAAGGTTGTTTGCCCAATATCCCTCACGCGAGCAATAACGCGTGTCGACCGACCACGAGCTTACAGAAGGATATTTCTGCGACCAACGAGTCATATTGCCGCAAGCCCAATAGGAAGGATAGCTACGAGTTGGAACGTAATCCTTGTCGCGTTGCGTTGCGGGAATGTCAACATAGGCTATATACTCACCGCCGTCCAAGGTCTTGATAATGTACTTGGAAAGGTCTGTTTTCAATTCGACTCCGCATTTGTTGCTTACCGCGTAAAATATTGCAGCAGCCTCAAAAAGCTCCCTGTTTCCGCTTGGAATATAAATATCTTTTATATCCGCGATTCTCGCACGCACCTGCGGCACGTATTCCTTTGCCAGAAGTCTTGCAACCTCCATTTGCTTTTGCTTTTGCTTGTCCACCTGCTCAAGAGAATATGTTTCGGGATTGAATTTTACATACGTTGTGTAGCGATTTCCTGCTTGCCTTACCAAAAAGCCGTTAGCCTCCAGCTCTTTGACCGCATCCTCAATATAAACAGGAGTAAGCCCAAGCTCCTCGGCGATACCAACCAGCGTTTTCGGAGTGTGATAAACGCTATATACGATATTAAGATTTAACTTGTTGTCCAGATAATGCTCGGGACCTCCGTTCTTTCCGGGAGTGCCGCTATGCCCGACGCTATTTGCTTCAATAGGCTTAATGCCAAGCTTTCCAATTTTTCTTTCCATACTAAAACCCTCCTTTAAATCGTTTCTGGCCTTGCTAAGATGCCATTTTACAGTACCCCCGGGAATTCCTGTTTCTTCGGTGATAGCAGAAACAGTCTTATTCTCGTAATAAAATGAATAGATGATCTTACGGCGAGTTTCTGTCAAAAACGCGATCTCGCGGCGTAGCATATCGAGCATATCTTCCGAATCTTCTTCCCAAATCGGCGTGTCATCGGGAAGCTCCATGCCGTCTATTGAAATTCCTTCGTGCTTCTTCTTTGAAGATACGAATTTTGAATAGACGTGCTCTGAAATTCGCCAAACGTATCCATCCATGTTGAATATTTCCTTTGACGAAAGAAAGGATAAATAAACCTCTGCGACAATATCAGAGCTTAATTCCTCCGCCTCCTCGTAGGAAAATGCCTTTTTCATTGCAAAGGCATATATCTTTGGCAGATACTTAACAATTAACTCGTCCGCTTTCTTCTTTTCCATTTTATCACCTCGGTACCGTTTGACTATATAGTGGAAGAAAATATAAAAGGGTTGGCACTTTTTAAATAATTATACCATAAATTTAAAAATCAGTCTATGCCGTCAGAATGTAATTTTTAGAAATCAAAAATAAAGCCCCGCCTATGCGGAGCTTTATTTTTAATATAAATGCTTTTTGTGCCGCAAAAAGCTACCTTCACATTTTGCAAAGCAAAATATTTCACATTTGCCGTAAGGCAAATATTTCACACGGCGAAGCCGTATTTCACCCATTCCGCAAGGAATGGATTTCACTGAAAACGCCATCGGCGTTTTCTCCGGTGGGTTCTCAATATTATATTTACGCCATAAAGAAAATGACACCCAGTGGGTGTCATTTTCTTTATGGGGTGAATGATGGGATTCGAACCCACGGCCTTCAGGGCCACAACCTGACGCTCTAACCAACTGAGCTACACCCACCATAAAATGGCGCGCCTTGAGGGATTCGAACCCCCGGCCTACTGCTTAGAAGCCAGTTGCTCTATCCGACTGAGCTAAAGGCGCATTTTCCGAGGGAAACGGCATCCGTTAGGATGCCGTTCATCCGGTATTGGAGCGGGTGATGGGAATCGAACCCACGCGACCAGCTTGGAAGGCTGGAATTCTACCATTGAACTACACCCGCAAGGTAACAGTCTCTAAAACTGCCTTAATATAATACCACAAAGAAAGCTGTTTGTCAATAGCTAATTTCAAAAAAACATAGATTTTTTGAAAAAACCTTATGACTTTTAAAAGCGACGGCTCTCGCCGTCGCTTTTTCTCTTATTTACGGTAATACACATAATAGGCGATGACAGTTCTCTCCTCGCCTCCGTGTTCGATGTCGGGGCCTGTGAGCACCACGCCATCCTTCGATAACAGCTCCGATGCCCTCAGCTCGTCTATATTACAACGAAATAGTATGTCAGCCGAGGCGTACACCAAAAACTGATCATCCTTTATCGCAAGGCTTCCACCCCTGCCTATGACCTCATCTACATTGTCCCGTCTCTCTGTGACGTATTTGATATGCTGACCTGCAATTCTTGCCGCCATCTCTCGTCTGAACGCCACGCTGTCGGGATTTTTCGGCTTCGTCCAATGTCCTATAACCTTACTCCAAAAGCCCATCGCAAGCTCCTCTTTTCTTCGTCTTAAGAATCGCAAACTCGCCCCATCCAAGCTCAATATCACCCTCCACCATCTTGTCACAATAGAGGTCGATCATTCCATCGGCTTTGACGGTGTGTGCCTCTCTCGCCATATTAACAGCAACAAGCACATACTCATCTGCGTTTTTCTGTCTCTTATATTCTACAAATCCACCGTCTACGGCAACAAACTCAAACTCGCCACCGGCAAATGCGTCCTCGGCACGTCTTATCTCGCCAAGCCGTCTGTAATGGGAGAGCAAGCTCTCGTCAATTCTCTTCCACGGCATCGGATAACGGCAGAACGGGTCACCAAGTCCCTCGCATCCTACCTCGTCGCCGTAATAAACGCAGGGGAAGCCAAAGAGTGTGTACTGCATTGCAGAAACTGCACGCAACAGCTTAAGTCCTCTTGCCCGTGCCGCCACTGTCAGCGCAAACTCTGCTCTCTGTCGGTTTGGTACAAATGCGTTTCGCAGAGCACCCTCTCTGTCACCAAGCAGCGTCAGCACCCTCTCTGTATCGTGAGTGCCTATAACATTCATCAGCGACGCTGAAATCTCCCTTGGATATGAGGAATACAGCTCTCTTATCTCTCGTGCGAACGCCTCGCCGTCACCACTTGATGCATAGTCAAGCAAAGCCTTTCTTGTCGGGTAATTCATCACGCTATCAAGCTGCTTACCTCTGAAATATCGTCTTCTCTTGCCGTAAGCAATCTTGTCCGATGCGTTTTCCCAAACCTCGCCTATAAGCACGCTGTCGCTCTTTACCTGTCTTGTGCGTCTCTTCAGCTCAAAAAGGAACTCATCGGGAAGCTCATCAGCGACATCAAGTCGCCAGCCGTCGGCACCCAATAGCAGATGATGCTCTGCCACACCACCTCTGCCCGTGAAAAACTCACGGCATTCAGCCTTATGTGTGTTGAGCCTTGGCAAAATCGGGATGCCCCACCAACAAACATACGGTGCGTCTCCCTCTCGCATAGGCTCTCTGAAATCATACCAGCCGTGGTATTTTGAGCTCTCGTTTTCTGCGCTGACTCCCCATCTTTCGTATTTATCAAAATATATACTGTCGTCTCCCGTGTGATTGAAAACGCCGTCAAGGATAATTCTCATTCCCCTCTTGTGCGCCTCATCTGCAAGCACCGAAAACGCCTCGTCTCCTCCAAAGCCCTCATCGACCTTGAAATAATCCGAGGTATCGTATTTATGATTGCTTACCGACTTGAATATCGGAGACAGATATATCACGCTGACACCAAGCGAGCGCAGATAATCAAGCTCCTCGACAACTCCCCAAAGGTTGCCCCCGAAGAAAACGTTGTTCTTTACGGGTGCGCCTCTGTATTCGGCGTATTGAGGAACTCCACCGTCCCAATCCTCGTCAATAACAGCTCCGTCACCAAATCGAACTTTGCCCTTGCCTCTTTTGAAGCGATCGACAAAGATGTGGTACATAATACCACTACCAAGCCACGAAGGAACAGAGATATCCTTGTCGCACAGAAGCAGACGGAACTCACGCCAGCCCTCACGAACAAGTGTAAAGCTTACGTTGTCTATACTGCTTGCGATAAGCTCTTCTTTTCCGCAAACAAATATATAAGTATAGTAAAAAAGCCCCGAGCCACTCTCTCCGCAAAGGGCGGCGGTATCGAGGTTCAGCCTGTATTCGTCATTGTCAAGCTCGCTTGAGATATACTCAAAGTATATCTTTTGTGCATCGGGACAAAGTCCCTCCTCACCCTCTGCCAGCGTATCACGCCTGATGCACAGGCACATCTCCGTCACTCCGAGCGAGCGTGGAACAATAGCACATAGCTCCACCTGCTCACCCGTGGTGAACGCTGAAAGCAAGCTTGCGTCCTGCCCCCCACACCTTTTTGTGATGTGTGGCAGAGCAGGAGCTTTTTCATAAGCAAATCTTGCAAGCATATTCTGAAATATTAGTTTATTTGATAGGTGTTATGGGAGAAAGCGACCAAATACCGTTTGCATAATCGGTAACTGCACGGTCAGCAGCAAAGAATCCACCATTTGCTATATTAATAAGCGAACGGCGGCTCCACGCTGTACGATCGAGATAATCTCTGTACATCTGCTCGTGAGCAAGACGGTAGGAATCGAAATCTGCAAGGCACATATAAGGATCGGCAACGCCGTGACCTGCTATGAGATATGCGCCGATATCTGCAAAGGACTCACCTGCAAAACCTACGCTGAGTCTGTCAACGATGCGATGGAGCTTATCGTTTCTTGCATAGTAGAGCGCAGAATTGTAGCCTGACAGCCAAAGCTCATCAACCTCGGATGCTGTCATACCGAAGATATAGATGTTCTCGTGTCCGACAGCTGCCGCCATCTCTACATTTGCTCCGTCAAGCGTACCTATTGTAAGTGCGCCGTTGAGCATCAGCTTCATACAGCCCGTTCCACTCGCCTCTTTACCTGCAAGTGAGATCTGCTGGCTTATTTCAGCTGCAGGAATGAGACATTCAGCTGCGCTTACATTGTAGTCCTCAAGGAATACAACACGAAGCTTTTCTCTCACTCTCGGATTTGCCTCAATTTCCTTTGAGAGCATACAGATAAGCTGAATAATTCTCTTTGCCATCTGGTATCCGGGAGCCGCCTTAGCACCGAAGATAAAGGTGCGAGGATAAATATCAGCATCGGGATTGTCGCAAAGATCAAGATAAAGACCTATGATATTGAGCACGTTGAGAAGCTGACGCTTGTATTCGTGCAGTCTCTTGATCTGTACGTCAAATACAGAGTGCGTGTCAAGCGTAACGCCTGTTCTTGCGTACACAAAGTCTGCAAATGCAGCTTTGTTGTCGTGCTTGATTCCACGGAGTCGCTCAAGAACTGCGCTGTCGTCAGCGTATGCGTTGAGGGATGAGAGAAGCGTGGGATCTTTACGATATCCCGTTCCTATTGTCTCGTCAAGCAGAGCTGCAAGTCCCTTCGAGGAATAGCACATCCAACGGCGATGCGCAATACCGTTCGTTACGTTGGTAAATCTCTCGGGATACATTCTGTAAAAATCCTTGAAGATGGAGTCAACAAGAATCTGTGAATGGAGCTTTGAAACTCCGTTGATATGGTGCGAGCCGATAACAGCAAGGTTAGCCATACGAACAGCACCGTAGCCGATGATGCTCATTGAGGAAATTCTGTTCCAGTTGCCGGGGAATCTCTCCCAAGCTTCCTTGCAGAAACGCTCGTTGATCTCCTTGACTATCATATAAATTCTCGGGAGACGGAAACGGAAGAGATCCTCGCTCCAGGTCTCGAGAGCCTCGGGCATTACGGTATGGTTGGTATACGACATTGTTCTTGTGGTGATGCTCCACGCATCCTCCCAGGAGAAGCAATAATCGTCGATGAGTATACGCATAAGCTCGGGTATACAAAGTGCCGGATGAGTATCGTTGATGTGGATAGCTACCTTATCGGGAAGATTGTCAAGTCTGCGATAAACTGCCATATGGTCACGGATGATGCTCTGCACTGATGCAGAAACAAGGAAATACTGCTGTGTGAGTCTGAGCAGCTTACCCTCCGTGTGATTGTCAGAGGGATAGAGCACCTTGGAGATGATCTCAGCTGAGCTGCTCTCCTCTACTGCACGGGTGTACTGTCCCTGTGTGAAAAGTCCCATATTGAATGAGTGAACATCTCTTGCACGCCACAGACGAAGCCTGTTTACAGCAGAGCTGTCGCCGCCCGAGATCATCATATCGTACGGAACTGCCTCAACGTCCTCTGTGTCCTCATAGCCTATCTCAAGCCTTCCATTCTTCCACTCTTCTCTGACTCGTCCGCCCATTCTTACTCTGAACACACGGTCAGTTCTCGGCACGAGCCATACCTCGCCACCGGGAAGCCAATCATCAGGAAGCTCTACCTGAAGGCCATCTATGATCTTCTGCTTGAAAAGTCCGTATTCATAGCAGATGGAAAATCCGCAAGCAGGATAATCAAGGGATGTCAGGGAGTCCATAAAGCAAGCGGCAAGTCTGCCAAGACCACCGTTGCCAAGTCCTGCATCGGGCTCACACTCATAAAGCTCGTCAAGAGACATTCCCATCTCAGAAAGAGCCTTTGTGTATGCGTCCTCAAGACCAAGATTGCAGATATTTGTCTTGAGCGAACGGCCAAGAAGAAATTCCATACACATATAGTATACTCTTTTGCCGCCCTGCTTTCTGACCTCAGCACCGTACTCCGAGCTTTTCTCGGCAAGGATATCCTTAATAGTTCCTACGGTTGCCTTGTACATCTGTTCACGTGTTGCATCAGCTGACGATGCGCCGTAGAGGCGTGACAGCTTCTGCTCGATATTTGCTTTTACTTCGTTTGCGCTTGGATTGAATTTCACTTTAACTTCCTCCGGTAATGCTTTCCTGTACACTCTCAAAGTGTCTTATATAATTCTATATATTTATCCGCCGAGGCTGCCCAGGAAAAGTCAACCGACATAATTTTTTCGACGAATTTTGAGCGTTTGCCACCATCTGCCCAAAGTGCAGATGCTGCAACTGTTCTCTCGTAAAGCTCTGCGGCACTGTATCCCGCAAAGGTAAAGCCGTTGCCCATCATCTCGCCGTCCTTCTCCCAATACGGAGCGATGGAATCGGCAAGTCCACCCGTCTCACGAACTACGGGAATAGCTCCATAGCGTGAAGCTATCATCTGCGACAGTCCACACGGCTCGCTCTTGGAGGGCATCATAAAGATGTCCGTAGCGGCATATATGCGACGGGACAGGTCACGGTCATAGGCTATGAGCGCACGGACGCTCTGTGGACGCTCTGCCTCAAGCTGACGGAAGAACTCCTCATATCTCGCCTCGCCCTTGCCAAGAACAACAAGCTGTGCGCCCGTGGTGTCAAGTATGCCACGGATTGCCTCGCAGACAATGTCAAGTCCCTTGTGCGACGCCAGACGTGTGATAAGCGAGATTACGGGTGTGTCCATCTCATCGGGGAGTGCAAGGTCTGCTCTGAGCGAGGAGCGACAAGCGTATTTTCCATCTACGTTTCCTGCGCTGTAATTCTCCTCGAGCACTCTGTCAGTCTCAGGATTGTAATACTCATAGTCAATACCGTTGAGTATTCCACAAACCTTTTCTCTGTTTCTGAGAAGAACATGGTAAAGTCCGTGTGAGTATTCGGGAGTCATAATCTCCTCGGAGTATCTCGGGCTTACCGTAGTTACTCTCTCTGCGCACTCAATTGCGCCCTTCATAAGATTAATGCATCCGTCATATTCAAGCACGCCTCTGTCACTCTCGGAAAGTGCGAACACGTCTCCAAGAATGAAGAAATCGTATTTGCCCTGGTACTCGATATTGTGGATGGTGAACACACGGCGAATGGTGGCGTATCTCTCATCCCGGGAATATTTCTGACGGAGATAAACCATAGTCAGAGCCGCCTGCCAATCGTGTGCGTGAAGCACGTCAGGGAAGAAATCGAGCACGCTAAGCATCTCGAGGACGGCTGTTGAGAAATAAGCATATCTCTCGCCGTCATCGTAATGTCCGTAAAGTCCCTCACGGGCAAAATAATATTCGTTGTCAATAAAGTAATAGGTTACGCCGTCCTTACACAGACTGTAAACTCCACAATACTGCTCTCTCCAGGCAAGACGAACCGTAAAGCTTGCTTCAAGCTTCATCTCCTCTCGCCATCTCGCACCCACTGCGCTGTAAAGTGGCATAACCACTCTTACGTCAAGTGAAGCTGCGGCAAGTGCCGTCGGGAGTGAGCCGAGGACGTCGCCGAGTCCGCCTGTTGCGGCAAACGGCATTACCTCTGCGCCTACAAAAAGAATGCTTTTTTTCATTTTTTCACCTTATACCATCATACCCTTACCGATGAAGAACGGCATTGTGCTGTGTCCCGACAGCACTCTGGTATCTCTGATAACTGCATTTTTGTCTGTGATTACACAATTGAGCGTTACATCCTGACCTACGTATGTGTCCTGAAGCAGAATGGAGTTGCGAACAGTAGTGCCACGGCCAATCTTGACTCCACGGAAGATCACGCAGTTTTCAACCTCACCCTCAATTACGCAGCCGTCTGCGATGAGAGAGTTGCGAACACGTGAGCCCTCGTGATAGAGTGTGGGCGCAGAGTTACGAACCTTTGTGTAAACAGGACGGCCGTTTTCGCCAAAGAGTGCCTGCCTCGCCTCTCCACCAAGAAGCTGCATCGAGCAATCGAAATATCCGACAAGCGAGTTGATGAGAGAATAATATCCATCATAACGATATGCACGGTAATTTGCCTTTCCGATATTCCTTGATATTATGTCACGGAAGAAGCTGGTATATCCGTGTGCCGCTGCATCATTGAGGATCATAAGCAGATAACGGCGTGTAATTACCATAATATTTGTGCAGATGTCAAAGCTTCCACTTACATTGGGAGAATACTCAGTAGCATCAAGAATTGCTCCGTCCTCGCCAATTGTCATAATGGAATGACGCTCTGTAATGAAGTTGCCGCTGTCAACCCTCTTTGTAACACAGGTAATATCAGCACCCGTCTGTTCGTGCTGCTTGAGCACAAGAGAGAGGTCGATATTGCAAATTGTGTCGCAGTCGGAGAGAACAATGACGTCCTCTGTGCAACGGGAGATAAAATTCGTTACGCCGAGAAGTGCTTCAAGACGTGTGTTGTAAAGCGATTTAGGGCCTTTTGCATCAAATGCTGTAATAAACGGGGGCAGAATTTTGATACCACCCGAGCGACGTGCAAGATCCCAGTCCTTACCCGTTCCGATATGGTCGAGAAGCGACTGATAGTTGTAATGCGTAATAATACCTATTTTGCTTATTCCCGAATTCACCATATTGGAGAGGGGAAAATCAATAAGTCTGTATCTGCCGCCAAAGGGTACGCTCGCCATAGTGCGCAAGCCTGTAAGCTCAGGCAGACATTCGTCGTGTATGTTAGAGAAAATAAGACCGGCTGCTGTCATAATGTTATCCTCCTTATTCTTATTAAACTAAAGCTATTACGCAGGATTGATCATCGCACCGGGTGCGACAACTGCATCACTCTCGATAGTAACGCCTGCTCCAACAACGGCAATCTCGCCACTTGTGCGAGGTCCACCAACCGAAGCACCCTCGCCAATCCTTACGGATGCGTCAATGATGGAATACTCAACTGTGGCATTCTCTCCGATCACAACATCCTCCATAATGACAGAGTCAATAACTTTTGCACCGGGCATTACCTTGACACCGGGGCCGAGAACGGAGTTTCTGACCTCGCCATAGATCTCACAGCCCTCGGTTATTGAAGAGTTGCTGACGGTTGCTGCATCGTGAATAAAGTGAGGAGCACGGGAGCTGTGACGTGCATAAATACGCCATTTCTCGTCGCTGATCTTGAATACGGGATCTTCACCAAGCATATCCATATTCGCTTCCCAGAGGGACGAGATAGTTCCGACATCCTTCCAATATCCACTAAAGGAATATGCATAAAGGCTCTCACCTGCATCAAGCATTGCAGGGATGATGTTCTTACCGAAGTCGTTGCTCGACTGCTCGTTTGCGTTGTCAGCCTTGAGGTACGCCTCAAGCTTGTGACGGTTGAAGATATAAATACCCATAGACGCACGTGTGCTGTCGGGATTCTTCGGCTTCTCAGAGAACTTCCAGATGCGACCGTCATCGTTTGCGCTCATAATACCAAATCGGCTTGCCTCCTCAAGAGGAACGTCGATGCAGGCAATTGTGCAGTCAGCACCGTTTTTCTTGTGGAAGTCAAGCATTGCTGCGTAGTCCATCTTGTATATATGGTCGCCCGAGAGCACGATAACATAGTCGGGATCAAACTGATCTATAAACTGAAGGTTCTGATAAATTGCGTTAGCTGTACCCTTGTACCAGTCAGCACCGTCCTTACCCTGATAGGGGGGCAAGATCTTTACACCTCCCCAGTTACGGTCAAGATCCCACGGCAGACCGTTTCCGATATAGTCATTGAGCAAAAGAGGTTGATACTGTGTAAGCACACCCACTGTATCGATGCCTGAGTTTACACAGTTTGAGAGGGGGAAGTCGATAATGCGATACTTTCCTCCAAAGGAAACGGCGGGTTTTGCGAGTCTTGTGGTCAGCGCGTAGAGTCTGCTTCCCTGTCCGCCAGCAAGAAGCATTGCGACACATTCTTTCTTTCTGAACATTGCTTATTCCTCCCTTTGGGATACAATTTTAAGTTCTTTTATAATGTCGGCTCGTTTGCCGTAAATGCAGTTTTGTTTTCCGTTCGCTCTGCGTCGTCCTCGCCCTCAAACCTAAGTATGAGCGCACCGTGAGGCGCAAGCCTTAGCGCAATTGAGTGTTCCCGTCCGTGTGCGTACACGGGCTCGCTTTCAAGCACCTCTTCGTGAGACACTCCACCTCCACCGTACCGTAGTTGGTCCGAGGAGAAGATCTCTCTCCAGCGTCCATTATGCGGAACGCCTATACGATATTCAGGATAATACACGGGCGTGAAATTTATGAGCACAAGAAGTCTGCTCTCGCCGTCACTTCTTGCAAAAGCTATAACGCTTCCGTCCTTATTGTCGGCGTCGATCCATTCAAAGCCATCCCAGCCAAGATCTCTCTTCCAAAGCTCAGGAGATGCAAGGTAGGTGTGATTGAGGTCGGACACAAAATGCTGGAACTTTGCGTGCATTTCATAGTCGAGCAAGAACCATTCGATCTCACCCTCATAGTCCCACTCACGAAACTGTCCGATCTCGCATCCCATAAACAAGAGCTTTTTACCGGGGTGTGTCATCATATAAACAAGTGTCGCTCTTGCACCTGCGAATTTATGCCAATAGTCACCGTGGAAGCGATCGAGATACGACTTTTTGCCGTGGACCACCTCATCGTGCGATATCGGGAGAACGTATTTTTCTCCGAATGAATAAACAAGTGAAAACGTCAGCTTATCGTGATGATATTTTCTGAAGAACGGATCGGTCTCTGCATACGCAAGCGTATCGTTCATCCAACCCATATTCCACTTATACGTAAAGCCAAGTCCGTCCTCGCCCTCGCCTGTAAGATTGCCCCAGGTCGTCGACTCCTCGGCAATCATCATAACCGAAGGATGCGCCCCCCTCATATGACCACAAAGCTTTTTGAAGAACGCGATAGCCTCAAGGCAACGGTTGTCACCGAATTCATTTGGTATCCATTCGCCAGGCTTTTTGTCATAGTCAAGATATAGCATTGATGCAACGGCATCAACACGAAGTCCATCAATGTGAAAGACCTCTGCCCAATAGTCAGCATTGGAAATAAGGAACGCCTCAACCTCAGGTCTGCCAATGTCAAAACGCCTCGTTCCCCATCCACGATGCTCTATTCTGTCCCAACCCTGAAACTCATAAAGGGGCTTGCCGTCAAATTCGTAAAGTCCGTGTGCATCCTTTGGAAAATGCGCAGGAACCCAATCCATAATGATACCTATTCCACAACGGTGCGCTCTGTCGATAAATGCACAAAGCTCGTCCGGCCGACCGTATCTTGCAGTCGGTGCATAATAGCCCGTGACCTGATAGCCCCAAGAGCCGTCAAAGGGATGCTCTGCTATCGGCATAAGCTCAATATGCGTGTACCCCATCTGCTTGACATAGGGGAAAAGCTCATCGGCTATCTCGGAATATGAGAGGATCTCACCGTCCTCCCCTCTCTTCCATGATGCAAGATGCACCTCGTAAATATTTATCGGTCTGTCATACTTTCTTGCGTGTGGACGCGTCTCCATCCATCTGCCGTCTCCCCACTCGTAATCTAAAGGATAGGAGCAGACAACGGACGCTGTCTCGGGAGGAAGCTCTGCTGCAAAGGCAAATGGGTCAGCCTTGAGGAGCACCCGTCCATCCTCCGTCTCAATTCTGTATTTATAAATTGTGCCGTCGGGGTAGCGTGGAAGCTCTGCTTCCCATATTCCCGCACCACTTGCAACACTCATAAAGCCGAGGGCTGATGCATCCTCACCCCAAGCGTTGAAGTCACCAACCACTCTGACGCTGCGAGCGTTTGGTGCCCATACACGAAAGACAAGGCTCTCTTTCTCATCGCCTACACAGGCGTGACAACCAAGATATTCGTAAGCTTTGAAATTAGTTCCCTGATGGAAATAATACGCCGCAAGATTATCTCCCATAGCCGTCCTCCTCTTTCTTCCACTCATAGTAGAGTAATTTGGAATTTTTCTACAATTTATATACATTCAATAATAATTATATAATACTTTTTTCGAAAAATCAACCCTAATACTGCTATTATACTAAATATATTCTGTCATTATTCCAAGAAAAGTTGCGTATTTGTGGCTATTTTTCAAAAAAATAATACCCGACGCAAGAGCATCGGGTATTATTTCAGCTAATTGTCCGTCTTTTCCATAAGCGTGCGTCTCATATGCTCAAGCACGCTCTTCCTTGTAACTATACCGATAAACGAGCCCTCGTCATCAACAACGGGGACAAAATTCTGCGAGAGCATTCTCTCAAAAAGCTCGTCTGAATCAGCTGTGATCTTAACAGGTGCATTGTGACTTACGCGGAGTATATCGCAGATACAAAACTCCTCGCACTCGTTCATACTTGCGCCACCGACCTCAACAAGACTCCAAAGAAAGTCGCCCTCTCTTATTGTGCCGACATATTTTCCGTTCTCGTCAAGCACGGGCAGAGCCGTGTATCCGTGATGCCTCATTTTCTCAAGCCCCTGACGAAAGGTGCTCTTTGAATAAATGAACGCCACAGCACTCTTAGGTGTCAACAAAAATGCAATATTCATCTCGTTCCCCCATTATTTTGCAATTTTTGAAATTGCATCACTTATCGCCACAGCCTCATCTTTGGTTATAAGCTGATCGTTACGGTCACCAAAGCTTACACGGACATAATTCTCCGTATAGCCCTCAGCCGTCATAGTAAGGCTCTTGCCGTCTGTAAACTGAACTGCCATTGAGAAGATAGCCTTCTTTTCGTTCTCGGGATCACCCTCAAGATATGCCGTGTTGGAGGTCTGCGTGGTTTGCTCAAGTAGTTTTTGAAGCGCAATAAACGCCTCGCCGTCTATCTCGCCACCGTCAAGCGAGTATGTTATCTCGCCGTTTTTGTTGTTGACTATCACCTTTTTTGTGCCACTCTCGGTAACGAAGGTCATAGAGCTTATACGCTCGTAATCGGGAAGCCACAGCTCATCGGGCAGAATACCTGCAAGCGAGCCTGCACGGAGCTTTGACCAGGTCGCACTCTCGCCAAGAACATAACCGAGAACTGACGAGTCGGTGTGAGCATAAATATCTCCATCCTCACTGCTTTTGCCAAGATAGAGCGTGTACGTAGCATCCACCGTGACCTCGGTTTCAACCGAGGTTGTGGAGTCAGTAACCTTGTCTACCTTTTTATAATCAATTATTACACGGTCGCCACCTCCAAAGCCGAGCGTGTTGTCTTTTTTGTAGTTGAGAGTTGCGCAATCCTCAAAGGTGATGCCGCCTGCAAGCTTTGTCAGGCTTTCTGCAACCGATGCGTCAACTGCAGCCTCCTTGCTACCGTCAATCGACAGATACCAAAGGTATTTGTCCGTGTAATCTTCGCTCTTGCCCGACGGATAGTAGGTATAAACCCTTGTAACACCATCAGTGATGAACGTAACCTTTGTTATCTTTGTTGATGAAATAGTCGGTGTTTCATCATATTTGAGCAGATCGTAAACATCAATATCGAAAGCACTTACAACGCTTTCGTCCACCATATAAACCGTACTCGGTGAGACGAGGTCGCAGAAATAATACATCTCGTTGAATGGGTTGAATGCTCCTATTTTGACCTCTCTGCGACTTCCGTCCGAGAACGTAAAGGTAACTCGCAGATATGGCTCTGTAAGACCGTATTCGGAGAGTGAGTCGTTTGTTACGTTTTCGAGCTTGTACGGTGAGGAAAAGCCGGAGAGCGTGCTTACCATATTGGCAAATGCGCTGTTGTCAAGAGGAACTTCTCCGTCCTCACTCCAAAGCCACGCCGTAGCATTTTCATTGAGAGCAAACGAAAGTGAGGTTGTGGTCTTTTCTCCATCCCCACCATCACCCTGAGTGCTCTCCTCGCTCTCACTCTCCTCTTGTTTGTGGGTACTATCCTTCGTTATCTCGATGTCAACACCCACAAGCTTTGAGGGATCAATAGTCTCGAGTGGATATGCTGTTGTGCTCTCTCCACTCTCCTCGCCACCGTCTGCGTTTATGGCCGAATACACGAGGTATACAGCAAGTAGAATCACAAGAACCGAGGCAAGTATAATAAGGTTTTTTGCCTTTTTCATTTATCTTTATCCTTTGTTTGCGTTTTGCAACTTGTCAGCGACGGCGGCGGCGCAGAGTTGCTACGATACCAATGCCGATAACGCCGAGAGGTGCTATGAATATCATAATTGTACCCCAGATATTTGCGCTTGCCTCGTCAACAAGCAGTGTCGGCTCGCTGAGGTCAACGCCGGGAATTTCGGTCAGCGACGAGGTGTAATTGCCCGAAAGTGTGTTGAGCACATCGTAAAACAGATAGAAGTTGCCACCATTTGTAAAGCTGATGAAATTATCATTGAGAAGCCAGCCCGAGCTTATCCAGACGAATTTGCCGGCCGCCTCCTTCTTCTCTGCAACAGCTGCAAGTACCTTTACTCCTGCCTCGCCATTAGTACCGCCAACCGTAGAAAACGCCTTGTCGGTAGTCTTAATGAGAGGTGTTACGGTTATGCCCGAAGCCTCTATGGCGGAGAGCGCGTGGCTGTTTGCAAGCAGAACTGTCGCTCCCTCCCTTGAACCAAAGGTAGAGAGGATGCTGTGTGCGGTGTCAACTGTGGGAATTATATATGTGGGATTTCCTGTGTAATACGCCTTGCTGTCGCCCTCGCTGACAAGTCCCGCCTCAGCCGCAAGTCCCCATTCGGACGAAAGCGTTGCGAGATTTTCAAACGCATCAACACCCGGTGCGCTCAGAAGCATAAGATTTCCTCCTGCCTTAAGATAGGACGAAATTTTGTTTCTCTCGTCATCCGTAATATCGTTAGTCGGAGTGTTTATTACAAGGCAGGTGCAATCGTCGGGGATCGTGGCGTCAGTCATCGCAATATTGAGTGTCGAATAGATAACGCCGAGATAGTCGAGATTGTAGGAAACGGTCTGCGACAGAGCCGCCTCGCCGTGTCCCGAAAGGAAATAAACCGTCGGTACTCTCTCTGCAGTTACATATTCAATGCCACCCGTTATATTGCTGTCAAAATACTGCATAGGTGTTGCGGCGAATACCTGACCGTACATCTGGTAGTAATACGCAATCTCCTGATACTCTGAATATGTGAGGTTTCCGTACTCCTCGCTGTAATATGTGTAGAATGAGCTGTTGTCGATAACCTTGTATCTTCTCTCGCTCTCAATTATAAGGCTGTTGTTGGTAAGACCGCTTGCATTGTACTTCTCAAGGAAGGTGGGGTCTGCAATAGGGTCAACCTTCTTAAGCGTCAGTCTCTCGCTCATTGAAAGGTATCTCTCAAGGAAGGTAGCAAGGATAGTGTCCTCAGCTCCACCTGTCGAGATGTGATATATCGTGATGTCCTCTTTAAGCTTGCCTACAAACTGCTCGCTTGTAGGTGAGATATCGAACATACCGTTCTTGCTTGTGTCAAGAATGGTGAATTTTTCGGGGAGTGCCGCCACAATGAGATTGACAACTATTATAACTGCAAGCAGAATGGCAACCATCACGAATGCGTATGTGCCGCTTTTGCCCTGTCTGTCAAAGAAGGGGCGTGCAGATTTTTTGTTCTGTGTTTTCATTTTCGTCCCTCCTTAGCTGTAACGGCGTTTGTCAAGCGACTGAACCGATAAAAAGATAAAGAATACTGCTATTGAAATGTAGTACACAACTGCCGTGATGTCAAATGCCCCGTCAACAAAGCTGTAAAATCTGTCGAAAAGCGAGAGCTTTGATACTGCCTTTGTAAGCGCACCCTCAAGCAACTCTGCCTTAACAAAGTATATTATCGACAGAGGAATTATTTCAAGCGCAGCAACTATTATTGCCACCAAATAATTTTTGGAAAGCAGATATACCACAAGCGCAACTGCTATCGCAAGCACGCCAATTCCGATATATGACGCAAGTGCCGTTGTCGGAATTATACTTACAAGTGCGCCGATAAGATAGAGCAGGAGCATCACTCCGACACCTATGAGTGCCGAAATGAGCTGATTTTCCGTCAGAGATGAGAAAAACATACAGATTGCAATAAGCGCAGCTCCAAGCAGGAAAAAGCCGAAAATCGCGCTGTATGTTGTTGTAAAGTTTACCGTACCGTATCCACTGAGAATGAGTGGTGTAATACCCATAGAAAGACAGCAGATAGCCCATACTGCAAGCATCGCAAAATACTTGCCGAGCACAATGCTTGACATCCTCAGAGGAAGCGAGTAGAGCAACATATCCGTCTTTGATTTGCGATCCTCAGCTATGGAGCGCATTGTGAGCACGGGAATTGCAACTATAAGCACAATGCTCTGATTTGTAAGAACATATTCATAGGAAGCGTACTGACCTATGAGGTTGAGTATCATCGAGAAAACACCCGAGAAAACAAGCATAATAGCTATAATAACATAGCCTGTCATACTTGTAAAGTATGAACGAAATTCTCTCTTAAATATCGCAAGCATAATTATTCGTCCTCCTCATCCTCATCATTTGAAGAAAACAAAGGCTTGTAGTCATCGTCATCGCCCTCGTCCTCAACTATCTCGCCACCGTCCTCGTCCTCCACTCTCTCGTCCTCGGGCGGTGCATCGACCTCGGCAAGACCGGGAATAACGCCGGCCTCCTCGCCTGTAAGCTCAAGGAAAATGTTTTCAAGGCTTGCCTTGCGATAGGAGGACTCAAGCACAGCCACTCTCTCGTCAGCAAAAGCAAAGAAAAGCTCGTCACGGATGTCCTCATTATCTACTGAATGAATGACTATCTGCACTACTCCGTCGCCCTCGCTGTACTCAGCACTCTCGACCTTCTCCATCTTCTCGACAACTGCCCTTGCAGATGCAACGTTGCATTTGACAATGACGGTAAGTCCACCGTTCTTCTGCGCACGCTCCTCAAGGCTTGCGAGAGAATCGTTTGCAACTATTCTGCCCTTTGAGATAATAAGCACGTGGTCGCATACTGCCTGGATCTCGGAGAGTATGTGACTGCTGATAATGACTGTTTTTGTCTCACCAAGACCCTTTATCAGATTTCGGATCTCGATAATCTGGCTTGGATCAAGTCCAACCGTCGGCTCGTCCAAGATTATGACGTCGGGATCTCCGAGCATAGCCTGTGCAATTCCGACTCTCTGACGGTATCCCTTTGAGAGAGTTCTGATGAGTCTGTTCTGAACGTCATCGATCTGTGTCAGCTTCATAGCCTCCTTTACCTGTCGCAGACTCTTTTCATAAGGCACGCCCTTTGCCTCTGCTACAAACAGAAGAAACTCACGTGGAGTCATATCCATATAAAGTGGTGGCAGCTCGGGGAGATATCCGATATGCCTCTTGGCTTCAATATCATCCTCAAAAATATCGTGTCCATCAATAAGCACGCTACCCGATGTAGCAGACAGACATCCTGTCAGGATGTTCATAGTTGTGGATTTTCCCGCACCGTTAGGGCCGAGAAAGCCGTATATCCTTCCTCTTTCGATCTCGAAGGATATGTTATCAACGGCAAGGTGGTTGCCGTATTTCTTTGTCAGATTCTTTACTTTAATCAAAATCCGTTTTCCTCCGTCAAATGTTCTCACCCTCCACCGTCGGCAGAAAGTGGTACAAGCTTACATTATTTAATTATAGCATAACATTTAACTGTGTCAAGTAAATGATGTAAATTTGAAAAAATTTTGATAAATCGCACAAAAGCTTAAAGTTTTCCTCACTCAAACATCAAACTGCGAAAGAAAGTGGCAAACACTCTTTTTTATACTCACACAGGCGTGCTGCTCAATCCTCTTGACAAGGTCGGTCTTTGATGCTATAATAATATAGAATAATTATGTATTGAAGGGTGGTGCAAGGATGAAGAATATCTTTCCTCAGATAGTTGGCAACAACTCTCTTCGCTACCACCTCGGCTTGTCGTTGCAAAAAGAGATCCCCGATCTCCCTCACGCATACATCTTAGAGGGTGCAGAGGGTACGGGCAAGCGCACGCTGGCACTTGCTTTAGCACAGGCTCTCGTTTGCGAAAACAGGCTCTCGCCATCGCACTCATCTCTGCCCTGTGGTGTTTGTCGCTCCTGCAGAATGATAAGGGAGGGCATCTGTCCCGATATCATTGAGATCTCCCGTGGATCGTCTGCAAGCGTTGGTGTTGATGCAGTTCGTGAGCTTCGCCGTGACATACACATTTATCCAAACGATCTTGAAAAGAAAATATACATTATCAATGATGCGCACACAATGACAACTCAGGCGCAAAACGCTCTTCTTCTTACACTTGAAGAGCCGCCTGCATACGCCTTTATTCTGTTGCTTTGTGAAAACGCATCTGCTATGCTTGAAACCATCAGAAGCCGTGCGCCCGTCATCGGTATGCAGCCTCTAACGCCCGAAGAAACAGAAACGGCCCTGCTCGCCGTCTCAAAAGAAGCCGAGCAACTGCGCCGTCAAAGCCCGGAGCTTTTCTCGGACATTATTATGAGCGCAGAGGGCTCTGTCGGTACTGCTTTGAGGATGATGAGTGGAAAGGAGGGCGAGAGAATTTCGCTTCTTCGCCGTGACGCTCTTACATTTTGCACGCTTGCCGCAGACAGCACAAGTGGTGCAAAGCTTCTTCTTCACCTCGGCTCTTGTGTTCCTACCGACAGGGAGGAGGGGGCTGTGCTCTTTGACACAATGCTGCTTTGTATGCGTGATCTTGCACTTCTTAAGAAGGATGCAAATGCGCCGTTGCGCTTCTTTTCAAGCAGAGAGAGAGCTTTGGAGCTTTGCGACAGGTTCTCACTTCGCAGGATTTTGGCTATATGCGATGCGCTGAGCGAGGCCGGTGCGTCCTTGCGCAGAAATCTCAATCGCCGTCTTACAATAATAAATCTGCTTTCCGACATCGGAATGCTTAAATAATCTGCTCATAGCAGAAGAATAAAACACACAGAACGGAGAACTTAGATATTTATGATAGAATATACCGAAGAACAGGGCGAGAGCCGTGGCACGTCTGCACGCCCCTCCACAGACTCTGATGGTCAAAGAAGCCCACAGGGTCAGGGGAAAAGCAATCACAAGAAGTACAACAATCGCCACTCAAGAAACAAAAACAGACATCGCCCACAGGCCGAGGGTGGCAAAGTGGACGGTGAGGCGGCAGCTGCACCCACAACGCCGTCCCCTGTAACTGCGCCAACCACACCAACCACGGAAAGCACCCACAGCGAGAGCAGAGGTGGACAACACTCCCACAAGTCGCAGGGCAGAGGTGGCAAGAAAAACAAAAACCGTGGACAGTCAGGCCGAGAGGAAAGACCGTCTGCCCCCACAGATAAAACTGCTCCCACAGAAGAAAGAGCACCCACCACGCCCACCACGCAGGATAGCCGTGGTAAAAAGAGCCATTCACACTCCTCAAGGCGTGACCGTGATCGCCATCGCAAGAATGCAGGCGAGAGTGAAATAGTGCCTCATCTCCCCGATGACAGCATTTTCGGGGACACATCATTCTCTTCTGCTCCAAAATCACGCTCGCTCTTTGACGATTACAGCATCAGCATCAAGACCGATGACAGCTATCTTGACAGTATGCCTCTCGACCCCACGCTTGATGCCGTTTTCTCGGACGAGCCAATCGAAGCACCCGAGGAAATTGACGGCCCTGAGATCGTAGGCATTCGCTTCCAGAACGGCAGCAAGGTTTATTATTTCGACCCTGCAGATATTGTCTTCACCGTCGGTCAGCACGCAGTTGTGGAAACTGCACAGGGTGTGGAATACGGCGAGGTTGTTATTGCCAATCGCCGCGTACCCGAAGAAAGCGTTGTCTCACCTCTGCGCCCGGTTATTAGAACGGCAACAGCTGAGGATGACGCTCACCACGCCGACAACAAACGCCGTCAAAACGATGCCTACAAGATCTGTCTTACAAAGATTGAAAACCACGGCCTTGATATGAAGCTTGTTGAGGCACAGTATACTTTTGACAATTCCAAGCTCATTTTCTTCTTTACCTCAGCCGGCAGAGTTGACTTCCGTGAGCTTGTAAAGGATCTTGCATCCGTATTCCGTACGAGAATTGAGCTTCGCCAGATCGGTATTCGTGACGAGTCGAAAATGATCGGTGGCTTTGGCGTATGTGGTCGCAAGCTATGTTGCGCAAGCTTCCTGCCCAATTTCGCTCAGGTTTCCATCAAGATGGCAAAGGAGCAGGGACTTTCCCTCAACTCTGCCAAGATCTCGGGAACTTGTGGAAGACTTATGTGTTGCCTGCGCTTTGAACAGGAGACGTACGAGAGGGAGATCGCTCTTATGCCTCCCCCCGAAAGTGTTGTTGAAACTCCCGACGGACGTGGCGTTGTTCTTGACATCTTCCCCATCTCAGGCAGCGTAAAGGTCAAGCTTGCCGACAGCGATGTTGCTCCGAAGACCTACAAGCTCTCAGCAATTCGTGTAATCACCAAGGCAAGCCGTCGGGGAGATGACGAAGATGAGACAGTTTTGGACTCTCAAGGTGAGGCTGACGGAGAATAAGACGCACTTCCAAAAAAATTTTTATTGTTTTTTTGAACTTTTTTTACAAAACCTATTTTCAAAACACATTTTTTGTGCTACAATAGACACACCAAACAATACGGAGGTGTCATTATGGCATACAAGATTACAGACGATTGCATCGCTTGCGGTGCGTGCGCAGATGAGTGCCCTGTTGAGGCCATCAGCGAAAAAGACGGCAAGTACGTTATCGATGCTGAAAAGTGCATTGATTGCGGTTCTTGCGCTGATACCTGCCCCGTCGAGGCTCCCAAGGCTGAGTAATTCAGTTATCGACAAACATAGCAAAGATTGGAGCTGAAAAGCTCCTTTCTTTGTCAAATACCAACTATTTTTTATATTGAATAAATTTATAACCAAAAGAAAGGAGTCAGCACCCATATGGATACGGTACTTTACGAGGGCGAGAGCATAATTGACGTAGGCGAGCGTATAAAGCTTATAAGCAACGGACGTGGTCTTCCCTGGGGAACGGACTCCTATCTTCTTGCCGCACGTCTTCGCAAATTCCAAAGAGCCTGCGAGCTTGGGTGCGGCACGGGCGTTGTCTCCCTGCTTGCCGCCGCACACGGCAAATGCAAGCATATAACGGCTATTGAGATTGAAGAGGAATCTGCATCCATCGCAAAAAGAAATGTATCGCTCAACGCACTTGACTCTATAATAGATGTAGCAAATCTCGACATAAGAGATGTAAGCGCATCCACCTTTGGTGGAGAATTTGATTGCGTTTTCTCCAATCCCCCCTATTTTGTCAACGCAGGAACGAGCAGTCCTGACAGCATCCGTCAATCTGCACGCCACGAAATTAACGGTGGTATAGCCGATTTCTGCCGTGCTGCGTCACGCCTGCTTAAATTCGGAGGAATCTTCGTCTGTGTCTTTACAGCCGACAGGGTGGCTGACCTTTTGTGCGCTATGAGAGAATCAAAGCTTGAGCCAAAGAAGCTGTGCGCCGTTTATCCCGATACGTCATCAAGACCCGCCTTTGTATTAGTTGAGGCAAAAAGCGGTGCGTCTCCCCGCCTTGATTTTGAGCCTCCACTCTACCTCTACACCGACGATGTAACAAATCCCCGAGTGCGCACCGAGCGCATCACAAAAATATATGAGAATTGCTCGTTTGAGCTTTAAGACGAGCAATCGAAAGGTAAATAAGATAATATGAAGCTTAAATATAAATGTCTCGTGCTTGACCACGATGACACTACGGTAAACTCCACCCCAGAGGTGCATTTCCCGGCACTGCTTGACACCCTCTCGCATCTGCGACCGGGAACACAGGTTGACTTTGTGGAGTTTTGCGATTACTGTCTTGACCCCGGCTTCTTCAGATATTGCACCGAAATCCTCTGCTTCAACGAGGAAGAGATGGCGTATGAGTATCGTAATTGGAAGAAATACGTTGAGTCGATCATACCAAAATTCTGTACGGGTATGGACAAGATTATCAGACGTCATAAGGAAAACGGTGGTATTGTCTGCGTGGCAACCCACTCTGAAAGTAACATTATTCGCCGTGACTGGCTTGCGGGTATCGGATTTGAGCCTGACGCAGTTTACGGTTGGGATGCAGGCGAGGGTAAACGCAAGCCCGATCCGTTCCCCGTATTCGATGTGATGGAAAGATTCTCGCTCTCCTTTGATGACATTATTGTAATTGATGACCTGAAGACAGGACTTGATATGGCAAGAAATGCGTCGGTTGCATTTGCCTGCGCAGGCTGGGGACAGCCAAGCGAGCGCATCAAGCGTTTTATGATGGAGAACGCAGACCATTATTTCGCCAAAACCTGCGAGCTTGAGAGGTATCTTTTCGATGAGTGACACAAAGCGTCTGCTCAGCTTCGTGCGACGAGCAGTTGACGATTATTCAATGATTGAGGACGGTGACAGAATTGCCGTTGGTATTTCGGGTGGCAAGGATTCCCTTGCCCTTCTTCTCGCGCTCGCCTCTCTTCGCCGTTTCTATCCAAAGCGTTTTGAGGTTGTTGGTATAAGCATTGATATGGGCCTTGAGGGTACGGATTTTTCACCTATATCTGAATTTTGTCGCAGTCTTGATGTTGAATATATTGTGATCAAAACAGAGATCTCGAAAATTATTTTTGAATACCGTCAGGAGTCAAATCCCTGCTCGCTTTGCGCAAAAATGCGCCGTGGTGCGCTCAACACCGCCGCAAAGGAGGCGGGCTGCAACAAGGTTGCACTCGGTCATCATTTCGATGATGTTGTCGAAACATTTATGCTAAACCTTTTCTTTGAGGGACGCATCGGCACGTTCTCTCCTGTAACATACCTCTCAAGAATGGACATCACCGTTATTCGCCCGATGGTCTATATGCCCGAAAAGGACGTAAGATATCTTGCAGGCAAGCTATCGCTTCCCGTGGTTGTATCTACCTGCCCTGCTGACGGAAACACACAGCGTGAGGAGATGAAGCAACTGCTATCGAGACTCGAAAAAGAAAACAGAGGACTTCGCTATCGCATCTTCGGCGCAATCGTGCGTAGCGAGATCGACGGCTTTGGCCCTCATTCAAGAATGCAAGGTGTCTCGGCCTATGAGGATGGCGACACGGACGAAACGCCACTAGGGCCCGAGACATAAACACAAACAAAAATGGAGTTGCTTTTCGCAACTCCATTTTTCATTATATCACAAGAAAATGCATTTGTAAAGAAAAACTTGTGCGTTTTGCACACTTTCTACTTATTGAACAAAAATTTGTTGTGAAGTTTTAACAATTTGCATATTGCAATTCCCCATCCCTCGTGCTATAATATAGACAAGAAAGGATGGTACGGTCCAATGAAAAAGTAAGAACGGACTATAAGGTAGGATCGAGCACAGAATCATCGGTTTGACGGCGAAAGCCAAACACGGCGGTGTGACGCATAAAATATAAATATAAAGGATAAAAGGAAAATCCAAAAAGACAAACCGAGTGCAATAAAGATACCGAGCCTGTATAGTCAGAAGAACCACCTTTTGCGAGAGACGAAAGCCGAACATAAGGAAATTCTACTTAAAGAATGTGCGAAAAAGGAAAGAGTTCGGAGCTGAAAATTTAGTGCAAAAGGGCCTTCCATTTTAAGAAAGAGAGGAATAAAAAAGATGTTAGATATCAAGAGCGAGGCGAAATGACCCTTGGCTGTGAGACGAAAAGCTTACGGTCAAGGGTCATTTCATTTTTGTCTTGAATATGGTCTTTTTTATTTTTCAAAAAAATTTTTAAAAAATCAGTTTTTTGTGACAAAGTCACGGAAAAACTCTGTTTTTTGTGATATAATGAGTATAGAAAGAAAAAAGGAGGACATAAAAATGTCAGTAATTTTAGTTAATAAAAATAATTTCAAAGAAGAGGTTCTCGACAGCTCTCTTCCCGTTCTTGTAGATTTCTACGCAGATTGGTGCGGCCCCTGCCGTATGCTTGCACCCGTCCTCGCCGAGCTTGCAGACGAGCATCCCGAAATCAAGGTTGCCAAGATCAACGTTGACGAGGAGGGCGAGCTTGCCCTCAAGTTTGAGGTTATGAATATTCCGTCCCTCTTCGTTATCAAGGACGGTAAGGTTACGAACCGTGCGCTTGGAGTCAAGACGAAGGCACAGCTTCTTGCACTCTTTGAATAACAGGGAAAATGCAGGACAAAATTTTTGATTGCGTCATAATAGGTGGTGGCCCTGCCGGTTACACATCGGCACTCTATGCCACAAGAGCCGGGCTCTCCACCCTCATTATCGAAAAGTTTTCCCCGGGTGGACAGATGACGCAGACGATGGAAATTGACAATTACCCGGGCTTTGATGATGGCGTTGACGGCTTTACTCTCGGCGAGAAGATGAAACGAGGAGCTGAGCGTTTCGGAGCTGAGACCATCAGAGCCGAGGTGCTCGCAGTTGATCTTGACACACAGCCTCGCAAAATCGTCACAGACAGTGGGGACTTCTTTGCTCACTCACTTATAATCGCAACGGGAGCTGAACACAAGCATTTGGGAGCTGATGGTGAGGAGGAGTTTCTCGGGCGTGGCGTTGGATATTGCGCCGCCTGCGACGGAATGCTCTACCGTGGCAAAACAGTTGCAGTTGTCGGTGGTGGAAACAGCGCGACGGCAGATGCTGCCCTGCTCTCCAAGATCTGCAAAAAGGTCTACCTAATCCATCGCCGTGATACCCTGCGTGGCGAGAGGATAAATACCGAATACCTGAAAAACGCCCCAAATGTTGAGTTTATTCTCAACAGCGAGGTCGTTCTTATTGAAGGCGAGAGAAAAATTTCCTCTGTAAAAATCAAGAACAACAAAACGGGCGATATCTCAGATCTACTCATTGATGGTTTGTTTATCAGCATTGGCAGGCGTCCTGTAAGCGAGCTGTTTGCGTCCACTCTTGCGCTTGACCCCTCCGGCTACATCATAGCCGACGAGAGCACCAAAACAAATATTGACGGCGTGTTTGCCGCAGGGGATGTTCGCACAAAGCCCTTTAGGCAGATAGTAACTGCCACGGCAGACGGTGCTACCGCAGCACATTTTGCCGAGGAATATATATCAAAAATTTCATCTAACGGTTGACCGTACGGTCAACCGTTTTTGCTCCTCCCTTGGTTGACAAGAGGGGGATTATTTGCTATAATATCAATAACAAAACCATCTACGGAGACAAATATGAAAAGATCAAGTGGAGTGCTTATGCACGTCTCTTCCCTTTGGGGAGACTATTCCGAGGGCTCGTTTGGACAGTGCGCTCGGGAATGGATAGATTTTCTTGCTGACTGTGGCTTTTCCTATTGGCAGACTCTTCCCTTCTGCCTGACCGACGAGGCAAACTCGCCCTATAAATCATACAGCGCATTCAGTGGCAACCCCTTCTTCATCGACCTGCCCCTGCTTCGCAGCGTAGGGCTTATTACCGACGAAGAGCTTGCCTCAGCAAGACAGGCCACACCGTACTATTGCGAATTTGACCGTCTGCAGGCCGAGAGAATGGCTCTGCTTAAAAAAGCTTCAGCCCGAATGGATAACTACGCCCCCGTGGATGAGTTTATCTCTGCACACAGAGGAGTCGAGCTTTTCTGTCGTTATATGGCACTGAAAAAAGCAAATGACAACAAGCCGTGGAACGAGTGGACGGTAAGCGAATACGATGAGGGTGAGCTTCGTCTTTGGAAATTTACACAGTTCGTGTTCTTTACCCAATGGGCAGAGATCAAGGCATACGCAAACAAAAAGGGCATCTCCATAATAGGAGACATCCCGATATATGTTGCCGCCGACAGCGCAGATGTTTGGGGCGCACCAGAGCAGTTTTTGCTTGATGAGGACGGCACACCCTCGTCAGTTGCCGGAGTTCCACCCGACTATTTTGCAAAAGATGGACAGATGTGGGGAAATCCTCTCTACGATTGGGATTATATGAAAAAAGACGGCTACTCCTGGTGGCGTGAGCGAATGAGCTTTATGCTTGAGATTTTCGACGGCGTGCGCATCGACCACTTCAGAGGTCTTGAGGCTTATTACAGTATCCCCAAGGGTGAGACTACTGCCAGAAACGGACATTGGGAAAAAGGGCCGGGGATGGATCTCATAAACGCCCTCGCTCCTTTCTGCAAGGACAGACTCATTATCGCTGAGGATCTCGGTGACATCACACCCGAGGTCGAAGAGCTTGTGAAAAACAGCACCTTCCCCGGTATGCGTGTCTTTCAGTTCGGCTTCCTTGGTGGAAGTGATTGCCCACACACGCCTCACAATTATCCCGAAAACTCCGTTGTCTACACGGGAACTCACGATAACAACACCCTCCTTGGATTTGTCTGGGAGATGGACGGCGCATCACGGAGGCGTGTGTTTGACTATTGTGGATACGAGGGAGACGATCTCGACCGTTGCTATGACGCTATCTTCCGTACCGTATTTGCGTCACACAGTGGCCTTCTGATGCTTCCCGTACAAGATCTGCTTCTCTATGGCTCTGACACGAGAATCAACAAGCCGGGCGTCCCTGTCGGCAACTGGTCATACAGGCTCACACGAGAGCAGTTTTATTCCATTGATCGTGGAAAATTCCGTTATTGGAACTATCTCTACGGACGCTCAAGATAAAATAAAAGCGACTCTCCGAGTCGCTTTTATTTATTGGCTCTGTCACTTAATATGACTGATTTTTAGCACTTTTTGTAGAGGAGAGTATTTTCTCTCCTCTACTCGACATATTGGAATTGTCTTATCTTATTTCAATCCGTAGTGGTCCTTAATCGATTTGGAGCAGATTGCCTTTCCCTTGAGTTTAATGCTTTCAACAACAGCAAACAACGTTTCTTCATCAACATCCTTGTCAATGACGAGAACACCATAGCCGGTACAGGTCAAAGTCTGTCCCTTCTTCTTTCGGCTTTCTATGTAAGCAGCATCCAAATTACAGACACCTACAAACCAGAAGTTTGGGTCTTCCTCTGCCTCTATGTGATTGTCTATAATTCTATCAAGTGTTGCTTGGTGTTTTTGCAATCCCTCCCGCACAGCTTGGTTAATAAAATCGCTACGGTTAGAGTAATAACCATTATCGACCAATAAGTCGATGTTCGACAAGGTTGACGTGTTAATATTCACAGAAACCTTTTCGCTAAAATTTTCATTTGCCATAATCATACCACCTTTCTATATATGCTCTGATTGGAGCATATATAGAGTATAACACATGCGAGAATTATTGTCAAGTGTATTAAGAAATTTTTTAACAAAATTCAAACAACTACTTGATATTCGTGTACTTTAATGTATTTGTCGGCTACGCACATCCAAAAAATTCAAGTTTATGCAACTAACGGAAGAGCAGGACGATCTGACAAACTGCTGTTCCGATCAGTTTTTACTGTAGTTAACACATAGCTTAATAAGATAGCACGCTTCTCAACGTCACTTTCCTTGGCGTAGTTAACAAAGTTGTGCCAAATAAGGTAGTTGTTCAGATACTTTGTATATACGCCGTTAAAGCTCTTCATAAAGCGTTTGAGTTGGCTATGATAGCTATTTATGTGTTGAATATTATAAATGCCTTTCTTGGCTTTGCCTGTCTTTAACTGCACTAACTCAATACCGTTTGCATTAGAAAAACGTACGTAAGAGTTCATTTTATCGGTTACAAGCGTTGCGGACGTCTATGCGACCATCATAAATCTCGTGGAGATCCTTGGTCGATACTCTTCCCGTATTAGAAACTTTGGCAATTGACATACCGCTTCTATTTGCCGCACAAGGTACGCAAACCTTCTCGCTCGACAAACCACGTACATGCGTTGAATTGCCTCTTTTGTGCGGCTCGCGAGGCATTGTAAACTTCTTGCTCTTTTTATGGTTGCCTTTATAAGATATGGTGAAAAAGGTTTCATCAGCCTCGACAATGCCATCAAGGATTACATCGTTAGCCATGTTTTGAAGGGCATCCAAAATCTTGTGTCGCCAAGCAAATGCTGTATTTCTATGAATACCACATTCTTCTGCAGCTTTGCGAACGGAAAAGCCGTTCAGCATGCAATCAACGTATTTAATCCATACGTTAAGGTCTTTACGTGTTCCAGACACGATGGAATTGGTTGTAATAACAAACGATTTGCCACAATCTTTACAGATATACTTTTGAGTACCGTCTTTTCTTTTGCCGTTGCGAACAACGTGAGTAGCACCACAAACAGGGCAAACGCGACCATTAGCAAACCTTTCTTTTGTAACAAACTCTTCGATACTTATGGATTTTGTAAAAGTTTTGCTAAAAAGGATTGTTTTAAGACGCTCTTGATCAGCGGGGCTTAACTTATCGATTTTATCTAAAATATCTTTAATAGCAGACATTGAAATCAACTCATATGTTTTTATCTACTATTATTATAGCATATTTTTATGAAAAAACAAACCATTTAGTGTGACATAGCCTATTTATTTACGCCTCGTCCCTCTGTCTTATCGAGATACTAAGCTCATCAATATGCGTGTTCTCGTCCCCACAGGACATTATCGTTTTCTCAAGTCTTTTGAAAAGCACTTGCTTTGTCGAGAACATCTCCTCACCGACGTATGCTACAATATCGTCTTCTTGTGGAACAATGCGTGTAATCTCTCCTATCATAAATCCCCTGACGCCGACGGGCGTACCCACGCACAGCGGCAGAAAAATGACCTCAAGTCTCTCGGTCTCAAGACAATGGTCTTCAATATAATTAATATGCTTGTGCTCGATTGCGACGTGGTAGTCTTTCATTTTTATTTCCTCCCGACTTTCTGTAAGCCACACATAACTTGTGTTTTCAGTATAACACATTCCATCCCCTACTGTCAAGTGGGTATAGTGCGTGTTTTTTAACGCTTTTTCTTGACTTGACGAGATAATTGTGCTATTATATATAATAATAAAATATTAAAGCGTTACGCAAACGAATGTCGCATAACAATCACTCAAAGGAAAGGTAATAACTATGGCAAAATTCAAGATTCTTTTTATTGGCAACTCACACACTTATTACAACGATCTCCCCAAGATCACAAAAGACATCTTCGCATCTGCGGGAATTGACATAGAAGTCACAATGCTGACTCAGGGTGGTAAATGCCTTGACTACCACTATGAGCAACGCCAGACACGCTTTAATATTCTGTACGGCAACTATGATTACATAATTCTTCAGAGCAAGGCAACCGGATTTGATCCCGATTCCTATCTCGAATACGGCAAAAAGATATATGACGAGTTTATCTCAAAGACAAGCGCAAAGCCCATCGTATACACCGTCTGGTCAAACAGAGGTAAAAAGAAAGACCAGCCGACCATCACAAACGCAAACGTCGAGCTTGCAAGGTATATGAACGCAATCGTAGCTCCTGCAGGCGAGGTTTGGCAGGCAGCTCTCCGTTGCAGACCTGCTCCCACGCTCTACCGTGAGGACGGTAATCACGCAACCCCCACAGGCTCATACCTTGCTGCTGCAACAATTTTCTATTCAATAACATCACGCCATCGTGCTCTCAGAATTACTGACGGTGGTGAGCCTCACACCTCCCTCGGCATTGATACAAAGACAGCTGCAGCTATAAACGTTATTGCCTGCAGAACAGCTCAGGCTTACAATGTAAAGGAAGACGAAAATAATTAATAAAGGAATTTGACGTGAAGATATCAAACAGAGAGATACCACACGGTCTCTTTCTTGCTCCTATGGCCGGTGTTACCGATATCTCGATGAGACGAATATCGGGCGAGTACGGCGCAGAATACGCCGTAAGCGAAATGGTGTCTGCCAAGGCTCTCGTTTACGAGCAGGCATCAAGAGACAGCGTGCCGATAAAAACTGCTCTTCTCTGTCGCATTGAAGAGAACAGCATACCGACAGCTATTCAGCTTTTTGGAGCTGAGAGCGAGTTTATGGCAGAGGCAGCACGTCTCTTGTCAAATGGCACATACCGTGGCTTTTGCGGTGTACTGCCTGACTCGATCGACATAAATATGGGCTGTCCCGTAAAAAAGGTGGTCAACTGCGGTGAGGGTAGCGCGCTGATGCGCTCGCCCCAAAAAATATACGATATTGCACACGCAGTTGTAAAGGCGTCCTCTCTTCCCGTGACGGTCAAGCTTCGTGCAGGCTGGGACAAGGAGAACAAAAACGCCGTTGAGTGCGCACTTGCTGCACAGTCGGCAGGTGTCGCAGCCGTCTGCATACACGGCAGAACACGCTCGCAGTTCTATTCACCGGGTGTTGACCTTGATATTATAGGAGAGGTTAAGGCAGCTCTGTCCGTTCCCGTCATTGGAAACGGTGACATTTTCACAGCCTCCGACGCTAAGAAGATGCTTGACGTCACAGGCTGCGACGGAATTGCACTTGCCCGTGGTGCTATGGGTGCGCCGTGGCTTTTCTCCGAGATCGCATCTCTCCTTGATGGTCGTGAATATACTCCACCGTCTCGCGCAGAGATAATGAATACTGCACTCAGGCATCTTTCTCTTGCCGTCGCTGACAAGGGCGAGAGACGTGGACTTGCCGAGGCAAAGGTCGTTTTGTCGCATTATCTGCGTGGCATCCGTGGCGCAACTCGTGGACGAGTGGCACTTATGAATTCTACCTCGGCAGACGAGGCAAGAGTCGCTCTCATCTCGGCATTTGAGAGCGAAGAATAAAATCCAACAAAAACAGAGGGGTGGTGAGTGAATATGAGTCACGAAAAAGACGTTTTTTGTGCTCTCTTTGCCCGTGTTGCCCGTGGTGACGCTGACGCATTTGAGCGACTCCTCACACTCACCGAAAAACAGGTATATAACACCTCTCTTGCGATACTTAAAAACCGTGAGGATGCAGAGGATGTTGTGCAAGAAACATATCTGAAGCTTTGGAGATGTGCCTCATCATACAGGGGCGGCTCACCCAGAGCATTTCTCTTCGGCATAGTTCGCAATCTCTCAATTGACAAGCTCAGAGCTCGCAAACGCTCACCCTCACAATGTGGTGACGAGGACGCCCTCTACTCCGTACCCGACAATGACCCCTCGCCCGAGGAATACGTCATACGCAAGCTTGAGATTGAGACAGTTCGTTTGTCCCTCTTGGAGTTGCCCGATGAGTACCGTGAGATAATTGTTCTCCGTGACATCGACGGCTTGACGTATGATGAGATATCGCAAATGCTCTCTCTGCCTCTGGGCTCGGTCAAATCAAGGCTCTCAAGAGCGAGGGACAGGCTCAGAGAAATTATAGCAAAGAAAAATATTTTTTAGTCCACACACGAACTTTTTCGTGTTTTCTTCGTCAATAAATATGAAGAGACAATACATAAAAGAAAGGAGTGCCCGAATGCAGAACAAGGAAATATGCCAAAGCGTGCGCAGTATGGCTGACGACTATATTGACGGCGAGCTTGGCGCAAAAGAAAAAAGCATAGTCGAGGCGCATCTGTCCGAATGTGTGGATTGCGAAAGCTTTTTTGATGAAAGACTGAGGATTGCAAACGCCGTCTGCGACAGCGCAGAGGAAGTACAGCAATCACTCCACCAAAGAATAATTGACAGCACACGCACAGATAGGACAAAAACAAAACGCTCGCGTACTCTGCGAAAAAGTGCAATTTTTGCAATAATTGCCGTAATCTGTACGCTTGTTGCCGTCTCGATGGCTGTGCTTCCGATCTGGCTTATGCCACAAGAGCCAATGGACACACCAAACGCAGAGGCAGGCAACACCACTATCGACAACAAAAACGATGCGGCATCGGGCAACCCATCCCAAACACCTCCCACCGACGTGGAGGAAAACGCACCCGAAAACTCTTTCGCATCAACACAAGCACCCGAGGGAGACGGCAAAGTTCCTGAAGACGACGCCTCTGCAAGCGTTACGTCCCCACCGCACGCAGACACCGATGCGCCCGCGGCAGAGAGCACAAAGCCGATAACTCTGCCCCCAATATTTGACTCTTCAACCGTGGAGACTAACAAAATCCCTGACGGCACGGATATTACTCTTGCAGTTTTGGCCCTCTCGGGACTTCTTGCCGTCGCATCCTTTGTAGCCTTTCTCATCTCACTTTCGTCCGTCAGAAAATATCCGACAAAAAAAGAGGACGAAACTGACGAAAAGTAAGACCCCGTCACGCAGACTTTAATGAAGCCAACGGAGAAAAAAATGAAACAACCATCCATTTTACCATACACACTCGCCCACCTCGTAACTGCTGCGTCAAGTGGGTATATACTGAGCTTTATGCTGACACAAAACGCCGTCACAGAGGATGACTATCCCTTGCTTTGTCTGCTTTTTGCCACGACAGCTCTCGCCCTGCCCATCCTCTTTGGATGGATAGCTGACAGAGTGCGCTCCGGTGGCAGAATATTTGCAGTATGTGGCTTGTGCACAGTTGCCATCGGTATGTTTGTGGGAGCGTCCAATCCCGTTCTTACTGCAATCATAATAGGTGTTGGCTCTGCCTGTGCAAATCTTGGTGGTGGCATCGGCGTGCTTATGGGAAGCCGTGGCTTCTGCCGTCCTGCCGTCTATCTGTCGGTTGCAGGTGTCGGATATGCGCTTGGAGAAAAATTCGGAGAGAAAGAATTTTTCTTCTCGCCCTACCACTTTGTCTTCATTCTTCTCTTTGTTGCCGGAGCAGTCTGGTGCTTCTGTGGCTCATCAAGAAGCGATATTTCCATACCAAATGACGAAAACGAGGGCAAAAAATTCCATCTTGGCACAATCCTTAAGTCTAAAGTACCAACGATAGTTCTTCTCGTTTCGTCCTCTCTTCTTCTCACTTTTGCGTCCTCATCGGCAAATCGTCCTGAAAGCGAGTCATCCCTTGCATTCCTTCTTCCGTCAGTCGCAGTTTTCGGTGGCATAGCTCTCGGTGGCTTCCTCTCCGACCTTATCGGCGCAAGAAAGGTTGGTGCATTTGCACTTCTCGTCGCCTCACCACTTTTGGTGCTCGGAGCAGAATCCTTTCTCTGCTACCTTGCAGGCATAATGCTTCTCTCAACATCGGCATCAATTATTTTGGTGCTCTTTGCAAGGTGTCTTCCCTCTCGCACAGGGCTTGCGACAGGCCTTCTCTCGCTTGCGGCATCGGTCGGCGTAGTCCTTGCTCATTTCTTATCCCTTACAGGTAATGCTGCACTTATAGCTGTGGCCGTCATCTCTATGGCATCTGCCGTAATGTTATTCGTTACGGCGAATGATACACATCCAAAAAGAAACTAATTTTTGCCGAATAACACGGCAAGACAGCATACACATTTTCAAGACAAGGAGAAACAAAAAATGACAACACTTAAAGTTTTTACGTTCAACCTCAGAGTTTCGGTCAAGGGCGACGGCATCAACTATTTCCCCAATCGCACACCGAGAATACTTGAGTGCATCAAGGAGCATTCCCCCGATCTCATCGGCTTCCAGGAAGCATCCACAAGTATGCGCAAATGGATGAATGACGAGCTTTCGGCTATCGGATACACAGTTGTAGGCTGTGGCCGTGAGAGAAACTATCGCGGCGAGGCTACCTCAATTGCCTTCAAGCGTGACTGCTTTGAGCTTGTTGCCCTTGAAACCCGTTGGCTCTCCGTTACACCCACAAAATCTGCATCCCGTTATATAGGCGACCAGAGTGAATGTCCCAGAGTTTATACTGCTGCAACACTCAAGCACGCCGACTCCGAGCAGCTCTTTATATTCCTCAACACTCACCTTGACCACAAGGGCTCAAATGCAAGAAAGCTTGGTGCACTTGACGTTATGCGTTATCTCTCCGAGCGCAATCTTCCCTTCATTATCACAGGTGATATGAACGCCACACCTTCCACACCTGAAATCAAGGTCTTTACTGAATACAAGCCCTGTGGACGCACAGTTTCCGAGGTTACAGAGAACATCGGCGGCACATTCCACGATTACGGACGCATCCCCGTCGAGCGTATGCCCCAGATTGACTACATCTTCACAGACCTTGAGTGCGACCCCTCAAAGTCATTCGTTCTCCCCGATGAGCCTGTTGAGGGCATCTACATCTCCGACCATCGCCCCGTCTGTGGCTTCGTTGATCTCCCCTAATAAAAAACAAATCCAAGCACTTAGATAGTGCTTGGATTTTTTGTTTGTTCTTAACTTAGGCTTCTACTTTTTCCTCTCGCCGTCCTAAAAATCTTACGAAAAGGAAAGTGCAACCGGCAACAAGCAGTAGACCTGCAAGGAAAACTGCAACATTACCCTCCACCGATGTGCGAGTGGGCAGAATATAATTTGCACCGTTGAAGGCAATATGGA
>JAZPXL010000051.1:0-52655 GCA_045543615.1 Eubacteriales bacterium
TGCCGCTTGAAATCGGCTTCTTTAAGTGCGTCTTTTTGACGCCGCCGAGGACAGCGAGTCTATAATGAAAGAGAGGTGCTTTTCGTGTTTGCAGTAATTGAAAGTGGCGGAAAGCAGTACAAGGTTGCCGAGGGCGATATCATCTTTATCGAGAAGCTCGGTGTTGAAGAAGGAAGCGAGGTTATCTTCGACAAGGTTCTCCTTGTTTCGGGCGATAACGGTCTCGTTACCGGTGCTCCCACAGTTGACGGTGCTCGTGTGACCGCCAATGTACTTGCTAATGGCAAGTCCCCCAAGATCTACGTCTTCAAGTATAAGGCTAAGAAGAACGAGAAGAAGAAGATCGGTCACAGACAGC
This sequence comes from Eubacteriales bacterium, assembly GCA_045543615.1. Classification (GTDB taxonomy): domain Bacteria; phylum Bacillota; class Clostridia; order Oscillospirales; family CAG-272; genus CAG-390. The sequence goes on from JAZPXL010000051.1 coordinate 359, forward strand.
CCTACACCAAGGTACAGATTACCAGAATAGAGGCTTAATTCACAATGACAAAGGTCGTATTTTACAGAAGCAACGGAGTTTTCTGGGGCTTTGAGGAAACAGGACACACCGGTTACGGTGATGCCGGAGATGATATTCTCTGCGCTGCCCTCTCGTCTATGACGCTTTACATCGTAAACACGATAGAGGTTGCTTATGACGCTATCGCTGATTATGATATAAATGACGATGATACCAAGATAGTTTTGTCATCGAAGTCGGCACTTCCTGAGTTTGAGGATGACGAAAGAAAGCGTTTTGCTGTTTCGGGACTTTTTATGTCCTATTATTATCAGCTCAACGATCTCATTCTTGAGTATTCCGATTTCCTTGAGGTTGAGGTTATTAACCGTGATTATAAATAAATACGACGCACCGACCGCATTTGTGCGGAAAACTTAACGGAGGAAAATGAACATGCTTAGACTTTCATTACAGTTCTTTGCTCATAAGAAGGGTGTTGGCTCTACCAAAAACGGTCGTGATAGCGAGTCCAAGAGACTTGGTGTCAAGAAGTCCGATGGTGCAGCAGTAACAGCCGGCAATATCATTATCAGACAGAGAGGAACAGCTGTTCATCCCGGCAACAACGTCGGAATGGGCACAGACCACACTCTCTTCGCTCTGATTGATGGTCATGTTAAATTCGAGCAGAAGGGCAAGGGTAAGAAGCAGGTCAGCGTTTACGCCGACTAATTTTAGCCCTGCGAATGCTTTGTTGCATTTCGCCACAAGAGACCGTTGTGTTATTGCACAACGGTCTCTTCTCTTTATATTTATTTTTATTAACAATTTCCTATTGATTAGTATTCATTTTAGTGATATAATTATACTGATATATAATAAAATTTCTATTTTTAGGATAAATCGAAAGGATAAACCCGAATGAAAAAACGAATCCCATATTTGTTTATTTTCTTTGCATTGATTATGGCGTTTTCTCTCGCAGCATCTTTAGTTGCGTTTGCGACGGTCAATCCCGGGGAAAATATCACGGAGGCGACGGATACAACAGCTGTTGCAGATGACACCACGACTTCCGAAACAGCTCCACCTGCTCGTGAGCTTCTGACCTTCAAGATTCTTGCGTCAGCTGATGCAAAGAAGGATTATCTTGAGGGCGAAAGCTTTGATCCCACAGGATATACGCTTGAGGTTAGCTACACCGACGGCTCAAAGGCAATTGTTCCTTCAAACGAGATCGTCTACTCTCCCGCAGGTGCTCTCAGCTCTGCTGACCAAAAGATCACAATTACTTATATGGATATGTCGAGAACAACTCCCGTTTCAGTATCTGCTTTCAAGGAGCTGAAGGTCAGTGCGAGCAAGACAGACTATCTCGCTCTTGAGTTCTTTGATCCATCAACTCTCACAGTAAATATTGTATTTGATGACAACAGCGAGAAGACTATTCCCTTTTCTGATTGTTCCTTCTCCCCTGCTCTCACCTCTCCTCTCTCTTCAAGCACAAAGAGCGTTGAGCTTTCCTACACATATCTTGGAAAGACCATCAAGGGCACACTTGACATCAATGTAAAGCCCATTGTTTCAATCGAAATCAGCGGACTTGAGAACACAAAGTTCTATGAGTGCGAATATTTCGCTCCTCCCGCATCAATGGTTGTTACTGCTTACTACGATGCCGAGAAAACCATCAGCGCAATTATTGAGCCTGAAATCCCCGAGGCAGAAAATCTGCTCGCGCCCGGTGCTGACGGCAAGGCTACACTCACGGCAGTAGGTGACGGAGTTGAACAAGCATTCACAATTGACGTTGTTGCACTCACAAAGATTGATGTTGATATGGGTAGCACACCCACAAAATACTACTATGGAGAAAAGTTCTCACCCAAAGCTATCAAGGTTACCGCAACATACGCTGACGAGACGAGCCGTGACATTTCTGCAAATGTAGTTTACACATACCCTGAAGTTATTGCTCACGGAAGCACTATAACGGCTTCGGTTGGCACTCACGAGGTTGCGCTTCCCGTAACTCTTCCCGTTGGAACTCTTCTTATAGTTCGTCAGCCCACCAAAACCGAATATCTTGCAGGCGAACAGTTCGACAAGTCCGGACTTTTCATTGGACTTCAGTACAATGACGGCTCCGACAACAAGATCCTCACATCCGATCTCTACACAATAGCAGACACAGAGCTTTTGGATGGAATGGAATATGTTGTTGCTGAATATTACGGTGCTACCGTAGAAATTCCCGTTGTAGTAGGCAACAAAACAGCCTACACATCCATCTCCATCACACAAATTCCCACTCACCTGACATACATTTCAGGTCAGACTCTGAACACAGAGGGGCTCATCGTTCACGCATATATGGACGGTGACAGCGTAGGTCAGCTTATCAATATCGAGGACCTCATCTTCTCTCCCTCACTTGACACTCTTCTTACATCAGCAGACAAATCCTTTACCGTAAAGTTTAAGATTGGCGTTGATAAATACCTTGAGGCTTCCTGCCCCATCTCCGTTGAGGAAAAGGTGATCTCAAACATCACAGTTACAAAGCAGCCTCTCAAGACCGAATACAAGGAAGGCGACAAGTTCGACAATACAGGTATGGAAGTCAGCCTCGTTTTCAACGATGGAACAACAACTCCCATAACCAATTACACAATGTCGAACACATCATTCGTACTCTCCGAAAACGGCGAAAACCCTGTAAAGCTTCACCTTGACATCACCTATGGCGAGTACTCCTGCACCGTAACAGTTTCAGTTACACCCGCAAAGGTTAATAAGCTGACGCTTGTTGCATCTCCTATAAAGTCCACCTATTATGTAGGCGAGATTTTCGATCCCGAAGGACTCAAGATTATCGTTATGTACGATGATGACACACTTTCTGCTATCGTACCCGACGGAGCTTACACAATATATCCCGCAGGTGCGCTTGACACAGAAACAAAGAAGGTAGTTGTCAGCTTCAGAGGACTTGAGGTCAATGTTCCTATCACGGTTATCGATCCAAACGCTCCCGAATCCTCTGAGACTGAGCCTCCCGTGATCGATCCTCCCACGCCTGATAATTCATCCGAGGTTACAACAGCTCCAATTGTACCTCCCGTTTCAAGCGAGACAGATGAGATTACAACCTCAGCTCCAACAGATCCCTCGGACATCACTACTCTTCCCACTCCCGATGACCACACCACAAATGAGCCCGATGACATTACGACTAACGGCGGTACCGGTGGCAATGGTGGTGGCAACGGTGGCAACAATATGATCCTGATTATGTGGATCGTAATAATCGCCATTATCGTTGTTGCTCTCGTAGTTCTCATTATTTACTACAAGAGAAACTTCACATAATAAAAACAAACATAAAAGACCTGCTCGCTGAGCAGGTCTTTTATGTTACATATTTTACTTACCCTTGCGAGCCTCAGCCTTGCGTGCGGCATAAAGGGTATTATATAGAAGCATTGTAACTGTCATAGGGCCGACCCCACCGGGTACGGGGGTAATGTATCCTGCGACCTCACAAACTTCAGCGAAATCAACATCGCCACAGAGCTTTCCCTCGGAGTTTCTGTTCATACCAACATCGATAACAACAGCACCACTCTTAACCATATCAGCTGTGACAACTGCAGCCTTACCAACTGCGCTGACAAGAATATCTGCACGTCTTGTTACAGATGCGAGATCTTTAGTTCTGCTGTGTGCGATGGTAACTGTACCGTCTGCCGCAAGCAGAAGAGCTGCCATAGGCCTGCCGACGATATTGGATCTGCCAATAACAACGCATTCCTTGCCACTAACCTCGATTTCATAATGTTTGAGAAGCTCCATAATGCCTGCAGGAGTACACGGAAGGATGTTTCCGTCCCCGACAGTAAGATGTCCTGCATCAAGCATTCCGAATGCATCAACGTCCTTTTCGGGGCTTACAGACGCAATTACACGAGCCTCATCTATATGCCTTGGGACAGGAAGCTGAACCAAAAGTCCGTCAACGGACTCGTCAGCATTGACCTTCTCTACCTCAGCTATAACCTCTTCTGTTGTTGCGTCCTCGGGAAGAATGATACAGCTTGAAGCAAATCCGACCTCCTCGCAGGCACGAAGCTTGTTTCGTACATATACCTGCGATGCAGGATCTTCGCCAACTCTAATAACGCAAAGTCCGATTTTTCTATTATACTTTGCTTCAAATTCACGAGCCGCCTCAGCAATTTCACCCTTAAGCTTTGCGCTGACAAGCTTGCCGTCAATTATTGTCGCTGCCATTCGTGTCCTCCTCTTGTGCCCCGTCGACGCTCTCGTCCGGGTCTTCACTCTCGCTGTTGTCGGTTACTTCTTCATCTTCGTCAGTCTCATCTGTCTCCTCGACCACCTCACAGTCGCCGACCGATGTAGCCACAACTGCCTTCTTCTTGTCTGCACGAATCGAGAAAATGACGATAAGTGCAAGTCCAACTACAAAGCACAGGAAACCAACGAGCTGAGAAATTCTGATAGGGCCTACATAGAGACTATCTGTACGAAGTCCCTCTATAAGCATTCTGCCAAAGCCGTACCAGGTAAGGTACATCAGCACAACTTGACCATCGAATTTTTTCTTTTTGTAGAGAAGATTTATAATAATAAATCCGATAAGATTCCACAAGGATTCATAAAGGAATGTGGGTTGGCATTCTACTGTTGATGTCCATTCCTCACGCTTCAGGTGCATTCTGAAGACATAGAGCAGACTATCTTTCGCAGGTGTTTCACCAAACGCCTCGCCGTTGAAGAAATTGCCCCATCTACCGACTATCTGTCCCAACATAACGCCGGGTCCGACCATATCGAAAACCTTTTGCCATTTAATCTTTTTGACAAATGAGACAACAAACAGTGCTGCTGCACCACCAATAATGCCACCGTATATGGCAAGTCCACCGTTCCAGACGGCAAAAATCTCACCAAAGGTATATTCTCTTGACGATGTCAGAACATAATATAGTCTTGCTCCGACAACTCCCGAAAGAACGGTAAAAATCGCATAATCAAGCAGATCGTCAAACGAAACACCCTCGTGCTTTGCACGGTAATTGGTATACAGAAATGCAAGAATTATACCACAAACGATAATAATTCCGTACCAGCGCACCTCAAAGCTTCCAATGCTGAAGGCGATTCTATTGAAGCTAAATTCGCCTATTCCAAGTCCGGGGAATGATACTGTAATCATTTTGCCTCCTCGAGTTTAAGATGTGAGATAATTATATCAGCCGTCCGTCAGAGAAGCGTTTCCACTAATCGGGATAGCTTCGCCAAGGTAGGTTGGCTTCGGCTGAAGTAATGCGTAGAAGAAATCCTTGAACCTTGCCGCCGTCTCTCTAACATCCTGGCTCGGCTGACTACCGTAGCTATGGAGAGTTGCGCTGACTCCGTAAGCCTCCACACCGAGCTTTTCTGCTATGTAGAGCGCACGGTGCAGATGATACTCTTGTGTTACGATGACAATTTTGTCAGCCTTAAAAATATCACGTGCACGATAAATGCTCTCATAGGTGGAAAAACCTGCGTGGTCACAAAATACAACATCAGCGTCAATTCCCGCCTCAACGGCGAGTGACTTCATTGTATTGACCTCATCATACTCGACAGTTCCGTGGTCGCCTGACATAAGCAGCCTGTCAGAAACGCCATCGAAATACAGCTCAAAGGATATATCAAGCCTGTCCTGAAGATATTGCGAGGGGACGCCGTTTGAGTTAACACCTGCGCCAAGCACAAGTATGCAATCCACATCCTCAAGCAATGATGCGTCCTCTGGCGTGAGTATTCTCTCCTCTGTCACGTCAACTATTGCAGAGCTAACGGAAAAGAGGGCTGTGGCAAACAGAAACACAACCAACAAGCAAATAAGCAGGACATTGCGTACTATTTTGTTAACTGCGGGATTTCCAAACAGATTTCTTATCTTCATTTGTATTTCACTTACGCCTCAAGGCCAAGTCTCTTTTCGATAACCTCAACAGCTGTGTCGAGATAATCATTCTCCATAAGCTCGATCATACCTCTGTCACAAAGTGCAGCAAGACGGCTGTCAAGCGGAATCTGTGCAAGGAGATCATAACCGAAATCCTCTGCAATCTCGTCGATATGGCTGTCACCGAAGACATTAATGCGCTTTCCGCAATCGGGGCAAAGTGCGTAGCTCATATTCTCGACAAGTCCGAGAACGGGAATATTCATCATTTTTGCCATATTGGCAGCCTTACCAACGATCATCGAAACAAGCTCCTGGGGACTGCTTACGATAACGATGCCATCAAGGGGAAGGCTCTGGAATACTGTAAGAGGAACATCGCCTGTTCCGGGAGGGCAGTCAACAAGAAGAACATCGACGTCATTCCAGATTGTGTCCGTCCAGAACTGCTTTACAGTTCCTGCGATAACAGGGCCTCTCCAAACAACGGGACGACGCTCGTCCTCAAGCATAAGGTTTACCGACATAATGTCGATGCCTGTCTTAGAACGAGGGGGGATCATACCGTTTTCGTCACCAAATACTTCACCCTTGACTCCAAAAGCCTTGGGAACGGACGGGCCTGTAATATCAGCATCAAGGATACCTACCTTGTATCCCTTGCGCTGAAGCAATACAGCGAGCATACAGGTAACGATGGACTTACCAACGCCACCCTTGCCGCTAACAACTCCAATAATGTGTCGGACATCGCTCATAGGATTTGCAGGCTCGTGAAGATCTGCGGGATTCTGTCTTGATGAGCAATTAGCCGAACAGGTTGAACAATCGTGTGTGCATTCTGACATAATAATGTGTCCTTTCTAAATATAACAATAATTTATCTATGTTATTATACACCCGAAAAGCGAATAAGTCAACAACTTAGATATTAAGATTTTGTATTTTCTTCTTTTCGTATATTAATATTTATATTTTTTAATTAAAATTTACAGCCTTGTCAATAAAAGCTCTTGACATTTGTGCAAAAAAGGTTATACTATTATAGGTTAGATTTTTTATTCTCATAAATTTGAAAGGATCTTTAAGATGAAAGAACTCAAAAAAGCTGCATTCGCTCCCGTAAGTGGCCCTGTACTGACAATAGTTATGGACGGAGTTGGAATCGCTCCCGAAGGCCCTACAAACGCTGTAAGCCGTGCCTTCACACCCACGCTTGACTCCCTTTTCGCTACCTGCCCCCACGTCACTCTCAAGGCGCACGGAACTGCTGTTGGACTTCCCAGCGATGATGATATGGGTAACAGCGAGGTTGGTCACAATGCTCTTGGCGCAGGTCAGGTATTTGCACAGGGCGCAAAGCTCGTTACACAATCCATCGAAAGTGGAAAGATGTTTGCCTCCGAAACTTGGAAAACTCTCATTGAGAACGTGAAGTCAAATGGCACAACCCTCCATTTCCTCGGTCTTTTCTCCGACGGTAATGTTCACTCGCATATAGATCACCTCAAGGCTATGCTTATCAAAGCTAAGCAAGAGGGCGTGCGCCGTGTTCGCATACACATTCTGCTTGATGGCCGTGATGTTGGTGAGACATCTGCTCTTGATTATATTCTTCCCTTTGAAGATTTCCTCTCCTCTCTCCGTGACGAGAGCTTTGACATCTGTATCGCAAGTGGTGGCGGCAGAATGAAGATCACAATGGACAGATACGAGGCTGACTGGTCGATGGTTGACCGTGGCTGGCACACTCACGTTCTCGGCGAGGGACGTCAGTTTGCGTCCGCGGCAGAGGCTGTTGAGACATATCGTAAGGAGACCGGCGTTATCGACCAGGATCTTCCTGCATTTGTAATTGCTAAGGACGGCGCGCCTGTTGGTACAGTTGAGGATGGCGACAGCTTTATCTTCTTCAACTTCCGTGGCGACCGTTCCCTTGAGATCTCTCGTGCATTTGACGAGGGCGACAGCTTCGACAAGTTTGACCGTGTACGTCACCCAAGCGTTGTTTACGCAGGTATGCTTGAATATGACGGTGACCTTCACATTCCCTCCCGTTACCTCGTTTCTCCTCCTGAGATCACCAATACTCTCGGTGAATACCTTGCAGGTACAGGCATTTCACAGCTTGCTATCTCCGAGACTCAAAAATACGGTCACGTAACTTATTTCTGGAACGGCAACCGTTCGGGCAAGTTCTCCGACGAGCTTGAAACCTATATCGAGGTTCCCTCCGATGTAGTTCCTTTTGAGCAGAGACCTTGGATGAAGTGCGCAGAGATTACCGACAAGCTCATCGAATGCCTCGAGTCCGGCGAGTATCGTTATCTCCGTGTAAACTTCCCCAACGGCGATATGGTAGGTCACACAGGCTCTCTCCTGGCTACCATTTGCTCTATGGAAGCACTTGATCTCCAGCTTGCAAGAATTCTCGCTGTCGTCAAGAAGCTTGGTGGTGTTGCTATCATCACAGCTGACCACGGCAACGCAGACGAGATGGCAGAGCTTGACAAGAAGACAAAAGCTCCCAAGACAAATGCAGACGGATCATACAAGGCAAAAACCTCGCACACGCTAAGTCCTGTTCCCTGCATCATCTTTGATGCTACGGGCGAGGACAGAATTACTCTTAAGGCAGACTGTGGCAACTTTGGTCTTTCAAATGTTGCAGCTACCGTTGTAAACCTTCTTGGTTACGAAGCACCTGAGATGTGGGATGAGTCCCTCATCGAAATAAAATAAAAACTAAAAATGTCGCACCGACATCTCGTCGGTGCGACATTTTCTTTATTCTTCAGCCTCGGGGGCGTCATCGTCTCTTTTTTCTTTTTCCTTGTTCTTTTTCTTTGGATTGATAATAATCTTTATCTGTGACCAGAAGATCGTTGCAATCTGCAGGGGCACGGAGATGACGAACAGATACCAAAGCGACCAGTTTGCTATTGTGATGTAGAGTGCCGCAGGAATTGTCCAAATTATCATCGTAATAAAGATGAAATTTGCTTTATACTTGCCCCAAACGGCGTTGAAGACAAGCAAATCAATTGCCGTAGCAGGAACAGCCCACAAGAATGGCAGCCAAGGACGGCTGATCCCCAGCCCTTGAAAGACCATAAATACTATGGTTGCGATGAACCACACGCCTACGGACGAAAGAAGCGAGACGAGCAGACGATTCTGCTTTTTTGCACGAACCTCTTCCTCGCTATGATGTGCAATAGTGTTTCCGTGGTCAGTTATAAGCCAATCCACTGTCACGCCGTACAGCTCGGCAATCTGCCAAAGCACAGCAATATCGGGTACGGATTCTGCCCTCTCCCACTTTGAAACAGCCTTGTCGGTGTAATTTAGCAGTTCAGCAAGCTGTGCCTGCGTCATCCCCGACCGTGTACGCATCGCTGTCAGATTAACTGCAACATTGCGTCTTATCTCGTTAATATCCATATCTGTTTCCTTTATAAGTTTTAAACACAAATCTAAAATGCCAATGTGGCACATTCTTTTATTATATCATACCACAAAAAATTGAAATATTCAAGTCTTCGGGCATTAAATTTACAAAATTTGTTTGCCAAAGGCAATAGGTATCAAAATGAAAGAGGGTGTGGTCATATCCACACCCTTAGTTTTATTTAAATGTTCTTCCCTTCGCGTCACAAATTCTTGTGCGACAAACCCGATAGTTTTCGTCATCACGAAGGATGAGCAGTCTGCGACGAATGGCAGAAACGAGAAACTCAGGGCTGAGGTTCTCACGGCTACCTGCCGACAGTAGTGCCTTGATCTTGATTTTCCCGTCCTCGTGCTCGACCTCGACTTTTCTGATAAGAGAAATAATATCTATCTCCTTCTCTCCCGATTTCGTCTTTTTGGTCATCATAAGGGGGCCTGTGGTCAGTACCGTCTCGACCGATTTTGCCATAGCACCGTCACCACTATACTCAATTTCATATACATATTCAGCACAGTCAATGTCAGCGTACTTACTCTGGGGTACATAACAATCAAAGAAATCAAGCTCTTCGACAGTTGCCCTGTGCAAGCGAGCGAGAATATCCTCACTTGGCATATCACGAACCAGCTTAATGTCAGCCATCTCGCACACGCTCTCACAGCCTATCGGCAGAGGAAGAGCGAACACAAGCTTTGGATGTGGATTGAAGCCCTGCGTGTACCAAAGAGGAAGCTCTGCTCTTGTGAGTATGCGCATAAAGGTTCTCTGGAGGTCAAGATGCGAGATATATTGGAGCGCACCCTTCTTGCAGAATGCGAGTCTGACGGTTTTAGGCTCACTCAGAACAGGATATTCACTTATTTTTTTGAACTCGGACAGCATATATCCTTACCTCCCAAACAGTTAGCTCCACAGCCCGAACAAGCCTCACGGCAAGAGGGTGTTGTCTTCCCCTCGTAAGCACGTCTTCTCTCACGAAGCAGGAATTCTTTAGTTACACCAACATCAATAATATCCCACGGAAGAACCTCATCATCAGCTCTTCTTCTGTTTGCATAGAATGCGCTGTCTATTCCCGAATCAGCAAACACAGCCATCCAAGCCTCAGCATCGAAATGCTCATCCCACGCATCAAAGCCAAATCCTCGCTCGTGGGCAAGCAGAAGAGCCTTCGACAGTCTTCTGTCTCCAAGTGCCAAAACGGCTTCTATATGCGAAACTCTGGCGTCGTGGTGATGATATTTGATCTTTCGATCTGTAATTGCCGAGCGCAAAAGCTCCTGCTTTCTGCAAAGCTCTTCTACTGTGTCCTGAGCCTCCCACTGAAAAGGAGTGAATGGCTTTGGAACAAGGCAGGAGACGCTGACGGTTACTGTTGGTGCGCGTCTTGAGTGACCGGGAGTTGCGTAGAACTCTTCAACAACTGCCTTTGCAAGCTTTGCAATACCAACAACGTCCTCGTCCGTTTCGGTAGGAAGTCCGTTCATAAAGTAGAGCTTGACGCTGTCCTTGCCTGCACCAAAGGCTATTGAAACTGAACGCATAAGATCCTCTTCTGTGACGTTCTTGTTTATAACATCACGAAGTCTCTGCGTTCCTGCCTCAGGCGCAAAGGTGATTGACGATGCTCTGACGGATGCAACCTTTTCCATAAGCTCCTTTGTAAAGGAGTCTATTCTGAGAGACGGCAGGGAGAGATTGACTTTCTTCTCCTCCGTCCATTCGATAAGTCCATCGGTAAGCTGTGGAAGCCTTGTATAGTCAGAAATTGAGAGTGAGGTGAGTGAAATTTCCTCATATCCCGTGGCTTCGTAGAGGCATTTTGCCTGACGCAGCAAGGTTTCGGGAGATTTTTCCCTGACAGGTCTGTATATCATACCTGCCTGGCAGAATCGACATCCACGGATACAGCCGCGGAAGACCTCAAGCATAATTCTGTCCTGAACAGTTTCAAGATAAGGCATTACAACTGCCTCAGGGAAATACATATCATCAAGGTCAGCCACAATTCTCTTCTTGACCTTTTGTGGTACGCCGTCCTTGTTTGGCGTGTAGGACTTAACCGTTCCGTCCTCGTTGTACTCGACATCGTAAAGAGACGGTACATAGACTCCCGGGATCGTGCGTGCTGCTTCAAGCAAGAATTCAGCCTTGCTCGCACCGCTCTCCTTCATCTCGATATAGAGCCTTACGATCTCGGGAAGCATCTCTTCGCCCTCTCCGATATTGAAAAGATCAAAGAAGTCTGCAACAGGCTCAGGGTTTACGGCACAAGGGCCACCACCAATAACTATTGGGAACTCTTCGCCACGCATAGAGGCGAGAAGAGGAATTTTTGAGAGTGCAAGAACGTTTAAAACGTTAGTATAGCACATTTCATACTGAAGCGTAAAGCCGAGGAAGTCAAAATCACGCACGGCGTCACCACTCTCGTGAGCCGCAAGTGGAATATCCTTCTCTTTGAGCTTATCTGCCATATCCGTCCACGGAGCAAATACTCGCTCGCACCAGACGTCTTCATCTTGGTTCAGCACACCATAGAGAATGCGCATACCGAGGTTTGACATACCTATTTCGTATGAATCGGGGAAGCAAAAAGCAAATCTTGCTTTGATTTTTTCTTTATCCTTGAGTATCTGTCCGTATTCACCGGATGAATATCTACCCGGCTTTTGAACAGATCGCAGAATGGAACTGTCGTACATCTTATTACCTTCTTTAATTATATGGATGACGGGGTGTTCTCCACCCCGTCTTTTTTATTCAAGCAGCAGCTTTGCAAGCAGAATAGAGGGAAGCGCAGAGAGAATCTGGAATAGCACTATGTAGAGTGATGACATACCAATCAATGCGCCAAGTGCGCCGAGAAATGCCGACAGTAGAACTCCAATGGCTATAAGTGCTGCGCTGACATAGAAATTGAGCTTTGAATATGCTCTAAACACCTTACAAGCGGCAACAGCATCAATAAGCGTGTCGCTTTCTGCACCGTTTACAACAAGTGCGCCATTGACAGCATTTCTCTCTCCTGCTCCCTCGCTCTCAGATGCCTTTTCTTCATATGGCTTGCGAATCAAGGTAAGCGAAACCTCGTCGCCAAGAAGCTTTGTCATAAGCTCAACGTTAATGTTAGGATCTTCCGAACGCATAACAAGTCTTGTGCCAAACTTCGAGAGTCTATCTATAACATTGAAAGTCTTATCAGGGATGCGATATGAGAGATAGAGCTTAAATACCTGTACGCCGTCAACTGCTATGTGGAGAACAACTCCACCTGCGTTGGATGCAAGATATTTGTCATCGTAATATCTCATTACGGAGATGCCCTTTTCGGTCAGGAACGCCTCGCTACCGACAACGTACTTGCGTCCTGCAACCTCGCCCTCAATGCCACCGTCCGAAACAGCAATAATTTTTGCGTTCGGGAGCGTATCGGAGTCGGATGTTGATGCTCTGAACGCACCTGCTATGCGCCCCCCCACCTTGTCATACAGGGCAGACACACCACACATAATCTCGAAAATCTGATCCATACGGCTCTTGTCGCAAACTGTCATTCTATTGATAGTCAGCGAATTTTCATCGAACACGTCGCTCTCCTCAAGTACAACCGTGTTTACATCAGCGTACTCATTGATAGCAGCTTCGCTCAAAATAACAGCGTTTGAGTCGAGTTTTTTCTTTACAAGCGTAAAGGACGGGAAGCTCATACATACAAGCATAAATACAGGAAGCGAGAAGAGGTTGATTGCTATAAGAACATTCAGTGAATCAACAACCGTTCTGCTTGCTGCAAGTGACACAATAAATATCACAAGAGAGAGTGCAAGTACGGGAGCTATGATAAAGTTAAGAGCCTTTGTTGTTGTCAGCTTGCGATTAGTATGACGGAAATAATTGACGGCAAACGGTGCCTTCTTGATACGGAACGCAATACCTACCTTGCCCTCTTCCTCGCCTATATGGCTCTCACCAAGCTCCATTGCAAGCGCAACGCTATCAACTCGCTCGAAGGTTGCAACGCTTTCAAAGGAGGAAAGACGGGCGAATGCCTCCATCTCCCTTTCAATAACAAGAAAATCATAGAGTGCGCCGAAGAGCAAGCAAATAGCTGCCGGAAGATTGTAAAGCGTAAATGTCTCCGGCGCAATAATCGCAAGGATTATATCATAAATTACTGTGAGAAGCACAGCAGTTGCACCAATTGAATGAACTGTCGGCTCAGCCTTGAATACTCCTCTGAGGCCTGAAAATACCTGCTTGATTGAAAATGCAGCAGATATAAGAATGATCTGAAGCGAAATCAGAATATTTACTGTTGGATACATCTCAGGTGAGAGTGGGCCACCGAAGAATTTTCCAAATGTATCATAGACAAAGAGAAGTATAACAACAAGCGCACTTGCGCCAAGTCTGACAAGAGCACTCATTCTATCTCTCGCGTAAGCGTCCTTGATCTCGCCTCTCTGCGACTTTGAAGCGTATTCCTGACCTTCATAGCCGAAAGCCATAGTAAGATCGCTCTCACTTGCGCCACCATTCTGTCTATGTGCGCGTCTCGCTTTTGGTGCAGTAGCGTCATTCTCGCTATATCCCATAGCAGCAAGAAGCGTTGCGGCATCCTCATCAATCTGCGATTCATCGCTGACTGCGCTCTCGTCCTCAACTTCGTCCTCGTCAGCATCATCCTCACTTTCGCTCTCCTCTGCTACAAGTGCAGTTTCGGGAGCTGTGGTAGCTTCAGTATCCTCTGCTGTCTCTGTGGACTTGGGAGCTTCTGTATTATCCGGAGCAGTTACGGCTTCTCCGGCTTCTTCAGGCTCAACGCTCTCATCAGCTGTGCCATCGACGTCCCCGCTCTCACCTATCATCTCTGCGGCGTAGCTTGCAAGGATTGCATCAAGCTCATCATCAATTTCTATTCCCGACGGTTTGTCAGATGTATCTCTTACGGGAGTAGCTTCGCTCTCCACCTCGCCGCCATCTTCGTCCATAGATTCAATATAGCTTGCCATAAATTCAGCGAAATCGTCACCATCAGCCTTTTCTTCGGTTGGAGCATCGACTATCTCTTCCTCTGCTCCATCTTCCATCAAAGCATCAAGCGACTCATCCTCAACTTTTGTCTCATCGTCAGCAACGCTTGGAGATGAGGGCTTTGAAAAAGAAAATCTTGAGAAGATAGAGCCTTTCTTTTCTTTCTTTGACATTTCAAATTCCTGCCTTTTAGTTTATTGAATGCTTCTGTCTTGCTGCCTCGGTCAAAACGACAGCAGCTGCAGTTGAAACATTCATTGAATTGACCTTACCGTACATTGGTATAGCCACCTTGTAATCACTTTTATCGCAAATCAGCCTTGAGACACCACGTCCCTCGCTTCCGAAAACGAACGCAGCAGGGCGTTTCATATCGACGCCGTACATATCGTCTCCGTCAGCCTCGGCTGCATAAATCCACACGCCAAGCTCCTGAAGCTTCTCGATAGCAGCAGCAATATTAACGACCTTTGCCACAGCCATATGCATAAGTGCACCGGCAGAGGATTTTGCCGCCGCAGGTGTCAAACCTGCTGCACGCCTCTTTGGAATGATAACTCCGTGTGCACCTGCACATTCTGCACAACGAATGACAGCTCCGAGATTGTACGGATCTTCAACGCCATCTAAAATCACGATGAACGGCTCTTCGCCTCTCTCCTGTGCAATTCTGAGGATATCCTCAATCTCGCAATATTCCTTTTCTGCCGCCATAGCCGCAACACCCTGATGGTTTCCACCACCACAAAGTGCGTCAAGCTTTTCACGTTCTACATCGACAACGGGCACTCCACGCTCATTTGCCATTGCAATTATCTGCAATATCGAGCCCTCACGGTCGCCTCGTCTTAAAAATATCTTATCTATTGGGCTATCTGTGCGCAAAAGCTCACGCACCTGATTTCTGCCATATACTATGCCCTCAGCAACAGTTCCGTTGCCGTCGCCCTCTCTCTTTATGGGCCTTCTGTGTGAGGGACGCTGACCATTATTATGCATATTCTACTCCGAATTTATATCCTTGTTGATTTACGCTTTGCGTAATTTACCGAACCCTCGCTGAACAAATTAATATGTTCAAGTGCTCGTCCCGTTCCTATTGCCACGCAAGACATTGCATCCTTTGCAACATAAGTTCTTATTCCCGTAAGGTCTGTTATCAGCTTGTCAAAGCCACGAAGCATCGCTCCACCACCTGTCATAACAATGCCGTTGTTAATTATATCGGCTACAAGCTCAGGGGGCGTTCTCTCGATAACCTGACAAATTGCGTCAATTATCGCAGTTATGGGAACAAGTAAAGCTTCAAGCATCTCGTAATTGTTGAGGGTCACGTATTTGGGAAGACCTTGCGCAAGACATCTGCCTTTTACATCCATCTGTTCAAGTCTCTCGGGCTTTGAAACAGAGCCAAGTCTGATTTTTATGCTCTCGGCTGTTCTCTCACCGATGAGCATATTGTATTTTTGTCTTACATATCTGATTATCGCCTCGTCGAACTTGTCTCCCGCAACCTTGATTGATTCTGAAACTACTACGCCTTCAAGCGAAATAACGGCAATATCCGTAGTTCCTCCTCCAATATCCACAACCATATTTCCACTCGGTGCAGTAATGTCAATTCCTGCTCCAAGTGCCGCGGCAACAGGCTCTTCAATAAGATACGCCGATCTTGCGCCTGCGTTCTTCACAGCATCCTCAACTGCTCGCTCTTCAACCTCCGTAATCTCGGAGGGTACGCAAATTACAACCCTTGGCTGTATAAGCATCGGGCCACAAGCGGCTCTGAGAAATCTCTGGAGCATCTCAAGCGTAACATCATACTGGCTGATAACGCCGTCACGCATAGGTCTTATGGTCTTTATATTAATAGGCGTTCTGCCCATCATCATCTGTGCTTCTCGTCCAACTGCGATGATCTCATCTGCCTCTACATCTATTGCAACGACAGAAGGCTCGGAAAGCACGATTCCCTTGCCCTTAACATAGACAAGACAATTGGCAGTCCCGAGGTCTATTCCAATATCCTTTCTGAATGACATATTGATCATATATATTCTCCACAGCTACGCTGTCATTATTAAATACTAACACACAATAATTATACTATATTTATTGATAAAATGCAACCTTTTTCGGAAAATATATTTATTTTATTTCTATCTCGGACAATTATTTGAAGTTCTTCAAATCAAGCAAAAGAGCGCAGACAATCTGCGCTCTTTTTTTGTAATTATAAATTCTTCGCAAGTAAAATTGCGACCACCCTGACAGCTCCGTTTTCAAGCATAAGGCGTGTTGCCTCGGCAAGCGTTGCGCCCGATGTCACAAGATCATCGACAATTACGACTATCTTGCCTCTTACCATCTCACCACGTCGCACAGCAAACATTCCCTGTGCGTTCTTCTCTCTTTCCTTTACGCTGAGCGTTTTCTGAAGCTTACCCTCCTTGACACGCACAAGTACGTCTCTTAACGGATATGAGGTTCTGCGTGAAAATTCCTTTGCAAGCAGTCGTGCCTGATCGTGACCTGCGTCTCTTCTCTTTTTTGCGCTTCTCGGAATATGCACAATAAGAGTGTTGTCAGGTGTTCCATCAAGCGATCCGACAATTTCGCATAGCTTCTTGGCACGTCCTGCTACCATATACGCAGCAAGAAGCTTGTCTTTTACCTTTTTAAGTCGATGAACTATCTTATTTATCGGCTTTGTTGGCACAGATGGCTCATAAAATGCGTATTTAATGAGCATATCGCAACCTGCATAGTACGCCTCAGCCGTTGAGCAGAGGCAATCCTTTACAAGCTTACCACAGTTCATACATACCTCAAATCGAGAGTTGCGAAGCTGACGTTCGCACTCAGGGCAAAGCAAGCTCTCACCCTTTGTGTCAAGCCTTTGACAGCATACGCATTTTTCGCCAAAGAAAACCGAGCGAAGCCAGATCTTAAATCTTGTTTTTCTGTATAGCTTCATTGTTTGCCAAGCTCCTCAAGCCTACGACGAAGACCTGTAAAACGCAAAGCCGAGCGCATACCATTCACCATCGCCTCCACGGTACTACGGTATCCAACCACAACAACACGCTTCTGCGCGCGTGTCACAGCCGTATAGAGCAAATTCCTTGTGCAAAGCGCAGGAACAACAGCTCCAAGTGGCAACACAACCGTTGGATATTCGCTACCCTGGCTCTTATGCACCGTTACAGCATAGGCAAGCTCAATATCCTCAAGGTCGGAAAAATCATAGAATACCTCTCTGCCGTCAAAATCTATCTCGATATATCTCTCTCCTATGTTGATGTCAACAATTCTGCCAATGTCACCATTGAATATTCCAAGCCCCAACTTACCAAAGCGTGTCCACTCAAGCTCGTAATTGTTCCTGATCTGCATTACTCTGTCACCTGTACGGAATATGGTATCACGGAATTTGTATTCTTTTTTTGCCTTGCTTGGAGGATTTATCTCGTTCTGCATTACTGCATTAAGCCTTTCAGTTCCCGCTCTTCCCTTGCGCATCGGAGATATAACCTGAATACCTTCAGCGTCGCCGTATGCTCTCGGTAGTCTGCGTGCACACAAATCTGCGACAGTTGCTGCAATAGCATCCTCGCTCTCCCTCGGCATAAAGAAAAAGTCCCTGTCTTTTACATCAAGCTGTGGCATCTCGCCACGGTTAATTTTATGTGCATTTGTAACGATGAGCGACCTCTCTGCCTGTCTGAATATCTTTGTCAGCCTAACGGTCGGCATTGTTCCTGAATCAATAATATCGCAAAGGACATTTCCTGCGCCAACAGACGGAAGCTGATCGCTGTCACCAATTAGCACAAGCCTTGCGCCCGGGCGTACTGCCTTGAGCAGAGATGTCGTGAGCATTACGTCAAGCATTGACGCCTCATCAATGATAATTACATCCTCATCAAGATAATTATTCTCGCCTCGCTTGAAGGTTTGAGGTGCATCATCACGCCTTTCCTTGCTCTCGCCATCGCCAAACTCGACCTCAAGCAGTCGGTGAACTGTCTTTGCTTCTCTTCCTGTTGCCTCCGTCATTCGCTTTGCCGCACGTCCTGTGGGTGCCGCAAGAGCAACGGAGAGTCCAAGACTATCAAAAATTCTGATAATTGCGCTGACAACAGTTGTTTTTCCTGTGCCGGGACCACCTGTCAGTATGAGCACACCACCACTCATGACATTGAATATCGCACGTCTCTGCTCGTCGGCATATTCGATATTGTTCTGAGCCTCCTCTTTTCTGACGAAAGCTTCTATATCGTTAAAATCAAGAGGAGCTGAGCCGTTTTTCAGGCGCAAAAGCTTCTTTGCAATATATTTTTCGTTGTTATACTGAACATCAGTATAAATAAGCACTCTCTCCGTTGTCTTCTCTGCAACAAGCCTCTTTAAGTGTACAAGAGCACTAATCTCTTTCTCTACACTTTCCGCCTCGACCAGAAGAGTTATCGCAGCCGCCTCGACAAGCTTATCCTTCGGCAAGCAGGTGTGTCCATTCTGGATGGAGTTGTAGCTCAAAACATACAAAATACCCGCTCTTATGCGCTCGGGTGAGGAATGGTCAATGCCCATTCTTATTGCCATAGCGTCCGCCTTGTCAAAGCCTATACCCTTGACCTCCTCGCATAGCCTGTACGGGTTGTCCCTTGCAATACTTACGGAATGCTTGCCAAAGCGATTATAAATCTTCATCGTTGTTGCAGGGCCAAAAAAGTCCCTGAAAAAAGTCACTGTCGCCCTGATGTCCGATTTAGAACGAAATTCTTCGGATATTTCAACTGCCCTTTTCGGAGTAATGCCGGGCAGACGAGCAAGCCAATCGGGATGGTTTTCCAAAACGTCAACAGTATCCTCGCCAAACTCAGCAACTATCTTTGCTGCCGTCTTAACGCCTATTCCCTTGATTGCGCCACTTGCAAGATAACGCTCAATATCTGCCACCTCTGTGGGCATCTCGGTCACATATTCGAGAACACGGTACTGCTTGCCGTATTTTGCGCTTGTTTCCCATCTGCCCCTTACAACAAGCCTGTCTCCCTCGTCAACATCGGGCATTATTCCAACAATATTTATTAGCTCGTCATCGTCGCTGATAAATCCTGCAACAATGTAGCCATTATCGTCATTTCTGTATCGAATGGATTCCACTCCACCCCTCATCTCTTCCATCGAAACAGAGGGAGCACTCCTCTCCCTCTCGCTCTTTGGGGGTATGGAGAGCACGTCAAAAATCTCGCCATATCCACCTCTGTCTTTACCATCCATTGACAAATGCCCTCCTAATCTTTGTAAACTATTCTAACCTCGTCTCCCAATGCCAAAAGACTCTCGATTGTGTCACTTGCACAGTCCCTCTCGACAAGAACAAATACACAACCCGTGTCGCAGATCATAGCCTTTCTCGCTCTGTCAAGCAAAGCCTCAAGCTCGCCCACACTCTCGTCTCCCCGAATACGCACAACAGGTCTTGGACGCATTCTCTTTGGCGTCAAAAATGCGTCCACAATAAGCTTTACGGTGCAAATCGCACCCCATACCGCAAAAGCGGCAACAATTATCTCTAAAATCAACATACCGCACCCTCTTAGCATCAGTATATGCAGAGAGTGCGGTATTGTTCGGGAGTCTATCAAAGAAGCTCTGCGCGAAGGATCTCTGCAAGATCTCTCTGCTCCCACGGAACTGAGAGGTCTTCACGTCCCATATGTCCGTATGCAGCAAGCTGACCGTATATTGGTCTTCTGAGTCCAAATCTCTCAATAATTGCAGCAGGTCTCATATCAAAATGACGTGACAGAGCCTCGGCAATCTTCTCTTCATCAACAACAGCAGTTCCGAATGTGTCAACGAGTACGGAAACAGGGCGAGCCACACCAATGGCGTAAGCAACCTGAATTTCGCAACGGCGTGCAAGTCCTGCAGCAACAACGTTCTTTGCAAGGTAACGTGCAGCGTAGCAAGCAGAACGGTCAACCTTTGTCGGATCTTTACCGGAGAAAGCACCACCACCGTGACGTGCGTATCCACCGTATGTATCAACGATTATTTTTCTACCTGTAAGTCCGCTGTCTCCCATAGGGCCACCTATTACAAAACGACCTGTGGGATTAACATATACCTTGGTGTTCTCGTCAAACAGCTCTGTGGGTACTGTGGGAATAATAACGTGCTCAAGTATATCTGCACGAATCTGCTCAAGCTCTACTGCTGCATCGTGCTGTGTTGACACAACAACTGTGTCAACTCTTACGGGTGTGTCTCCGTCATACTCAACTGTCACCTGTGTCTTGCCGTCGGGACGGAGGTATGTAAGTGTTCCGTTCTTTCTCACCTCTGTAAGTCTCTTTGCCATCTTATGTGCAAGCGAGATGGGGAGAGGCATAAGCTCAGGAGTTTCATCACAAGCATAACCGAACATAAGTCCCTGGTCGCCGGCTCCTGTATCATATTCGTCAGCGATCTCTCCACTCTTAGCCTCAAGCGAGCGATCAACGCCCATAGCGATATCGGGAGACTGACCGTGAAGTGTGGAAATTACAGCACAGCTGTCGCAGTCAAAGCCGTATTTTGCTCTGTCATATCCGATGGAGCGAACTGTTTCTCTTGCAATTGCCTGCAAATCAGCGTATCCGTTGGTCGTGATCTCGCCCATAATCATAATAAGTCCTGTTGTGCAGCATACCTCACAAGCAACTCTTGACATCGGGTCTTGCGAAAGAAGATTGTCAAGCACTGCGTCGGAAATCATATCGCATATCTTGTCGGGGTGTCCTTCTGTTACGGACTCGGATGTAAACAAACGAGTGGTTGTATTCTTATTTTCAAGTGACATTTTCTTTTCTCCTTATGTCTCATATTTGTAAAATAAAGGGGCTTCGCACAGACGAAGCCCTTAAAACTCATCTGTCAGGATTTAGCACCACACACAAAGGCAGGTTGCTGCAGTATCCCAGGGCCTGTCCCTCCACTGCTCTTGATAAGATCTATTATCGATATTGTCGATTTTTAGCACATTAATGATACCACACAGAATGTGCTTTGTCAATATCCTTTATGAAAAAATACCATTGAAGAGCGCAACGCCACCATAGGAAATAATGGTCATAATTGCACCTGAAATAAGTACGCCGATAAATGCGGCAAGCATCGCTCTCCAGAACTTCTCGCCAATTGTTGCGCAAACAAGGGAGCCCGTCCACGCACCCGTCATAGGAAGCGGGATCGCAATAAATAATGTTATGCCCCAGAAAGCATATTTTTCGATCTTGGGTCGATTTTTCTCAGCCTTTCTCTCAAGTTTATTGGCAATTTTTCTGCAAATACGAAATCTTGAGTTGCTCATCCACTGGATAAACGAGCGAACAAACAGAAGAATAATCGGAACCGGGATCATATTACCGAGGACGGCAAAAATATAACTCTGCCACCAAGGCAAGCCCAGAGCGGCTCCCATAGGAACTCCACCTCTAAGCTCGATAACAGGAAGAGTTGAGCATATTATAACGCCCATTTCTTTTCCAAGTATATCTACAAAAAAGGTTTTAATAGCCTCTATCATAAATTTCTAATTCTCACTTTTTAACAAAACTGCCGTCCATTACAAATATTACGATAAGTATAGAGCCGACAACCAGCGCAAGCGAGACGGCAAGCAAAATAATGCTTCGCAAACGCATAATATAAGGTTTGTCGCACTGTGTTCTTTCAATTTTCGGCAACAGCTTCGCCTTGCGAAGTGCGCCGGTAAGTGGCTTATAAAGTATAAGCACTATGCTGGAGTTCAGCACGGTTTTAATAGCGTTAAAAGGCAACAAAACTGTGGGGATCATCGCCCAAACAGCCTCAACAGTTGTCTTTTGGAATATCGGGGTTACCAGCAGATTAGCAATCATCATAACGGCAACCGTAGTTACGGCTGATACAGCTATGGCAAGTATCGAGCCCCAGAATGTGCGTTTTTTTGAATATATCAGACCTGCGAGTGCGCTGAACGTGGCTGTCGAAAGAAAGTTCATAAGCCAACCCCAGAACGCTGTGTCGCTTACCGAAAGAGCTTCTATTGTCGCAACGACAAAAGAAATCACCACTCCTGAGAGTGGGCCAAAGATCATAGCCGCTATACATACAACGGCATCCTTGGCGTCAAAGGTCAAAAAGCCAACTTTTATGCGAAAAACAAAAGTTACCGCATAAGCTAAAGCGCAAAACAGCGATAATGTCACCATTTTGCGTATATTAAATCTATCTTTGCGTTCCATAAAAAAACCCCCATTAAGCAAAGCTATGGGGAGAAAATTACTGTCGCTATGCGACTTACCTTCTCCCATCCCGACTTTACGGTCGGTACAGGAATTTCACCTGTTCAGCCAAAAGGCTCGCGGACTTTACCGCCGGTGCGGACTTACACCGCCCCTGAAGATAATTTTCAACATCGGACGCACCGAAGTGCGTCCGATGTTATTAAATTTTGAGTTTTTAATTACTCAACGATCTCGGAAACAACGCCCGAACCAACTGTTCTACCACCCTCACGGATAGCGAAACGAAGACCCTGCTCGCAAGCGATGGGTGTGATGAGCTCAACGGTGAATGTTACGTTATCACCGGGACGGCACATCTCAACGTCTGCAGGAAGCTCGATTGTACCTGTAACGTCAGTTGTTCTGAAGTAGAACTGAGGTCTGTAACCTGTTACGAAGGGCTTCTTACGGCCGCCTTCCTACTCGGTAAGAACGTAAACCTGACCCATGAACTTTGTGTGGGGCTTGATGGAGCCGGGCTTACAGAGAACCTGTCCACGCTCGATCTCGTCCTTAGCTACGCCACGGAGGAGGCAACCGATGTTATCGCCGGCCTCAGCCTGGGGAAGAAGCTTGTGGAACATCTCAACACCTGTTACAACGCAAGTTCTGGACTCGTCTGTAAGACCAACGATCTCAACAGTGTCAGAAACCTTAACTGTACCACGCTCTACACGACCTGTAGCAACTGTACCACGGCCGGAGATGGAGAATACGTCCTCAACGGGCATAAGGAAGTCGAGGTCAGCCTTACGCTCAGGAGTAGGAATGTACTCGTCAACCTGATCCATGAGCTCCTTGATGGGAGCGTACTCAGGAGCGTTAACGTCTGTGCTAGCAGACTCAAGAGCATCACGAGCAGAACCACGAACGATCGGAATATCGTCGCCGGGGAAATCATACTCAGAAAGAAGATCACGAACTTCCATCTCAACGAGGTCGAGAAGCTCCTCGTCATCAACGAGGTCTGTCTTGTTCATGAATACGCAGATTGCGGGAACGCCTACCTGACGAGCAAGAAGAACGTGCTCGCGGGTCTGCTGAAGAGGACCATCGGTACCTGCAACAACAAGGATTGCGCCATCCATCTGTGCAGCACCTGTGATCATGTTCTTTACATAGTCAGCGTGGCCGGGGCAGTCAACGTGTGCATAGTGACGGTTGTCTGTCTCGTACTCTACGTGACGGGTGTTAATTGTAATACCTCTTGCCTTCTCCTCAGGAGCGTTGTCGATCTGGTCATATGCCATGAACTCAACACTACCCTGTGCGAGAGAGAGGTACTTTGTGATAGCAGCTGTAAGAGTGGTCTTACCGTGGTCAACGTGACCGATAGTACCAATGTTAACGTGCGGTTTGGTGCGTTCAAATGTAGCCTTAGCCATTTTGAAAATCCTCCGTATAAATTCTTATTTTTTAATATTTTTATTTTTGCAAGGTTAAATTAGTTAGCCTTTGCGCGTGATGAAATAATTGTCTCCTGAATGCTCTTGGGAACCTGAGCAAAGTTGTGAGGCTCCATAGAATACTGAGCACGTCCCTGAGACTTGGAACGAAGGTCAGTTGCATATCCGAACATTTCGGACAGCGGAACCTCTGCGATAATCTCGGTAACTCCCTTACCGTCGTCATTCATTGACTGAATTGCACCACGGCGAGAGTTAAAGTCACCAATTACGTCACCCAGATATTCATTGGGTGTGATTGTGGTTACCTTCATAATCGGCTCTGTGAGTACGGGATCAGCAAGTCTCATAGCTTCCTTGAATGCCATTGATCCGGCAATCTTAAACGCCATTTCGGACGAGTCGACCTCGTGATATGAACCGTCATAAAGTGTTACCTTGATGTCAACTACGTTGTAACCGGCAAGAACACCACTCTGCATTGCGCTCTGGATGCCCTGGCTTACAGGCTCGATGTATTCCTTGGGAACTGCACCACCTGTTACAGCGTTGACGAAAGTATAACCTGCACCCGGCTCATTGGGTTCAATAATGATCTTAACGTGAGCATACTGACCTGAACCGCCGGACTGCTTCTTATATTTGCACTCGTGGTTAACCTGCTTGCGGATGGTCTCCTTGTAGGCAACCTGAGGCTTACCGATGTTTGCCTCTACCTTGAACTCACGAAGAAGTCTGTCTACGATAATTTCAAGGTGAAGCTCACCCATACCTGCGATAATTGTCTGACCTGTCTCCTCGTCTGTGTATGCACGGAAGGTGGGGTCTTCCTCTGCAAGCTTTGCAAGAGCAATGCCCATCTTCTCAAGACCTGCACGTGTCTTGGATTCGATCGCTACGCTTATAACAGGTTCCGGGAATTCCATAGATTCGAGAATGATGGGATGCTTCTCGTCGCAGAGCGAATCACCTGTACCGGTGTTCTTTACGGAAACTACTGCTGCGATATCGCCACTGTAAACAACGTCGATATCCTTACGGGAGTTTGCGTGCATCTGGACTATGCGGCCCATACGTTCTCTCTTACCCCTACTTGCGTTCCAAACTGTGTCACCTGCGTGGATTGAGCCCGAATATACTCTGAAGAAGCAGAGCTTACCAACAAAGGGGTCGGTCGCAATCTTAAATGCAAGTGCAGCAAAAGGCTCGTCGTCACTTGAGGGACGAACGTCCTCTTCTCCTGTCTCAGGGTTGATACCTGTGATATTGGGAACGTCAACAGGGGAAGGCATATAATCAACTATTGCGTCAAGCAACTTCTGTACGCCCTTGTTCTTGAAGGATGTTCCGCAAACTACGGGAACGATGTGGTTCAAGATAGTAGCCTTACGAAGAGCAACCTTAAGCTCCTCGATAGTGATCTCCTCACCCTCAAGGTACTTCATCATAAGGTCTTCATCAACCTCTGCTGCTGCTTCGATCATTGCTTCACGATACATCTGTGCCTCTTCCAGCATATCTGCAGGAATGGGCTCGACTCTCATGTCGGTTCCGAGATCATCATAATAGACATCGGCCTCCATATACATAAGGTCGATAATACCACGGAACCCATCCTCTTTGCCAATAGGAAGCTGAATCGGGACGGCATTAGCTCCAAGCCTATCCTTCATCATACCAACTACTCGGTAAAAGTCTGCACCGGTGATATCCATTTTATTAACGTACGCAAGTCTGGGTACGCTGTATTTTGTTGCCTGTCTCCAAACTGTTTCAGACTGAGGCTCAACGCCGCCCTTTGCGCAGAATACTGCAACGGCACCGTCGAGAACACGAAGTGAACGCTCAACCTCTACGGTGAAGTCCACGTGTCCGGGGGTATCAATTATATTGATACGGGTATTGTTCCAGAAGCAGGTGGTCGCAGCTGAAGTGATGGTAATACCTCTCTCCTTCTCCTGTGCCATCCAGTCCATTGTGGAATCGCCGTCGTGTGTCTCACCCAGTTTGTGGTTAACACCCGTATAGAACAGTATTCTTTCGGTCGTCGTAGTCTTACCGGCATCTATGTGAGCCATAATACCGATGTTTCTTGTACGCTCGAGCGAATATTCTCTTGGCATAAAATCTGGTCTCCTTAATTGAATTGCTATTGTTCTGTAATTTTAAAATTGAAGATATTAAAATTAATATCTGTAATGAGCAAACGCCTTGTTTGCTTCAGCCATACGGTGAGTCTCTTCTTTCTTCTTGAACGCTCCACCGGCATTGTTGATCGCGTCGAGGATTTCTCCTGCAAGGCGCTCAGCCATTGTACGTTCACCGCGCTTTCTGGCAAAGCTTACCATCCAGCGAAGACCCAGAGTCTGGCGTCTGTCGGCTCTTACCTCCAGCGGAACCTGATATGTCGAGCCACCTACACGGCGAGCCTTGACCTCAAGAACCGGCATTACGTTTTCAAGAGCTTCGACAAATACTTCAAGGGCATTCTTTCCGCTCTTTGCCTCTACGATTGCAAATGCATCATAGACGATGGACTGAGCAACACCCTTCTTGCCGTCAAGCATTACATTGTTAACAAGCTTTGTTACGAGCTTGGACTTGTAAATAGGATCCGGCAATACGTCTCTCTTGGATATACGACCTCTTCTCGGCACTGTACTTCCCTCCTTCATTAGTTTTGAATGAAATCATAGGTACTCAAAAGCACATTCTCCTGTTAGCGCTCGTCCGCATCCGTAGTATATAAACAAACGGAAAAACGTGAGTAGCTAAAAATATGCTGCATACCTTACACCGAATTACTTCTTCTTTGCTTCTTTCGGTGTCTTCGTTCCATACTTGGAACGGGCCTGTCTACGTGCGGCAACGCCCTGAGCGTCGAGTGTACCACGGATGATGTGGTAACGCACGCCCGGCAGGTCACGTACTCTACCGCCTCTGATGAGAACGACGGAGTGCTCCTGCAGGTTGTGTCCTTCACCGGGAATATAAGTCGTAGCCTCAAGACCGTTGGAAAGACGAACTCTTGCGATCTTACGGAGAGCAGAGTTAGGCTTCTTAGGTGTGGTTGTTGTTACCTTGGTGCATACGCCTCTCTTCTGGGGCGAGGGCAGATCTGTGGTTTCGTTCTTGATTGTGTTAAAGCCTTTCTGAAGCACTGCTGCTTTGGACTTGTAAACCTTATCGTGACGACCCTGTCTGACAAGCTGGTTAAAGGTTGGCATTCTTTCTACTTTTCCTCCTTTCTTCCATATTTGTTTATATACAGAAACGGACATCGCTATCCGCAAACTGTCAATGCAAACTCAGCCGAAGCCACATAACCTCAGCATAATTCGTACCATTATATCATTTTTTTATCGCTTTGTCAATATGACTTGCGATTGTCTAAAAATTTCTGTCTTTTGCACAAAAAGATGCGTTTTTCACTCTTGATTGTAGTGATTTTTATACATATTTTTAACGCACACTGCCGACTGTCGCTTTTTGCGACAGTCGGCTATAGTGTATATTAAGCTTATGCGCCTACCGTTTCGCTCGAAGGCTCAACAACTGCCTCTGTCTCCTCGTCGCCCATATCGGCCTCGGGAGCGTCGTCGTCCTCTACCTTCATTACGTCGATAGTGTTGTAGCAAGCCATACCTGTACCTGCAGGGATGAGCTTACCAATAATAACATTTTCCTTAAGTCCGAGCAGGTGGTCAACCTTACCTCTGATAGCTGCCTCTGTGAGAACCTTTGTGGTCTCCTGGAATGAAGCTGCGGACAGGAAGGAATCTGTCTGGAGTGCCGCCTTGGAGATACCGAGCAGAACGGGAGAGCATACTGCCTCACGAAGCTCTGTTTCGCCATTTGCGATACGCTCACGAATTCTTTCGTTCTCATCATCAAACTCATTGATGGAGACGAGAGAACCGAGAAGCATCTCTGTATCACCCTGGTCTTCAATGCGAAGCTTTCTTGTCATCTGGCGAGCGATAACCTCAATGTGCTTGTCGTTGATGTTAACGGACTGAGCACGGTATACCTTCTGTGTCTCGCTGATGATATAATCATAAACAGCATCCGGGCCGAGATATTCCATAATATCTGCGGGTGCCTTTGAGCCCTCTGTAAGAGCGTCGCCTCTCTTTACTCTTGCGCCCTCTGCGATCGTTATGCGGCGACCGTAGGGAATCTGATAGGTTGCGCTCTCGCCTGTTTCCTCGGAGTAAACAACAACATCCTGGATGTTGGGGTTCTCGTCGGGCTGGATGTGTGCGATACCATCAATTGCACTGAGAATTGCGGGCTTCTTAGGAGTTCTTGCCTCAAAGAGCTCTTCAACACGGGGAAGACCCTGTGTAATATCCGATCCTGCAACACCACCGGAGTGGAACGTACGCATCGTAAGCTGTGTACCGGGCTCACCGATCGACTGAGCGGCGATGATACCAACAGCTTCACCAACGTTAACCTTGCGACCACTTGCAAGGTCAGCACCGTAGCAGTGTGCGCAGATACCGTGTCTTGCACGACAATGGATAACTGTTCTTATACGAACCTCGGTAATGCCTGCGGCGATGATCTTCTTAACCATTGCCTCGGAAAGCATTGTATCATCGGGAACAAGAATTTCACCTGTTTCGGGATTGATAACATCACCGAGAGTGTAACGACCAACGAGTCTGTCCTCAAGAGGTTCAATGGGCTTTGATGCATCTCCATCAGAGATAGCTCTGATGAGAGCACCGTGCTGTGTGGAGCACTTCTCTTCACGGACGATAACATCCTGTGAAACGTCAACGAGACGACGAGTGAGGTATCCTGAGTCAGCTGTACGAAGAGCTGTATCCGAAAGGGACTTACGAGAGCTTCGTGCACCCATAAAGTACTCGAAGATCTTCATACCTTCACGGAAGTTTGACTTGATCGGGATTTCCATCGTCTTACCGTTTGTCGCAAACATAGGTCCACGCATACCGGCGAGCTGACGCATCTGTGTGATAGAACCACGCGCACCGGAGTCAGACATTATCTTGATCGGGTTGTAGGTCGAGAAGCCTGCCTGAAGTGCGCTTGTAACCTCGTTTGTTGTGCGATTCCAAACAGCGATAACCTTTTCGTATCTCTCCTGCTCGGAAAGCATACCCTTGCGGAAGTGACGGCCGAGTGTCTCGACCTCTTCCTCTGCACTGCTGATAAGTCCCTTCTTCTCCTCAGGAATAGTCATATCGTATACCGAGATTGAGAATGCAGCACGTGTCGAATACTTGTAGCCCATCTCCTTGATGGCGTCAAGCATATTAGCAGTGATAGCAGAGCTGTGCTTCTTTATGCAGGCGTTGATGATCTGACCGAGCTCCTTCTTTGTTACAATGAAGGCAACCTCGAGATTAAACGCTGTTTCAGGGTTGGATCTATCAACAAATCCAAGATCCTGAGGAATATTCTGATTGAATATAAGTCTACCGAGAGTTACAGCGTCAGCACCTGTATTTACAGAACGCTCGCCGTTCTCATCCGTAGTAATACCAATAATTCTTGTTTCAACTGCGCCATTTTTCTCACAGCTTACGCGAAGAGCGATAGGTGCGTGAAGTCCGATTTGACCGTTGAGGTAAGCCATATTAGCCTCATCGAAGTCACGGAATACACGTCCACAGCCCTTCTCATCAGTTCTAACTATTGTAAGGTAGTAAGAACCGAGGATCATATCCTGTGTAGGAACTGTTACTGCGCGTCCGTCAACGGGCTTGAGCAGGTTGTTAGCAGAAAGCATAAGGAAACGAGCCTCTGCCTGCGCCTCAGCGGAAAGCGGAACGTGAACAGGCATCTGGTCGCCGTCGAAGTCAGCGTTAAACGCAGTACATACAAGAGGATGGAGCTTGATTGCTCTTCCCTCTACAAGTACAGGCTCGAACGCCTGAATTGACAGACGGTGCAGTGTCGGAGCACGGTTGAGAAGCACGGGGTGCTCCTTAATTACATTTTCAAGTGCGTCCCAAACCTCGTCGTTGCTTACCTGCGCACGATCGATCTTCTTCTGTGCCTCCTTAACGTTGGCAGCCTTGCCCATTTCAACAAGTCTCTTTACAACGAAGGGCTTGAAGAGCTCAAGTGCCATCTCCTTAGGAAGACCACACTGATAGATCTTAAGCGAAGGACCTACGACGATAACGGAACGTCCGGAGTAGTCAACTCGCTTACCGAGAAGGTTCTGACGGAAGCGTCCCTGCTTACCTCTGAGCATCTCGGAAAGTGACTTAAGAGGACGGTTGGAGGGGCCTGTTACAGGCTTGCCTCTTCTACCATTATCTATGAGAGCGTCTACCGCTTCCTGAAGCATACGCTTCTCGTTACGGATAACGATCTCGGGTGTATGCATTTCAATGAGCTTTTTCAGTCTATTGTTACGGCTGATAACTCTACGATAAAGCTCGTTGAGGTCGGAGGATGCAAATCTTCCACCGTCAAGCTGAACCATAGGACGAATATCGGGAGGAAGAACGGGGATGACATCAAGAACCATCCACTCAAGCTTGTTACCTGAGCGACGGAAGGACTCAATTACCTCAAGTCTCTTGATTATACGAGCCTTCTTCTGACTTGTTGTCGTTCTGACCTCTTCCTTGAGCTGCTCTGCAAGAGCGTCAACGTCGATACCTGCCAAAAGCTCCTTGATAGCTTCAGCACCCATACCTACACGGAACTCGTTCTCGTACATCTCGCGGTAATCGTTCAACTGCTTCTCGGAGAGGACCATACCTTTTTCAAGAGGAGTGCTTCCGGGATCGAGAACTATGTGCTCTGCGAAGTAAAGTACCTGCTCAAGCTGCTTTGACGAAATGTCAAGAACGAGAGCCATACGGGAGGGAGATGCCTTGAAGTACCAAATATGAGAAACGGGGCAAGCAAGCTCGATATGTCCCATTCTCTCACGGCGAACCTTCTTGGTTGTTACCTCAACGCCACACTTGTCGCAGATGATTTTTTCGTGAAGGTTATGAGAATTCTTATATTTACCGCACATACAAGCACCATCCTTGGTCGGACCAAAGATGCGCTCGCAGAAAAGTCCACCTATTTCTGCCTTGAGCGTACGGTAGTTAATTGTCTCAGGCTTGGTAACCTCGCCATAAGACCATTCTCTGATCATTTCCGGAGACGCCAGACCGATCTTTATCGATGCAAATGTTGTATTATCCATAGCAATTCTCCTTTATTATCAGTTATCGTATCCGTCATCGGAATCTTCTTCTTCGGAGTCATAAGCGTACTCCTCAGCGTACTCATCATCGTAATCTTCGTCATCATCGATGATCTCGCCATCCTCGTCCTCGAAGAGATAGCCCTGGCGACCAAGCTCGCCATCTACCTCTGTCTGACCGATAGCGTCATCAACAGCCTCAACATCACGGCGGCTGAGGTACGGAGATGTCTCCTCTGCTACGATGGAGGAGAGCTTGATCTCTTCACCCTCTGCATTAAGCACACGGATATCAAGACAAAGTGACTGAAGCTCCTTAACAAGTACCTTAAAGGACTCAGGAACTCCGGGAGTCGGAATATTCTGACCCTGGATGATAGCCTCGTAAGCCTTGCGACGTCCGTTGACGTCGTCAGACTTAACAGTCAGGATTTCCTGAAGCGTGTAGGCTGCGCCATACGCCTCAAGTGCCCAAACCTCCATCTCACCGAAACGCTGACCACCAAACTGTGCTTTACCACCGAGAGGCTGCTGTGTTACGAGAGAGTATGGGCCGTTTGAACGTGCGTGAATCTTATCATCAACGAGGTGATGCAGCTTGAGGTAATACATTACGCCGACAGTTACAGGGTTGTCAAAAGGCTCACCTGTACGTCCATCGTAAAGGATGGTCTTGCCGTCAATTACCTGATACTTTGTCTCACCTGTCTCAGGATTTGTATACATACGTGTTTCCTTACCGTCCACATTCTCGCCAGGGAATACGTCACGCCACATATTTGCTTCCTTCATACATTCGAGAATGTCTCTCTCGTTTGCACCGTCAAATACGGGAGTCATAATCTTCCAACCGAGCTTACGGGCGGCGATACCGAGGTGAACCTCAAGTACCTGACCGATGTTCATTCGGGAAGGAACGCCGAGGGGGTTGAGTACGATGTCAAGGGGAGTTCCATCAGGAAGGAAGGGCATATCTTCGGGAGGAAGGATGCGAGAAACGACACCCTTGTTACCGTGACGGCCCGCCATCTTGTCACCGACAGAAATCTTACGCTTCTGTGCGATGTAGACGTGAACTACCTTGTTAACACCTGTGGGAAGCTCATCGCCCTGCTCGTGAGAGAACACACGAACATCGACAACGATACCCGATTCACCGTGAGGCAGACGAAGAGATGTATCTCTTGTCTCACGTGTCTTTTCACCGAAAATAGCACGGAGCAATCTTTCCTCGGCAGTAAGGTCTGTCTCTCCCTTAGGAGTGATCTTACCAACGAGAATATCGCCTGCGTGTACCTCAGTACCCTTCTTTACGATACCGAATGCGTCGAGGTTGCGCAGTGCATCCTCACCAACATTCTGGATCTCACGGGTGATTTCCTCAGAGCCAAGCTTTGTATCTCTTGCCTCGTGAGTATAAACTTCGATATGAAGCGATGTATAAACATCGTTTCTTACGAGATTTTCATTAAGAAGAACGGCGTCCTCGTAGTTATAACCTTCCCAGGTCATAAATCCGATGAGAGCGTTCTTACCGAGAGCGATCTCGCCGTTTGATGTAGCAGGACCGTCTGCGATTATCTGACCTGCCTCAACACGCTCACCGTATACAACGATTGGACGCTGGTTGCAGCAAGTACCCTGGTTTGTGCGCTTGAACTTGATAAGCTCATAGGTATCAAGTCTGCCGTCATCTGTACGGATAACGATCTTCGAGGTTTCAACGTGCTCAACAACACCTGCATTCTTTGCGAGAACAACAACGCCTGAGTCACGAGCAACCTTGTACTCCATACCTGTACCAACTATGGGCGAGTCGGTTACCATAAGCGGAACTGCCTGCTTCTGCATGTTCGATCCCATCAAAGCACGAGAGTTATCATCGTTCTCAAGGAAGGGGATCATTGCGGTAGCGGCGGAAACAACCATCTTAGGAGATACGTCCATAAAGTCGATTACTTCAACAGGAACCTCACGGAACTCGTTCTTATCACGAGCCGTAACTGTCTTGTTGACAAAGAAGCCGTTCTCATCGAGAGGCTCGTTTGCCTGAGCGATAATGTAATTATCCTCAACGTCAGCAGTCATATATACGACCTCATCTGTAACCTGATGTGTTACAGGGTCTACTCTGCGATAGGGAGCTTCAATAAATCCATAGTCGCTGATGCGAGCATAGGTTGCAAGATAAGAGATAAGACCGATGTTCGGGCCTTCAGGTGTCTCAATGGGACACATTCTACCATAATGAGTATAGTGTACGTCACGAACATCGAAGGATGCACGGTCACGGGAAAGACCACCGGGGCCAAGTGCTGAAAGACGACGCTTATGTGTAAGCTCTGCCAGGGGGTTAGCCTGATCCATAAACTGAGAGAGCTGAGATGATCCGAAGAACTCACGGATGACAGTTGCAACAGGACGGATGTTGATGAGAGCCTGAGGTGTAAGCTTCTCGTTGTCCTGTGTTGTCATACGCTCACGGATAATCTTCTCCATACGGGAGAAGCCGATACGGATCTGGTTCTGGAGCTGCTCACCAACCGAACGGATACGACGGTTGCCGAGATGGTCGATGTCATCGGTCGTGCCGATGTCGTGCGCCAGGTTGAGCAGATAGTTTATGGTAGCAAAAATATCATCACGTGTGATGTGCTTGGGGCAAAGCTCGTTTATGCGTACTCTGCAAGCCTCCTTGATAGCATCAATATCACCCTCGCACTCCTCCATAATTGCACGGAGAACGGGTGTGCTTACCTTCTCACGAACACCACAGTCAGCAAGTGTATCACCGATAATGTAAGCAGGCCAGCAGGTGTTGTTGGAGAACACCTTGATAACGTCGCCGTTGTCAAGAGAAAGCTCAACCTGATTTACAGCCGCATACTCGATTGCAAGAGCGTCATCGGGAGTGACAACGTGACCTGCCTCGAAGATGATCTCGCCTGTGAAGGGATTAACAACATCTGATGCAAGGCGATGGTTTGCAATTCTGCTTGCGATAGAGAGCTTCTTGTCGAACTTGTAACGTCCAACGGGAGCAATATCATATCTCTTCGAGTCGAAGAAGAAGTTGGTGATAAGTGCAAATGCAGCATCTACCTGAACAGGCTCACCGGGACGAAGCTTGCGATAAATCTCACGCAGAGATTCGATAGCAGCACTACCGTGTCTGTTTGCGATAGAAAGAGCCTCGCTCTCGTCTTTTTCGAGAGTTGCACGCAGACGAATATCATCACCGAACATTGCAAAAATATCATCTGCTGTCTCGATGGAAGACGCAAGGCTACCGGTCTGAGGATCAATAGCAAGACCGAGCGCACGAATGAACATTGTAAGAGGCAGCTTACGGTTCTTATCTATACGAACATAGATAATATTGTTGCTGTCTACCTCGTACTCAAGCCAAGCTCCACGATAGGGGATGATCTGCGCTGTAAAGGTCTTCTTTCCTGCCTTATCAATATCGGAGGCATAATACATACCGGGAGAACGAATGATCTGCGAAACTATGACACGCTCGGCACCGTTGATAACGAATGTGCCGTTCTCTGTCATAAGTGGGAAATCACCCATATAAATGTCGGTCTGCTTTACCTCTCCTGTTGCCCTGTTATTGAGGCGAACATTTACCTTGAGTGGTGCTGCGAAGTTAACGTCACGCTCCTTACACTCCTCTACCGGATACTTCGGCTTAGGATCGATCGAATAAGAAACAAATTCGATAGAGAGGTTTCCGCTGTAATCCACAATGGGAGAAACATCACGAAGAACCTCCGCCAAGCCTTCCTCAAGGAACCACTTGAAGGACTTTGTCTGAACCTCTATGAGATTCGGGATTTCGAGTGTCGTGCGGGTTTTGGAAAAAGATTTTCTTACATTTTTCCCGAGCACCTGGTCTGTCACTTTGACCATCGATAAAATCACTCCATTCAATGTTTTTTACGCTTGACCGTCCTGAGTTAATATTTCGCTGATGCAAAATTCATACATTATTAATATATAATCTCACATCTCGTCGAAAAGTCAAACTCAAATTTTGACATACTAAGCGATTATAATGCAGTATAATATTATACTACCTATTTTGTCGATTGTCAAGGGGAAAATGAAAAAAATTCAAACTTTTTTATTTTTTCTTTTTTCTATTGTATATATACATCAAAGATTTGCATAAAATCAAAAAAGCTCGCGCAGCACGAGCGTGAAAGGAACTGTATAATATGAATAATGAAGAAAAAAGACAAAATCCAAGAGGGATAGATTGGGGACGTGGGGCTTCAGTGGTAATCTGTATTGCAGCCGCCGCATTTGCCGTCTACATCGCTATTCGCTATCTTCTTAAATACGCCCTCCCATTTATCATTGCATTTCTGCTTGCCTCACTCGTGTCAGCAATCTCAGGCAAGCTAAAACGGCACACAAGGCTATCACGCAAAACCCTTTCGGTTTCAGTTCTTGTTCTGCTTCTCGTCTCATTTACATCAATTGTCTATTTTTCAGTTCGCCGTCTCATAAGCGAGCTTGGCAGGCTTACGGATGGACTTTCAAAAGGCGAGGGAATTATATACGAAGCCATCGAAAAGATTCGCTCAACTATCGAAAGCACAAGCTCCCGACTCAGCGCAATGCTGCCACTCATCGGCAACGGAGACACGGAGTCAGGCGCACAGAAATTCAATGACATAGCAGAAGAGGTCATATCAAGCGTTATCTCATCGATAAGCTCTGCTCTGCCGGGCATTCTCTCCTCAATAGTCTCAGCTCTCCCTGGCCTATTTCTCGGACTTGCCGTCACAATAATCTCAGCCTTCTATTTCACCCTCGACCGTGAAAAAATAAAAAGCACTATGGCTCAGCTCGTCCCCTCTTCCCTGCGCACCCGCCTACCACGTATCAAAAATGAGGCAGGGCGAGGTGCAGTAAAATACCTGCGTGCTTATTCGCTCATAATGCTTATTACATTCGGAGAGATCTTTCTCGGTCTCTCTCTGCTCGGTGTGGAGTATTCATTCTTGATAGCTCTTATAACAGCCGTCATAGACATTCTTCCCATTCTCGGCGTAGGCACTCTGCTCATTCCGTGGGCAGTTGTGAGCTTTCTTACAAACAACTACTTTCTCGGAGTGGGCCTCCTTATATTATATGGCGTGATAATGGTAGTTCGCCAGATTATCGAGCCGAAGATACTCGGAGGCAGTCTTGGCGTCCATCCTCTTCTGACGCTCGCTGCCCTATACATCGGGTACAGGTTTGCAGGGTTTGCAGGAATGCTGATAGCACCTCTCTGCCTTATAGCTTGGCGTGCTCTGCACCCCTCCCCGAATGCAGACGCCACATAAGCTTATTCCCACCTTCACTCTTTGACGCCCGTACCGAAAAGCAACGCCGCCGAGAGCACCAGAACCGATCCACCTACAATCAGCTCTGCAAGTGCAAATCCGCCCATAACTGCTGATGCAAAAGCAAAGCAACCGACCCCAAGCATAACGACAGCAACGCCGCGGCAGAGCGTGCGCACGATACGATTTTCGAAGAAAGCGATAACAAAGCAAAGCACAGTCACAACTCTCTCGACGAGGCTTTCTTCTCTATCACAAGCTCTCTGTGTCGTTCTTGCTGTATATTCTCTATCCATACATTTATTCATTTTAAAATCCTCATTTGTTTTATTTTGATTTTGGCTTGAATTTCCGTTTTCGGAACTTTACTGTGCTTATTATACCACATCGGAATTGATTTGTCAATACTTTTATTCCATTTTTGAAAAATTTTTTATTTTTCTATTTACAAACCGGAAAAAGTGTGCTATAATGTATTCATCAAGAAAAATGAGGTGTATTATGGGAACTCAATATATAGAAAGAATAAAGCAGCTCAAGGGAGAAAAGGGACTAACTAATGAAGAGCTTGCCCGTCTCAGCGGCATTCCGATGGGCACGCTGAGCAAATTGCTTTCAGGCCACAACGAATCTGTCAAGCTCTCAAATATGATAGCTCTTTGTGATGCTCTTAATTGTTCGATAGACTACATTGTCAGTGGCATACCCGAGAACACGAACAACTTCACTCTTGACGCAAACGAGATCAGGCTCATTGAAGAGTATCGCAGACTTGACGATCACGGCCGTGAGCTTCTTATGATGGTCGCAGGCAAGGAACGCGAGCGCGTCACGAGCGTTGAATATGCAACACCCGCCCTGCCACAAAAGCCCGTCTTCAGCAGAGAGAAAGTCATCATCTCAAAGCCCACCGAGAGACGATACAGTTCAAGTGACGCAGGCAGAATTACCAAGAAGCCTCTGCCACTTTTTGAGCTTCCCGTATCTGCCGGTATTGGCGAATATCTTGACGGCGACAACGCCGAAACGATTACCGTTCAAGTCACGAGCACTACTGCAACAGCTGACTATGCGCTTCGCATAAATGGTAACAGTATGGAGCCAAAATATCGCAACGGCGACATCATTCTCGTTCAGAATGCAGACAGCGTTGAGGTTGGCGAGGCAGGAATATTCGTGCTCGACGGCGATGGATTTTTCAAGATTTACGACGGTGACTCCCTCGTTTCTCTCAACCCGGAATACGCACGCATTATGCTCAAGGATTTCTCTTCCGTTTCCTGTATCGGCAGAGTTCTCGGCAAGATGCGCAGAAAATAAAAAATGAAATTGCCGATGGCATACGCCATCGGCAATTTTTTATATAGTTGATCAAAATCCCACAAGAGAAAGACTTTGTCTGAGCGCACCGAATATCTGCTCTCTGTCGCTTTTAACGAACCTGACGGGAATATCCTCTGTGCCTCTTATGAGTGCCTGCAAAAACTCAGCCTCGTTGAATATTCCTCCACCGAGAATGCAGTCGAACTCCACTCCCTCTCCGATTATTCTTGACGCTGTGGCAACGCACTCGCAAAGTGCCGCAATCGACACGGAAAGTATTTGCAAAGCCACCTCATCGCCTGCCAAAGCCTCCATAAAGACATACGGCGCAAAGCCGGCTATAAGTACCTTGCCCTCGTTGTATATTCTTGTTATCGAATTCTGTGGAGTATCTCCGAGATACTCGCACGCCTTTGGGTAGAGAGTTGTGCTCACACCACGTCCGTCTGCGCATCTGAGCGCAGCCTCAAGTCCGTCACGGCCGATAGAATAACCTCCACCAAAGCTGTCAAGCAAATATCCCCAGCCACCTATTCGGTGTAGCTCTCCGTCCTTTCGGACAAAGCAAACTGATCCTGTACCACAAATCAATGCGGCAGCGTCACAGTCACTTTCTCCATCAAGCAAGCCGAACAAATTCAGTATATCACTTGAAACCTTTACTCTGGACGCAGGAAAGCTCTCTGCAATCCCCACCTCAAGCGCATCCGTGTGTCCAACAGCACCTGAAACGCCTGCAAATATGGAAGCAACCAAGCTGCTGTCCGTTTCTCCCACCATCCCCAAAAGCGATTTTGCAAGCGAAGAGAGCAGCTCTACCGATGGTTCTTCGCCAATATCATTTGGGTTGGATGCACCGACCTTTTTTTCTGCAAGTATATTTCCGTCCGTGTCTGCAATAACCCCTACGGTCTTGCTTCCTCCACCGTCGATGGCAATAACATATTTTTTATTCATCGCTCGCCTCGTCTTTTCCTGTCAGATCCTCAAACTCCAAGACCTCACGCCAACAGCGATAATCACCAAAGAACAGGGGAGCGTCTGCATATTCTATCTCGCCACTTTGGTTGTCATAGGGATCCGTTCTCATATAACGCTTTGGTGGGTCAAAGGTTGTTGCGATGTCAGTACAGTTGATTTCTCTAAAGGTATCAAAGCCACCGAAATAATGTCTCCAAAGCTCCTCGTCCTCACCTCTGAGAGCACCACCACCAAAGGAGGGATCGCAATAGAGCCATCCGTATGGCGCAACATAGAACTGCGCCCAATCGTGACTTGAAATTCCGTTTGGTCGAACGTGGCTTCCCGACTGCCAGCGTGCAGGCACACCAAGAGCACGGCAGAGAGTAATAAAGAGAAGTGCCATAACTCCACAGTCGCCACGGTGATTATGCAGGGCAAATTCGGGAATATTGTCAATACAGAGATATTCTCTCATATAAGAATATGTAACGTTCTTTGTTACAAACTCATAGGCACGCCACGCAAGCACAAGTGGATTTTTCTCATCCCCTCGCAAGCTCTCTTCGATCTCTCTGATCATAGGTGTAAACCTGATCTGTGGGAGTTGCTCGTGCGTATAAAAGCTCGGCTGCTCATCTGACACAGCGTTTACATCTATCTCTCTATAAGGAACGGTAAGTGTATAGGAAAAGTCGATCCAATACTTCTCGCCCTCTTTGTATTCAGTCTCGATATATGCAGTTCTCTGCTCGGCGTCAGAAATAAACACAGGGTGGGACGAGCCGTGCAGAACTATGTCACTCTGCTCTGCGCACTCACAGGGATAGGGCAGATGCGCACGCACAACAGCACCCTCTCTTGCCGCGCTCTCATTGATCTCGATCCATTCCTTAATACGATAGCGTACCTTACGGTATCCGTATTTTCTCATAATATGGAGGCACTCGTGACGGAGCGCATTGCGCTTTGGTGGAGGCATAACCCCAGTTTCAAGAGAGCGCAGATAACGTTCAGCCTGATTTAAAATATTTGAAACTGCTGAACGCTGGAAATATCTCTCCCCGTCACGCATAATGTAGTCTGCGATATTTAGAGCTATAATATGCTCAAGAGCATCTCTGTTGAAGAGTGGATATTTCGCCTGAATTTTTGACACAAGAGAATCGGTGTCCATCAAATAATCCCTCTGCATCTCGCTTGCAATAGCCAGCTCGATCTCAAGACGGCGACGAAGTGGCAAATAAAGCTCGCCCTCAAGCAAGCGTTTGATAGCCTCAACCTCAAGAGCAAATTCACCCCTGAATTTATAATAATTTACCTCATCGGGAAGTGAGAGGGCAACGTACTTAATATCACTTTCACGGAATTCTATCATCTCAAAGCCTCCGTATATAATTTGTAATGTTATTATATCACATAAGCCGACCTCTTGCAAGGATTTTGAGCAAAAAAGAAAAAGGTTGCAAGCACGACTTGCATCCCTTTTTCTTCATTAATTTTATTTAATTAAGCAAGAGCGTTGAGGGCGTGTGTAAACTGGCTCTTCTTGTGAGCGGCGGCATTCTTGTGAATGATGCCGTGAGCAGCAGCCTGATCAACACACTTAACAGCAACACGATATGCCTCGGTTGCAGCAGCCTTATCGCCTGTCTCAACAGCAGCGTAGAACTTCTTAATGATAGTCTTCATCTTTGTACGAGCGATCTTGTTCTGAAGTGTCTTCTTCTCGATAACCAAAACGCGCTTCTTTGCAGACTTGATGTTTGCCAACAGATTCACCTCCCCTGAATTTGTGTACCCGACACGCCTGAGAGGTTACGCACCGAGCACTTCACAGTTGAATATTATATCACAATTAATATACAATTGCAATACCTTTGCGAAAAATATTTTCTCTTTTTTGAAGTTTTTTGCGTTTTTTACTTCTCTCTCATATCTAAAATGCGATCTCTGTCGGGCGTAACATACGCTGTGTAGTTAGTGTGATATATCACAAGCCCGGGTCTGCCACCCGAAGGCTTCTTGATCTTTCCTGCAAAGGTGTAATCAACAGGCACATTGTCACCACCTGCAGCATCCGAATTGAACGCCGCAATCTCCGCCGCCTCAGTAAGATCTATCGCAGGTGGCTCCTCTCCACCACACCTTAGAATGACGTGTGAACCGGGTACACCCTTGGCGTGAAACCAATAGTCCATCTTCTCTGCAACACGGAACGTAAGCTCCTCGTTTTGCAGATTGTTCTTTCCACAGAGCACCTCATAACCGTTTGTTGTAATATATCTCAGCGGCTTATTTTTGATGGATTTTGCAGGCGCAGCACCTCGTTTTTGCCTAAGATAACCACCACTCTCAAGCTCAAGGCGAATGCCTGCAAGATCAGCTCCCGTTTCTGCTCTCGATAGAGCATCACGTACGGTAAGCAAATACCTCTCCTCTGCTCTGGCAATCTCAAGCTGACGGGTAAGCTCGCGTCGTGCAGTGTTCGACTTGTTGTATCGCTTGTAAAGCCTTTGCGCATTCTCCGATGGAGTGAGCCTTGTGTCAAGGGTCAACGTGCGCTCAGCAAACTCTCCGTCATCACTCATCACCGAATAGTCCGTAAGCCTGACCTCGCCATCGCCCTTCTTGATTTTGTAAATATTTGCAACGATAAGGTCGGCGTCAAGCTTGTACTGCTCACCCATAGAACAATCAGCAAGCTCGCCCTCTTGTGCTTCGATTTTCCTTTGAACTCTCGCTATTGCAGAGTTTACGGCGTGGCGCAAATCATTTCCCCTGTCGGCAACAAGAGCTGCACGGTCACGCTCACCGTAATATGAGTCGAGCATTTCTGAGAAGCTCTCGTATGTCTTCGCCGTCTCTATGGGATAATGCGTCAGGGGCAAATATGAATACTCGACAGGACGATGAGCGTCAAACAGCGCAACAGCAACTACATTTCCCGACACAAGATCGGCAAACACCGATGAAAAGACGCTCCAAAGAGTCTCGCCGTTTACGCACTCGCACACGGTGCTTGTACTGCCGCTCGCTCTGTATGCTATCTCACGGGCAACAACGGGAGCAACTCCGAGGTAGGCTGAATTGATAAATTTATGGACTGCCACCTCACCTTGAGCCGCCGCAAGCTTCCTAAGGAAGCCCTCACGGGTTTCAAATCTTGGATCTACCTTGCCCTCTTGAACAGGTGGTAGCTCATATTTCATACCGGGGAGAACCTGACGAAGCCTTGAGGTAGTGAAGTCAACGGTACGAAGGGCCGTAATAATTCTTCCGTCCCCATCCGTGAAAATCAGGTTGCTGTTTTTACCCATAATCTCAGCTATTAACATTTTCTTGCAATCATAGCCAAGCTCGTCCCGTGTGTTGAACTCAAAAACAGCAACTCTCTCAAAGCCGACCTGTCGCACATCATAAAGGAGCGCACCACCAAGATGCTTGCGTAAAAGCATACAAAGTGCAGGTGGGAGAGCAGGATTATCCCTTACGCTATCGGTAAAAGCAATTCGTGGATCTGACGCTCCACAGCGCAGAAGAAGTCTGCGACCACCACTATGTGTGCGCATAAGCAAAACCACCTCGTCTGCACGAGGCTGATATACCTTTTCTATTCTGCCGCCAACTGCGTTTTCCTTTATTTCTGCAATTACTGCGCTTAACATACCGGCGTCAAATGCCATCTCTGTTCGTCCTTTGCTTTAATTTTACCTATATATTTTACTACCAAGCGTGCATTTTGTCAACCTCTTGACCGAAAACATATTCTGTGATATAATTTTATTGTAGAGTAAAAAGCACTCGTCAAAACAAAAGGAGTTATTATGGAACAGCTTAAAGAAATATTGACCGAAATTATCCCAGCCTTCTCCTCCATTTTCTACCTTGCAGGCTATGTTTTTTCTGCTATTGCTTTGTTCTTTATAGCCAAAAAACTGTCACTGAGGGGTGCGCCTGCCGCATTCTTCCCGATAGCAAACATTTATCTGCTTGGTGATGTATCAAACAAATGCGCAAATATGCTTGGACAGGAAAATCCCAAATATAAATTCTGGCTTTTGCTTTCAATGTGGGTGCTTGTCGCAATTGTACCAATGTTTGCCATATTCGTTACTATATACGTTGTACTGGTGCTGGGTGTTCTCATCTTCGCTCTATTTTACGCCATCGGTGGCACAGCACCCGACATAAATTCAAGTCCCGAGCTTATGGAGCGTTTCGGAACACTTGCAGTTATCGTTATAGTAGCTTACTCCGTCATTCGCCTGTTCGCCTTTGCATTCACTGTATCAAAGGCGTTTGCGCTCAACCGTATATTTACCGTGGCAGTTCCAAAGCAGGCAATTCTCTTCACATTCCTTTCTCTTCTGCCACTTGCTGACGGAATCATCCTCTTCTGCATAAGAAACAAGGTCAGAATAATCGAGAGGGAACCTCCAAAGGTCGCAGATGTGTGTTCTCCTATCCCAACAACCGAGGAAAGCGAGGAGGTGCAATCGTCACCAACCACAAAAGTTGTTCCTGTGAGCACTCCCGCGGAGAACACAGAGAAGCCCGGCGACAATACAGACAATACAGACAATACAAATAACGAGTAAAAAGCAAAAGGGTGTTTAGCAAGCACCCTTTATTTTTGCAAAAAATGTTAATTCTGCATTCAATACGCCTACAAAACAGGTAAAGAAACCACAAAAAACACCTTGCGACAAACCAAGATAGCCAAGCTCTTGACTAATTTTGCAGTTGGTGATACAATAATAGTTGTAAATAAAACTAAAAAAGGACGTATATTATGAAAAAAAGCACTAAGACCAAAACTCTGGTCGGCATAATCATCGTAATTATTATAATTCTTCTGCTCTCTCAATGTGGTGAGGGTGGCATCTTCAACAGCTCATCCTGTGGCGGCTCATCATCCGGGGGAGGTGGAGGCGCACCGTCGGGTGACGGACAGACACCTGCAAACACAACCTCAGGTGACGATGTTTCTGTTCCCGACAATACCTCAACCCCCGACGAGACAACAACTGCAGATGTCACGAGTGCTGTTGAGACAACAGCAGCCATCGAAGAGACAACCTCTCCCGAGGAGATAACGGTCGAGGTAACAACCTCTGCTCCTGAGGTCACTACTGCTCCCGAGCATATCCATCAGTTTGGCGAGTGGGAGATAGGACTTCCCCCGACATACACCGAGGACGGCTATTATATCCGTGATTGTGAATGTGGCGAGACAGAAACCGAGCCCATTCCCTCAGGTGATACAACCGACCCAATCATAGGCAAATAAAGAAAAAGAGCGCACCGTACGGTGCGCTTTTTTTATCCTCCGACAACGAGCGTTGTCTCGCCTATGCAAATCTCCGTCGGCTCAAAGTCCGTCAGAAAATAGGAATGCTTAAATACATCAACAATCTTGCCGTCGGCAAGTATTGACGAAAAGCCACTTGAAATAAAGCTCGGAGTAGCTATATCATACTGATTTAGGCAATCAAATATAAGAAAGCTATACCACGTTCCTTCTCGCTCAACATATACAATAACTCCCACACGTTCTCCTGTCTGTTTGTCATA
Organism: Eubacteriales bacterium; assembly: GCA_045543615.1. Taxonomy (GTDB): domain Bacteria; phylum Bacillota; class Clostridia; order Oscillospirales; family CAG-272; genus CAG-390. The sequence goes on from JAZPXL010000051.1 coordinate 44,957, forward strand.
GAGAGGGTAATCATCTACGGGATTTGTCACGGCATACCACATCCCGATCCCGTTTTGCTCAACTATCATAACGTCACGAATGTAGTCATCTGCACCCTCGGCGCATTCGTAGTAAAAGCACAAGCCGTCCACAGTAATGCTCTCCCTCTCACCGGCATTGAGACTTACGGCCTCTATTGCCATATCGGGCGTAAATCTGACGCCACCCCATACCCAAGAAACGAAGGCAACTATACACGCTCCGACAAGCAGAAGAGCCATACTAATAACAAGCAAAACTATCAGAACTGTCAGAATTACAGACTTTACGGTGTGTTTTTTCATCTTTGGCTCCTTTTGTAAAGAAATTTCCGTCTCCTACTCAAACGAGAGAGTTGAGAACCACGCCTCATCCCAAACATCAGTCGAGCATCTGGCATTTACGAGAAGATCACCATATACAAAGAAAATATTGCTTCGAGTGTCATCTACGTAATTAATCACAAGTGCCGTCACCTGTCGGTCGGCAAGCGCAATCGTCTTTTCATATATGGTTGTATGCCCACTTCCTATATTGTTTACGTTTGGAGCTGAGGGAGCGAGTATGGATATTACCTTTGACGCAGTATCTGCATCCTCTGCCCCTGCCACGTCACGAGGCAAATAGGTAAGCTTGATATAATAATTTTCACCACTCGCAACGCTTGGGTAGTACCATATCCACGGCAAACCGTAAAGCTCACTTGTAGAAAGCAAAATGTTTGAAAATCCCTCTCGGTTTCGGTATGATATAGTCTCACCGTCCATCATTGGCTGTGGAAAGCTTCCGTCAACGCAAATACGTTCTGCAAACAGAGAATAATCCTTCCCGAAAGAGTCTCCAAGCTCTGAAAGGCTTTTGCCGTCGGCAATGGTTGAGCTTTTGCCAAACGCCTGTATCATCTCGCTGTAGCTATCAAAATCAAAGGATGAGTTTTCGATGTCAACACCCGACGCACCATCGTCAGGCTCTTGAACGCTTATGTCGCATCCCACAAACACGGACAGGCAAACAAGCATAACGAGAATAAAGCACGCTTTTTTCATACCTATTCCCCCCTCTTTCATTTGATTTTTTGTCTCCTATTATATAAGACGATATTTTTTGCAAAAAGTTTCACCAAAACGAAAATTTTTTAAAAATTTGTTTTGCCCTATCAGCTACGCAAATCGTAAACGAGCTTAAAGCTTGCATTCATCAAAAGCATTTCTTCGCGTCCGTCGTCCACCCACGCTCCAAAATATTCGCTCCTGCCCTCGTATTCACCAAAGCCACTAAGTCTAATTCCGTTATCCTCAAAAACAGCAACGCTTTTTCCGAACAGCACGTCTCCACCCGTGTTACTCCACACAAAGAACGTGCCGTCACGATGTAAATAGAACGAAAGGCTCTCGCCGTCCTCACTTGTGCCATCATAGCGAAGAACAATGTCATCATCTCTCAGTATTTCGGGAGAGACAAACAAGAGGTGGTTTTCAGGGTAGAATATCCTATCTCCGTAAATTATAGCTCCATCAGCACAGTTAAGTCCAAGATAACCGTTGGCATTATCTTCATTGGGATAGAAAGCCACTCCCCCACGGTTTGCATAGAAGCGAAGACTGCCACTCTCGCGCTCCCTCTCGTTCTCATCAACCACTTTATAGTGATGATCTCTCGTTATTCCCATCTTCTCGCCAAAAGCCGTCAGATAGCTCTCCATAACCTCATCAGGTGGGAATGGATCTGCGCAAAGAGTATATGAGCGATTATTAATAACAATCGCCTCTCCGTTCTCAAAATCCACGTTTTCAATGGTGATTTTCTTGTTATTGTGAAAATAGATAAAATAAATGCCGTTCTCGCCACGCCCCCAATTTCCCTTGACGGCTTTGGGATCGGATGATTTGAAATACGGATCGAGATGCCCGGGCTTTGCAGCGGTAAAGTTGCCGTCAGTATCTGCCCTGAGATAAGAATGCACTTCACCATCGTCTCCAAAGCTTACAAAATACAAGGTTGGAAGATTTACTGCGTCATCCTCCGTGATGGAATACGGTTCAAACAAAAATCCATTTAGCCTGAACTCTCCATCGCTGCCACGGACGGCTTGCACCAGCACGTCTTCGCCACTCTCATCTCTGTATTGCAGCATTATATGTCCGTCTGTCAGGCTTGCATTCATTCCCCTGAGATAGAAAGCAAAGGGATCGTTTTCATCAGCTATATAAGCCGAGTCACAGATATAGAACTCTCCACTTGTAAAGATGTGAATATACAGCCTCTCTTCCTCGCCCCTGCTCCTGAATGCATATCTAAGCTCACCGTTTGGCAGGCCTTGATTATATACATTATAATAATAATCCATTATTTGCGAAACCAAAAGCGAGTAACTGACCGTAGTATAGCTGATCTCTTGATTTAAAACCTCAAGCTCATAAAGCTCAGCTCCATCCCCAACATCCCAAAAGAAATGTATCTCTCTTATATGGCTCTCGTCTACTCCGTATGTGTAACCTATATGAAAACGCTGTACAGCTTCCGACGTGCTCCAAACGATCTCTGAACCCGAAACATAGCCATTAGTTGAAAAAATATCAGTTAGAACAACACCGTTATCTTCTTTGCTCTTCTCATACATAAAAGAACAATAGTCCTTGTTGTCGCTGAAGGTGATTATCGTGCCAAAGTTATTGTTTGTTATGACAACATCCAAAATTCCTGCGCCAAACCTGTCGCAAAGAAGATCACAACCCTCGTCGACAAGAATCTTGAAATATATCGCTCGGTCGGTCACGAAACTATCCTCACGATCAACGCTGACACTTGCTTTATCCGTTACGCTTAGTTGAGCAAAGCCACTTTGTGCCATCTGCTCTCTGCCTAAACTGCTATCCCTCCTGCCGTCACCTTCCACCTCAAACGGATTGCTCTTTCCATCAGCGTTCTTGATAGCAAGCACGCCACCAAAGAAATTAACCATATCAAGCTTTATCTCCGGTGGATCGGGAGCAATATTCCCACCACCCGTTGTGCTGTCGGTTGTGTTTTCGGGAGGGGTTTCGGGAGGATATGTTGTCATTCGGGAAGTTGCAACAAAAAACATAGTAAGCGCAATAATAACACAGGCTGCCGATAGCAAGGCTTTCTTTACCCACGTCCGTTTTTTTCGTGGTGGCTTTGAGGAGAGGGCTGTGTCCATATTTACATATCGCTCAAGGACATCCATATCAATATGGCTCAAAGCATCCAAAAACTCGTTTTTCTTCATATGCTGTACCCCTCCTTTTCAAGCTTTGATCTGAGCTGACGCTTGATAGTCGCAATCTCCTTGTTAACCGTGGATTCACTGCATCCAAGTCGCTCTGCTATCTCGCTTATGGAACGAGCCATATAATATCTGCTCATAAAGATATACATTTTTCTGTCGGACAGAGAACGAAGAAATTCACTGATTACAAGCCCTATCTCAACTGCTTCAAGCTCGCCATCTTTATCATTATCATCCGACAAAATCCCCTCAAGCTCGCTAAGCGCAAGTGTTAGAGAGGAAGAGATCCGTTTCTTTCTCTTCGTAGATTTGTATCGGTCAATAGCAGTTCGCCTAATTATGACGGCAAGAAATGCCTTCAGGCTGTTCGGCCTTGTGGGTGGCATAGCATTCCACGCACCAAGATATGTATCGTTGAGGCATTCCTCCGAGTCCGCCATATCGTTTAAGATACCAAGCGCAATAGCTATAAGATAGCTTTTGTATTTGACATCCGTCTCAACAATCGCTCTCTCGTCACGCTTAAAATACAGTTCTACGATCTCATCGTCAGGCAACACGCCTTTTTCTCTTGTAGCCCCCATAAGCTTTCCTCCTTTAGTGCTCTCAACTGTATAGTCGACAAAATCGCAAAAAACTGTAATTTTTTTAATATCGTTATTTTACTTGACATTTTCATTATAACACAAAGAAAACTCGCCGTCAATACACGGCTTTGGCGCACCTCACATCTCTCGCAAAAAAGCTTTCATTTTTATTTGGAATTTTTGAATATGTGTGCTATAATAAACCGGGCGAAACAAAAACACATCATTTTTCACATTTTTTGCATCAAAAGGAGTCAAAAATGCACATCACAAATCTCTCTATCACATCCCCCGCTTCCCTATCCTTTGAGCTTGATTGCGCCTGTCCCATCGTCTTTTTTCGTGGTCGATACTCCTCCCTCGCGCTCGATCTTGTGCGTGAGCTTATTGGCGACAGAGGCTATAGAGAAGACCCGGACAGAGTCGATGACGGACGTTTTGTTATCCACTCCGACATCGACTTTGACAGCAAATGCTTCTCCGTTTGCTACATTCGCAACGCAGATTTCCTCGGCGACCGTCGTCTTGCAGTAAATTTTTCTGACAAAGCCACTACCTTCTCTGTGGATGACACACGCCTTTTCATCGAAAAATGCAACTCCCTCGCCGTCGATAATTCAAACGTTCTCCGAAAAACTGCAAGTATCGAAAAAAGTCTTGACATTCGCCCGATTTTCATTTATGATTATTTCGACAGGCTCGATGAGGCTACACCAATCTCTCAAACAATAACCCATCTCGCCTCCCTCGGCAGACAGGTGTTTGTAGCCGTATGCAAGGGCTACCCGACAGATAGGCTTTGGGGCAAAAACGTGCAGATTATTGACACAGAGAATGAATAGTCAGTTTGTACTTGCAACGATTTCTGCTGCGCTTCGTGGGGAATATAGGCTTTGGGTGGAGTGCGAGGACTTTCACTCGCCCACTCTCTGTCCCGTCTGCCAAAGTCCAACGCTAGATAATCACTATATCTGTGCCAAATGCGGTTGGGAATACGATCACTCAAGTGATAACGAATACTCTTGTGCAAACGGTGCTACTCTATGTGACTACCGAAGCTGCTATCTTGAGCTTAATAAGCTATACAAAACTCTGAAGGAGAAAAAAGATGTTTAAATATTTCAATCCTCATCCAAAGGGACTTTTAACCGATGATTGCGTAAAACGTGCCATAGTTGTGACAACCGGCTGGGACTACGCAGAGGTGCAAAAACGACTCAACGAATACAAAAAAATTTCGGGCGCAAAGACCTTCAACGACCGAGAAAATCTCGTCTTTGTTGAGACTGTTCTTGGCGCAAAAGCCTTCGTACCAAAGAAGCAAATGACCGTGGCTGAGTTTTGCAAAAAGCATCGCCGTGGCAGATATATTCTTGATATGAGGGGACATTGGAGCGCATCGGTTGATGGATGTATATATGACACCTGGGACACGAGCAACGAGATACTTATTCGGGCGTACAAAATCTCCACCAAGCATTATAAAGCTCCCGATATAAAAAACCAGGCGTTCAAAAGCTGTTGCACCTCTCAAAAGGGCAAACGTGGGCAGACTATAATCAGGATTTATGACGGCAACGGCTCATCCGTCGAGCGCATCATCCCAAGACAGCTGACAGAGGGCTATGTTCGCTGTCTTATGGACAACGGATACAGCTACGTCAAGCTCTGAGGAGACAGGAATGAAGGTAGATATTTATTCACTTGATGCCATAAACGAGCTTATCTCTGACGGATTTCCCGATAACACCTCTCTTATAAGCTTTTGCAGTCCACGAAAGCTACGCAAAAGTGACGAGGTGCGTGCTCGTGTTCATTCCGTCTGTGATAGCGTCTTCGGCGTTATGATTCCCGACATAGATATTGAACGGCTCGGTGACTTTGGATACACCTACGACAGCTACCTCTCCGAAGCTGACTTGCTTGCAGAGTTTATTTACGAAGCCAGAGACGGCGGACGCAATATTATCTGCCAATGCGATTACGGGCAGAGTCGCTCTGCTGCGTGTGCGGCGGCAATTCTTGAGCATTTCTATGGGCGTGGAATTGCCATTTTCGCCGACTATCGCTACTACCCCAACCAGCTTGTTTACAACAAAATTTTCGATGCCCTTGAAAAGCACAAGAAAAAGCGAGGCGTTCAATGAAAAAACACCAAGGCGTTGCCTTGGTGTTTTTTCATTATCTGAGATAAACCGTATAAGCTTCAAGCTTGTCGTCTCTGTGGTATTCCTCGTTTGTGCCTGTGTTTCTGATATGGAAAACAACACGGTCAGCGTAAACCTCAAAGACAAGATATTGCGCAAGATTGGGAGTTGCCGTACTTGAATGATACTTGACGGTTTTTCCACCACCCAAGCCTTCAAGCCCATCATCATCGAAGTATTTTCTGCCAAATGGGCGCAGTCCTCCCATATGAACAAGCGTGTATGAATATTCCTTGCCCGAAGAGTCAGTCTCTTCAAGGTTCTGTCCGAGTGGCTTGTTGTCCTCGTCAAGATGCAGAACAGCACCCGATGAATGAAATCTGTAACAGCTGTCCTCACCGTGAACGTGACCGTATAGATAAAATGCGTTTTTGTGTCCCTTGAATATATCATAAAACGCATTTCTGCATCTGCTACTCATCGTCTCACAGAGATTGCCACTCTTGAAATAGTAAATTGCAGACAAGTGACCAACAACAAACACGCATTTGTTACCGTCAGGGTCGATCTCGCAAAGCTTATTTTTCACCCAAATAAGTGTCTGTTCTGTATAATAACCCTCGTGAGAATTGAAGGCTGTGTTGGGATCTATGTTAATTCCAATAAAATCAATACCATTTACAACATAGTGGAAAGCTCCCCAATAAAGCTCACCCGGTTTTTCGTCAGAGGTGAGGATGATCTTCTCGCTATCTGGCAGAGGGCCAAATGCAGCATCCATAAGATCATAAAAATCCGTGGCGTTGTACGGCTCGTTTTCCTCAGTTGCTATATCACCAAGGATCATATCGTTGTTTCCTGCAACATACAAAACCTTTCCATCCGTTACACTTTCTGCTGTGCAGGCGTGCAGCTTGGCTTTGATATCAAGAAAGTTTTTCTTAGGCAGGGCGCAGGATTTGTTCCAATGAGGGTAGTCCGAGATGTTGTCACCACCAATAATGGCAATATCAGCCAATCCAAACTCCTCTACAGCAAGCTCTTTTGCCTGTATGAGAGATCTTCTCAGCGTTGTTGGATAGTCAAGCATCGCTTGCTGATTGTGAACATCAGTAAAGCAAAAACACGTCAAAATTTTTCCCATTTGTAAACCTCCTGATTTTGATAAATATCAGTAATAATTTAAATTTAAGAATCCACATCACCATATATGGTAAAAACATAGGACTCAATAGATTCTGCGTAGCACTCTTCACTAAAGCCAAGCTTTTTAAACAAGCCGAGGCTTTTTGCGTTTTCCCTCTCTATCAATGCAACGATGTCCACAGAGGGATAGTGAGATTTGAGTTTAGCGATTACCTCTCCGAGCAATTCGTATGCATACCCTCTTCTCTGAAAGCGTGGCGCAATAGTTATTCCGAGCGTAAAGCAACCGTCCTCTTCGGAGAAGAAAATACTCAAGTCACCTATCATCTCGTTACTCTCAATGCAAGCTATTGCATAATGTTGCTCTTGTTGCTTTGTGAGAAAAGCGCATTGGAGAAATCTTTCAACAAATTCTTGCAGATATTCCCTGCTCGTCTCTTCATATCTTTGATATTGAGCACAACTACTATCATTGCGATAAGCAAACATAACATCCACATCTGCCACACAAAGATTTCGCAGATAAAGCCGTTTGGTTTTTAACATAGTG
>JAZPXL010000052.1:0-4374 GCA_045543615.1 Eubacteriales bacterium
GTTGCCACTTTACCGAGCCACGCCCTTGATTTACTTGCATCTTTATGATATAATTTATATTAATATAATTTCTATGACGGATGCTTCGGGCGTGTAGCTTTTGTGACATATAGCGCATAATTGTGCATCGCAGGGTGGCAGGCGAGAGTGCAGAGCATCAAAGATCAAGAATAAAGACCTTGAGGTGGTATGATGAGGATATATGATATTACGCAAGAGCTTTTCGGATGTGAGGTTTTCCCCGGCGATCCTGCGCCTGAGAGGCGTGTGCTTGGGCGTATTGACGATGGCGACGTTTGCAATCTGACGGCGTTTAGTATGTGCGCCCACAACGGCACGCACATTGATGCGCCATATCATTTCATAAATGACGGCAAAACTGTTGATTATCTTCCCCTTGAGGTGCTTGTTGGGCGTTGTTTTGTAGCAGAGCACCACGGAATTGTTACTGCCGAGGACGCAAGGGCGATAATTGCAAATGCTGTGGCTATCGATAAATCTTCTGCCAAGCGAATTTTGATAAAGGGCGATGCCGTGCTCTCCCTCGCCGCCGCCGAGGTTTTTGCAGCTATGGGGCTTGTCCTCTACGGCAACGAGTCGCAGACCGTAGGCCCCGAGGATGCGCCTATGGCTGTTCACAAGGTGCTTTTGGGGGCAGATATTGTGCTTCTCGAGGGCATCAGGCTTGCCGCTGTCCCCGAGGGCGTGTATTTGCTGAATGCCGCACCGCTTAACCTAAGTGGAGCTGACGGCGCACCTTGTCGTGCGTGGCTGATGGATGTTGATTTTTGTGAAAAATGAATAACACAGGAGCAAAGCTGTTTCCTCAGAAACAGCTTTGCCTTTTCATTTTTTGAGGAACGCCAGCAATTTTTGTTTCGTTGAAATCTGCTTTGGTTACAAAAAACGGCAAAAGCAAGTTTATTTCAATAAAATGTAAGCAAGCCCATATAATACCTTATTTCGAGTAACAAAAAGCTTGAAAAACAATCTTTTTTGGGAAATTTGAAAAAAGTTTGTCACAAAAATGCGTCAAATTTGTCCTATATTAATGAGGGGAGAATTGGGATGTGACAGGCGATTTCTAAAAAACGGTTCAATATCTTCAAAAATTACTATTTTTCAACAACCGGGCGCGTGCTATATATGTGTGATATGGGGAAAATGGGGATACTATATAATTGCACCTCGTGTTGAAAAATACATTTTGTTGATTGGAAAGCCAAAATTTGCGTCGCATCCAGGGCTCCCCCCACTTATGATAATTTGGCAGGGGCGACAATGGGGAGAGATACACGCCTTACGGCGTGATTCCATACCGCAGGCAAGCTGCGGATGACATACAATGCTGCGCATTGATTCCATACACGCCTTACGGCGTGATTACATACAAGGCTTCGCCTTGATGATATACAGCCCTAATGGGCTGATGATATACAATCCCTGCGGGATTGATGATATACAACACTTCGTGTTGATGATATACACGCTTTGCGTGTATATACCCTCTCATCCGACTACGTCGGGAGCTCTCCCAAAGGGCGAGCCTTACTGTAAACCTACGCTTATATTAAAAACATAATGTTTGGCACTTGCCCACAAGCAGAACACCCCAAGCGATGCCCTGAAGTCAGCCTTCCTCCGAGAGGAAGGGGGACCACGGAAGTGGTGGAAGGAGCGTGCGCAACTGAAGATTTTGCACAAATTAAAGATAGAAAACTCTAAATATTTTCAAATCAAAGTCTACACATATTTAAAGCTTGCGCAAACGGTAAGGTTGCGCACTCTCCCTCAGTCACCTACGGTGACAGCTCCCTCTCGGAGTGAGCCTATCTGTAATCCTGCGCTTTTGCTAAAAACATAATGTTTTGCATTCATTTATAGCTTGACAATATATAGAACACCAAAACGCAAAAATTATCTCCTGACCCAACGGACAAAAAAATAAAGCTTTGCTAAAAAGATAATGTTTTCCACTTACCGATAGAAAGAAAACCGAAACAAAAAAGTATTTCCCAACCCCGTAGGGACCGGCGTCCCCGACGGTCCGTGAAAATATAGTCTTTTCGTTTTGCCAATATACAGAACACCCCAAGCGATGCCGTAAAGTTAGCCTTCCTCCGAGAGGTAGCGAAGCGACGCCGAGGGAGTGAATGACATCACGTTGTGATGTCAGAGCCGAGGCGTGACCGAGCCGCAGCGAGACGGGGGACCACGGAAGTAGTGGAAGGAGCGTGCGCAACTGAAGATTTTGCACAAATTAAAGATAGAAGAATTAAAACTTGCACCATATTAAAGGCTATACATATTTAAAGCTTGCACAAACGGTAAAGTTGCGCACTCTCCCTCAGTCACCTTCGGTGACAGCTCCCTCTCGGAGTGAGCCTATCTGTAAGCTTACGCTTTTGCTAAAAATATAATGTTTGGCACTTGCCCCAAAGCAGGATAACCAAAACGGACTGTCGAGGACGCCAGTCCCTACGGCTGAAAAGGTAACGCTTTTGCTAAAAACATAATGTTTGGCACTTGCCGATATACAGACCCTATAAAATGCCGACTAAAAGCAAGCCTCCCTTGTGTAAAGGGAGGTGGGCACGCATACGGCGTGACGGAGGGATTGTTAAAACATAAGGTTAGAACTTGCCGATAAACAAAACACCCCAAGCGATGCCATAAAGTTAGCCTTCTCCAGTTGGAGAAGGGGGACCGCGAGAGCGGTGGATGAGGTGTGATTTAGTAAATATAATATTAAAAAAGTTACACTATAAAAGAATGTCAAAACGGTGGACAACAGAAAGCCTCGCCCACAGGGAGAGGTGGCACGGCGAAAGCCGTGACGGAGAGGGGAAATGTTGTGCCTGTGGCACAAATGATACAAGGCTTCGCCTTGATGATATACAGCCCTAACGGGCTGATGATATGCAATCCCTTCGGGATTGATGATATACACACCTTCGGTGTGATATCAAAGCGGAGGCGACGCCCAATTGGGCGTCGCCTTTCCTTTCAATTACAACTTTTTTGTAAAAACGTTTTAAAACATGATATAATATAAAAAAGTTTTTGTCAGGGTGTAGTGCGAACAGTAATTTTTTCGTTATTTAAGGTGAAAGGCCTTAAGAACACACGAAAGGAGTGATGGTTTTTGGAAGATAAACAGATAGTGGATCTATATTTTGAGCGCTCGGAGTCTGCTATCGTCGAGACTGAAAAAATGTACGGAAGGTATTGTCATTACATTGCTTTTCGCATTCTTGAAAATGACGAAGACGCAAAGGAAGTTGTAAACGATACTTTTTTAAAAACGTGGAACACCATACCACCGAATCGCCCCGACCATTTAAAACCATATGTGGGAATGATAAGCAGACAACTCGCGCTTGATAAATATAAAACGCAGCACACGCAAAAGCGTGGTGGACAAGTAATGCTTGTGCTTGACGAATTATCCGAGTGTATTCCCACAGGCGACAGTGGAGAGGACATAGGCGAGAGCGTTGCTCTGAGGGGTGCTTTGAATAAGTTCGTTTGGTCTTTGCCGAACAAAACACAGATTGTCTTTGTGCGGCGATATTGGTATTCAAGCTCTGTATCCGAGATTGCGCAGGAGTATGGAATGAAGGAAAGCTATGTAAGAAGCCTTTTGCTACGTACAAGAAATAAGCTGAAAAAATTTTTACATAAGGAGGGATTTTATGTATGACTAATAAGAATATTTATTATAGCCTCGGCGGACTTGATCCCGAACTCGTTATGAGGGCCGCACCCACTAAAAATATGCAACAGAAGAAAAAGTATGCTTGGGCGAAGCAGGCTTTGATTGCGGCGTGCTTGTGCTTAATGGTTATGGCGAGCTTGACCTGTTTAATAGTTATGGTACGCAAAACTTTTCCTGTAAGGAACGATCCTCCCGACATACCCATTATTACGGATGTAATGTATCCGGATTATTCAGGGGCATCATTATTACATTACAAAGGCGATACATTTGAAAATGAGTTTGCAACCATTGCTCACCAAGGTTTCAGCAAAAATTCAATTACTTTATTAATTGACAAAAAGAACAATGATCCTTTAAGAGTGGCCTTCAGAGGATGGAAGTCTGATGGTTCGGGTGTGGTAAATAGCTCTTTTTCAGATTTGATTATTTATGTTAATGGGGAGAAAGTTGATGCAATTCCGGCTACGCCCGGCATATACGAGGTTATAATCGACTATAGCAAATTTGCATCAAAATGCGATAAGCTTGATCCTTATATGTTTGTTATGGATGTTGGATACTTTTGTTTGAACGCAGAAGGATACAATATTTCCGGAGATATTGACTACTCCGATTTAACACTGCAAGGATAACAAACGCCACAGATAATTGTC
>JAZPXL010000053.1:0-69989 GCA_045543615.1 Eubacteriales bacterium
AACATTACCCTCCACCGATGTGCGAGTGGGCAGAATATAATTTGCACCGTTGAAGGCAATATGGAAAAGCACGCAGGGCAGAATTGACCTTGTCGAATGATATATCAGGCAAATCAACACGGAAATAATGCTTGCATAGGCAATCCAGATCGGCGTTGTGTGAGCAAAACCGAAAACTACGGACGCAAGTATGATTGCAATCGGTGTCGGCATAAGCTTTGTAAACCTGTCGAAAACTATACCACGGTAAAAGCTTTCCTCAAATATCGGAACGAACACAACCGTGTCAATAAGCTTCATCACGCCGGGGTTTGCAAGTGCGCCCGACGCCTCACTATATGACTCAAACCATTCCTTTGGAAATGGCAGAAGCGGCAAAAGTCCCGAAAAAAGCATATTGAGAGCAAGTCCACCCACAACTGCGCATAGGCACAGCGAAATTTTTGCACCCTTTATTGTTACAGCAAAACCTCCCTCGCTGTGTGGCGAGAGCTTGCGCTTGAGGAAGAACGCAATACAGATAACCACCCAAAAGAGCACGCACGCCACGGTTTGCTTGCTGTCAGCACAAGCGAGAGCAACGGAGACAAAACAGACGAGATAATACAGAGCGCACCAAATAACAAGCTCGCCCATAGCTGTGAGCTTCTCTTTAATTCTTTCGTCCATATCTCCTCCATTGTAGCAAAATACCCACACAGTGTGGGTATTTTACTTTATTTGAATTTTTATAATCAGTCTATATAATCCATAGGATCAACGTCGATCATCGGCATAAGTCTCGTAAGCAGAACTCTGTATCTCATATAGCTGTGGTAACGCAGACCGTCACAGAGAAGCTCGGGCGAGACGTGGATCTCCTCGATTTCAGTTGCACAGCCCGCCATCTTCATAAGCTTGTAGAGCGTGTCATTGTCGGGAAGAATGTCGTTTATGATGCGACGGATCTCCTGCCAGGAGTCCTTGAATCTTTCAAGATCGATCTTGTCGGTGATGGTCGGTGTGTTGAGCTTCTTGACCTCGGGGATCTGATCGGATGAGAAATGGGCGTAAACATCATCCCAATCCGTATTGTCAGCGTGAGGCTCGATGCTCTCAATTCTGCTCGCCATATTGCGATAGATCCTGTTGATGATGAGTGTTGCAACGCCAACCTTCTTTCCGTGGAACTCAGGCCAGATGCCACGTGCAACCTTATAGCACTCCCAATAGTGAGAAACAACGTGCTCAGCTCCCGATGCAGGACGTGAGCAAAGCGCAAGCTTCATAGCAATTCCCGAGAGAACGAGTGCCTCCATAATAGCACCCGCGGCGTCCTCATCGCTGCCCGTAACTCTGTCGGCAAGCGCAACCATCTTCTCAACTGCCGTCATAGTTACCTTTGCAACTGCAGGACAGTAATATTCATCCGTCAGCAGATTTGAGATCTGCCAATCTGCAATACCGATATATTTTGCCACCATATCTCCAAATCCGGCGGCCTTAAGCTCTACGGGAGAGTTTGCAAGTATCTTTGTGTCTGCAAGAATAACCATCGGCTGTCTTACAAAGAACGACACCTTGAAATTGTTTTCGATAATGGGTGCTGTATCCGACGCAAAGCCGTCCATTGAGGGAGCTGTCGCAAAGATACAGAACTTTTTGTCTTTGTTAAATGTAGCAACACGGCAGATATCGTTAAGTGAGCCTGTGCCGACGGAGATAACACCGTCAACATCTGTAAGCAAAGCCTCGATCTCTCTTACCTGCTCGATTCTTGCGTACATCATATTGTCATAAATAAGACGCTTGCAGGTAAAGCCCGATGCTGAAAGGGACTCGCTGAAGCCCTCAGCGTCTGCAACACCAATTGTGTTTGTGTCTGCAACAATAAGTATATTGGTCGGAAAGCCTGAGTCAAGCAGGATCTTTCCTGTGTCACGCGTAAGTCCGCTGTAAATCTCTACAACCTTTGTGTCCATAGTATGCTCTCTGCCGCAAGGACAGTTTTCGAGCGATGCAAGAAGACTCTGAATATCCATATCATACCTCGCAAATAAATTTTTTCAAATTCATTATATACCCAACTTGCGCTTTTGTCAAGAAAAAAGCTTAATAATTCTTGACAAGATACATCATATAAGGTATAATTTTATTTGTAGCATATCCACCTCTTGTCTTTATAAGACAAGAAAAACTTTTATCTTTTTGGGGGAATGGGAGGTTTTAATGAGTACCGAGAAAAAAGCATCACTCAGGCTTATGAGCCACAACGTATGGTGTGGTCCTGTCCACAATCGTGACATTCATCTTAGTGAGATTTTTCATCGTTATATGCCCGACGTTCTGGCACTTCAGGAAATGATGCCGAATGTTTACAAAAGCCGTCTTATCCCACTACTTAGTGATGAATATGAGCTTATGGTGCACAAGGAGGCCGAGGGCAAAACGGACAACACTCCCCTTCTCATCCGTAAGGGTGTATTTGATGTCCTTGAGCACGGCTGGCATCTTTACCGTGGACTTAACAACCACGAAACAAAGAGTCTTGCCTGGGCTGTTCTTCGTCGCAAACACGATGGCAGGGTTTTTGGTGCTCTCTCCACTCATTTCTGGTGGAAGAGGGGTCCCGAGTCCGACCTTGCGAGAGTGGGCGATGTTGAACAGATGATGGCATTTGTCAATTATGTTAAGGTCAAATATGACGCTCCCGTTGTTGCGATGGGCGACCTCAACTGCAAAATCGGCTCTCTTCCCTACGAGAGAGCACTTGCGTGTGGCGCACTTGACGCAAGAGTTCTTGCAACCGATTATTCATCACTCAAAAACACACACCATCCATACGCTGTGTATAACGAGGAGCGTGGCGAATACGAAAACGGCCCGTCTCCCGTAGGCTCAAAACTTGATGCAATCGACCATATTCTCTTCTTTGGACGTGGCTTTGATGTCAGACAGTTCTATGTTGTAGATGACAGGGATGCGCTTGATGCGTCCGACCATTGTCCGATTTTTGCCGATTGTGAGCTTTATGACGTGCCACCTCTGCCAAAAGATCCGACGATGGACTTTGTGACGGTGGAGAAAAAATAAGTATCAAACATAAAAGGAAACCGTATTTACAAATGGAAGAAGAAAAGAAACCGACTCCCGCCGAGAATGGCGAGGAGGCAGATGATATATCCCCCGACTCTGCTGAGGGTGGACGGCATCTGAGTAGTGCCGAGAGACAGAAGATATACCGTGAACGTGCCGCAGAGCGCAGACGAGCTGAGGCTTCTGCGAAAAAGAAGGCAAAAATCATTCGCATAAGCTTAATTTGCGTGGCAGCAATTCTGCTTATCGGCGCAATTGTAACAATTTCTCTCTGCTCCGTCTACATATGGATGCCGGCAAAGCAGTACGAAAACGCTCTCGCTTTGTACGAAAACGGCGAGTATCTCAAGGCGTACGACAGCTTTTTAGAGCTTGGCGACTACAAGGATGCGCCACAGATGGCTGAAAGCTGTATACTCAAGAATGCGCAGGCTCTCTCAGGCAAGGAGGACGTCACCATTGGCACGTCAGCGAAAATGCCTTGGTTTAAGATTGATGAAAACGGTGCTATAAAATTTGACGCAGAGCTTTACGTTGGGGACAACAACATCACAATTCCCGATGTTTTTGATGGTATGCTTGTGCGTGCAATCGCCACAAAGGCGTTTGAGTTTTACGATGAGGTCAAGACAGTAACCATCCCTGCATCAGTAAGCGTTATCGGCGAGCGGGCGTTTTTCAGCTGTGACTCGCTCAAAGAAATCGTTATCCCTGACAATGTTGTTGAGATTGGCAATTATGCTTTCGGTGATTGCTTTGCTCTCCAAAGCGTAACCCTTGGAAAAGGCACAAAGACCATAGGTCAGCGTGCGTTCCGTAACTGCGCAAAGCTTATCTCCGTCACCCTGCCCGAAGGAGTTGAATCAATAGGCCCGAGAGCTTTCAACGGATGTGATGAGCTTTACGAGATCAGTCTTCCCTCGACACTCACCTTCATCGGTGGAAACGCATTTACAGGCTGTGGAAAGCTTACAAAGGTAATATACAACGGCACTCGCTCTTCGCTTGACGCTCTCTGTGTAAACGAGGACGGCGCACTTCTCACGGGTGCTAAAGAGCTTGTCTGCACGAAGTAAGAAAGATAGAAAAGAGGAAAGACCCTTTGAAAATATTAGCTATTGGCGACGTAGTCGGCAGGGCAGGTGTTGATCACCTGAGACTTAGGCTGCGACGTGCTGCGTGCGAGCTTGAGGCTGACCTTGTTATTGTTAACGGAGAAAATTCTGCCGAGATACACGGAATTATGCCTGCCGATGCCGAGGAGCTGTTTGACGCCGGTGCTGACGTAATAACCACGGGCAACCACGCTTTCGGCAAAAGAGAGATGTACTCATATCTCGATGACAACAAATATATTCTGCGACCGGGCAATTTCCCGGGCACAGCTCCCGGTCACGGCTCTGTAATCATAAACGCCTCTGGCAAGAGAGTTTTGGTGATGAACTTGCAGGGCAACGTCTGGATGAAGGTTGCGCTTGCCTCGCCCTTTGCGACGGCTGACGCAATTCTTGAGAGAGAGCGTGGCAAATATGACATAGCCGTTCTCGATTTTCACGCCGAGGCCTCGTCCGAGAAGCTTGCGATGGCGCATTATCTTGATGGCCGTGTTGCAGTTCTCTTTGGCACTCATACTCACGTGCAGACGGCGGACGAGCAAATTTTCCCCAAGGGAACGGGCTATATCTCAGACCTTGGTATGAGTGGACCCCGGTACAGCATCCTTGGAGTTGATCCCGACGTAATTGTCAGTGGTTTCCTTGATGCTATGCCACACCGTTACCGTGTTGCAGACGGCGAATGTGTCGCCACGGGTGCGCTGTTTACGCTTGATGGCAACAGATGCACATCAGTCAAACGAGTGAAATTTTAATTTTTCATAAACTCAAACACAAAATTTGTCTTCAAAAAAGGAGTATTTACCAATGAAGAAAATGAAGAGAAGAATTTTTTCCGTAATTCTTGCCTGTCTTATGCTCGTAACAGTATTCACAGGCTGCGACCCCACAGAAACGCCCGTCGATGACACCACCGACACTCAAGCCCCCGAGGACACTACTCCTCCCGTGATTGAGCACAAGTACAATGACGGTACGTTTACAGGAAAATTCACCTGTGAGGGACTTGGTATCTATGACTGCGTTTGCACCGAATGTGGTGAGGCAGGTGAGGTATATAAGGAAGTCCCCGATGAAGACCTCCCAAAGCACACCTCCGTTGACGGCACAACAGTTATGTTCGTCGGTAACTCCTTTGTTTACTACGGATATTGCGTTATTGATGGTGGTCAGGGTGGATTTGACCAGGGTTATTTCTACCAGATCTGTAAGAACAACGGCGAGAACGTAAAGGTTCTTGACTATGTTTACGGTGGTAAGAACCTCGACTATATCTATCAGAACAATATGCCCAAGGACAAAAACAAGTACAAGGATGTTGACTATGTATTTATGTCCGAGGCAGGCGAAAACAACAAAGATATCGTCAACGACTGCAAGCAGATTATGAGCCTTTGTGGTGAGGATACACAGTTCTACTACCTCTGCCACCTCTACACGATCTCCTCAGGTCACGACAGAATCACAGGCGCATTTGACGAGCTTCGCTCCCTTGGCGTTCAGATCGTCAACTGGGGTCAGCTTGCGTACGATGTATGGCACGGCACAGCCAAGATCCCCGGCAGCACACTCTCATATAACAAGCAGTCCTTTGTTGTAAACAAGAAGGACTCCCACCACCAGAATATGCTCTCAGGCTACATAACAGCTCAGATGGCATATTGCGCAATCACGGGCAAGAGTGCTGTCGGTCAGTCCTACGCATTCTGCACAGACAAGACTGTCAACTCCCTCTTTGATACTGAGAGATATATCAATAATTACTATAATCCAAACACTACCAATTTCGATAAAGTATTCGCTTCCCCCACGGATATGGAAGGCTTCCAGCACCTGATGGACGAATATCTTGTCAAGTACAAAGCACTTCCCGAAACACTTATTAAGAGAGGTAACCATCTCTATGAGGATGTAGAAGAGCTACTTAGCGTCGGCGCATCTAATTTTTGTGGCGTACAGATTAAGAAATGTCGCTACTGTGGCTCTCTTATAGCAGGCGAGACACTTGCTATGAACTCAAAGTTCACAAACAAAGTCTTCGTTTCATTCAATATTCAGTCTGCCGCAGGCGCATCCTCTGTTGAGGACTACCTCAACCGTGGACTTGGCATCTACGCATCTGCGCAGAATGGCGTCTGGTCTACGAGTGGTGCTACTGCTACAAGCCTTGCAACAATGCTTGAGGGACGCAGACCGGCAAACGCTGCGCCTGAGAAGAACAGCACCATCATCACGCTTGCAGACACCACGGCTAAATATTCTGCCGATGGCTCATCGGGCAGCGATTATATTGCTCTTGTTGATATCGAATTCAACGCACCCCAGACCTTCAAGGGCTACTCGGCGTTCTTTGGCGGCAACGATGCAGTCAAGGCGTACGACATTATCGGTGGCAAAAAGAACGCCGACGGCACATACACCTGGAGCGTACTCTCCTCACACAGTGGCGCACTCGCTACATTTGATGACCACACCGATTGTATGGTAGGTAATTTCGATGACGCACAGTGCGACACAGTCCGTATCGCATTCAAGGACGTAGCATCCACAACGATCTACATCTCCGAGTTCGAACTTTACGGCTAATAAAAAAACAAAAAAACGAAAAAGAGAACCCGACACCGTCGGGTTCTCTTTTTCGATTACTCACTTCTTCTGCTGGCGGCACCAGATGCTCATAACGAGCTTGTGGGGCAGTAGCTTTGTCAGAAGCACCTGCGCACGCACGGATGCGCCGCAGACAGAGACGTCACGTCCTTTTTTCATATCCGAAATTGCTCTCGTTATGACCTGCTTTGCCGTGAAATATTTATTGTAATAGCTTATAGTGTCGTCGTGAACGGCCGTGTTGAAAAACTCAGTCGTTACCCAACCGGGACAAACTGCCATACAGCGAATACCACGGCGTGCGCATTTAAGCTCACGGTTGAGTGCTCTTGAAAACGAAAGAACAAACGCCTTTGACGCTCCGTAAACATTGATAAATGGTACGGGCTGGAAGGACGAGAGCGAGCCGAGCTGATATATCCTGCCACCCTCGTGCATAAAGGGGAGCGTGTGGTAGGTCATCGCAACCAATGCTTTATCATTGAGATCTATCATCGCAAGCTGTTTGTCAAGGGGCATATCAAGCATTGCGCCAAAATGACCAAAGCCCGCCGCATTGACGAGAACGGAAACAGAAGCCCCACTCTCCTCAAGCATTTTTCTGTATTCCTCCCAAGACTCCTCTCGTGCGAGATCAAGTGGTATAACCCTTGCCTTGTTTTTGCAGGCACTTGCGACCTCTGAGAGTCTGTCCTCTCTTCGTGCAATAAGCCAAATTTCATCAAATTCTTCAAGTGAGTCAAGTCGCAGGGCAAACTCTCTACCCATTCCGGATGACGCACCGGTAACTACGCAAATCTTCATTTTATTTATGTTCTTCCTCTCACTTAAATAACCACAAAATTGGGGATGCCGTCCTTGTATTCGGGGGATGCCTCACCTCTGATGAGGGGAAGAAGGTATCGTGCGCACTCCTCTGTGACATCGTTGCCACGCTCGTTTATGAACCTATCGTCAACCCTCTTGATCTTATTTGCAATAACGGAGACATCGGAATGCGAGATAGAGAAGCCGTATTCCTCGCCCTCATCTCTCAAAATAAGCATCATCTGGCGTGTTACGCCCTCTGCCGCCGCCTTTACTGCGGCACGTCCCACACAGACGGCTTCAAGCAGATCCTGCGCCGATGCAATATGCGCTGCGCAACGCTGGGAAATGTTCAGCTCAACCGAGCGCACCTTGCAGCCGATCTCGCCCTTGACGGCTATTTCAAGTGCCTTTCCCGTACCCGAAAGCTGTTTGTGACCGAACACGTCGACCGACTCGACGCCCACTCCCTCGCATACGTATCTGCCGTCAGCAAATCTTATTCCCTCTGACACGGCAATAACAACATTGGGGTGTCGCGCGAGTGCCACACGCACGTCAGCGTAGAAGCTCTCAAGATCAAACGCTCTCTCGGGAAGATAGATATAATCAGGGCCTATGCCATTTACTGCACGGCCGATGGACGCCGCCGCCGTAAGCCAGCCTGCGTCACGTCCCATTATCTCAACAATAGTCACTGCCTTGGTGGTGTAAACTGCGCAGTCACGGATAATCTCCTGCATAGTTACGGCAATATACTTTGCCGCAGAGCCAAAGCCGGGTGTGTGGTCTGTTCCTACAAGGTCATTGTCTATGGTCTTGGGAACACCGATAATGCGCATTTCGTAATCGTGATTTGCCGTGTACTCGCTCAGCTTTGCAACCGTGTCCATCGAATCGTTGCCACCGATATAGAAGAAATAGCGAATAGAATATTTTTTGAAGATTTCAAGAAGCCTTGCATAGACCTCCTCTCCGCCCTCTTCATTCATTTTCGGCAGCTTTTTGCGACAAGAGCCGAGTGCGGCGGCAGGTGTATGCTCAAGCCTTTTTATATCCTCTTCGTTGCTGAACATTGCGCCAAGGTCAACGAGATCCTCTCGCAGAAGTCCCTCAACTCCGTTTCTCATACCATAAAGAGTGCCGATGGCAGAGCCGTGGGACTCTTTGTCAAGATAACCTCTGATAACTCCTGCAAGCGTTGCATTTATTGCGGCAGTAGGCCCACCTGACTGCCCTACAACTGCGTTTCCGTAAAGAATAGACATTGTTTTTTCTCCTTAAGCCTTTATATATTTGTCATAATTTTTAGTGCCGTCTTTTCTTACAAAGCACAAATGCGCCCAAAAGCGTTGCTCCTATCGGGATGGAAACAACCCCTCCACATCCACTGTCCTCGCCGTCACCGTCGGGGACCTTCTCCTCTTTTGTCGTCCCCTCGTCGCTTGTGCTCTCCTCGGGAGTTGTACTCTCCACGGGAGTTGTGCTTTCCTCAGGAGATGTGCTTTCCTCGGGAGCGGTGGTGGTTGATGGAGCAAGCGTAACCTCGGGTGTAACATCCTCGCTGTTTACCGTAAAGCCCAAACTTGAGGCAAGTAGCTTTGCTATCTCTGCGTGACCTGCTTTGTTTGGGTGAATATCCATCGCCGTGATATTTGTAAGTGTCTCGGCGTTTTCGTCAATTACTGACGGAACGTCCACGCAGATAAAGCCTGACGAAGTGCAAACGGTTTCAATGGTCTTGTTGATCTCTGCGATTATATTTCCTGCAAACTCCCCGAAAGCTTCAATTCCGGGAACGTTGTTCATAGGATTGTATTGCTTGAGGAAAACTATATCGGCATCGGGTGCTGACTCTTTGAGTATTGCAGAAATCTGCGACATATTGATACTGAACTTAAAGAAAATCATAGCAAGTGCGCTGCCAAGCTCTGCGTTGCCCTCAAGTGCCTTGATCTCTTCTTGGGTCAGCGATGAGAGAATGGTTGCCGCCGTCATATAGTCACTTACGCTCTCGCCTGAGATGATTGAAGCAACATCGGTTAGACTACGAAGCATATCGTTGCCACCTATCGAAATCACGACAAGCTCTGCATTCTCAATCTGTGTCTTTACTGACGGCAGAAGAGCGAGAAGATCCTCGCTTCTGTCTCCGTTTACTGCAAGATTTTTGTAAGTCTTCGCAGAGGTAAGACTTAGCGATCTTGCAATAATATTTGCGTATGAATCGCAAGAATACGGGTCTGTTGTTTTATAGCCCTCAAGCCCGTAGCCTGTCGAAATCGAGTCTCCAAGCACTAAAAAAGTGCTGTATTTTTTCTCTTGCGTTGCATTTGCAGGCAAAGCCACGGCAAACACAAGCAGCAACGAAATAGCAAACGCTAAAAATCTTTTTGTATTCATAAAAATCTCCGTATATTGGTTTTTTTATATTCTGAATTTACTTTAATGATAACATATTTCTTTAGATTTAGCAATAGATGTGACAAAAAAATATACTATACCCCCACAAAAATACACGCCTATTGCTTTTTTGTTTTCTATGTGATATAATAAATATATCAAACTTTTTCAGTGAGGCTAAAATGATTAAAAAACTGTCAAATATGAAGCTCATCAGAACCCTTGCCATACTCGGACTTGTGGCATCGATCGCATTTATTCCGCTTTCATTGCTGTTTTTGGAATACTTGCATTTTGAAAATCTTCTGATGTTCATCCTCCCCGACGTTCTGTGTGTAGTAGCTCTGTTTTTCCTTCTTATCTCAAAAAATCCAACAGGCTCAAAGAAGGCTTTTGCCGTAGTAATGATTATTGTCCTGTTTTTCAGATTACTATCCCTAACTTCATTTTCATATTCACCCGCAGGCGCAGAAGCAGTCATACCGGTCGAGCGTCCTATTGATAATGCCGTCATAAACGGCTCGTCCTCATCAGATACAAACAACGCAACAATGTCCGGCAGCAACGGCTCGGTTAGTGGAGACATCTTTTTTGCCTATGACGAAAATGGAAATCCGTATATAGTAGGTGAATACGCACCGACATACGCAGAAAGCTCCCGACCATCGGTTACGGATATTATAATGCAGAATATTTCCGGGTACACGCTGTGGTATAACAAGATTGTAAATCTCGTAAGCATAATTGTTCTCGTCATTCTTTTCATTTTGGGAATGAAAAGAAAAAGTGCCGTCAAATTTGCCCGAAAGCTTTCAGTAGGTGCATTTATCGGATATTTTGCCATCTTTGTAGTCTCCTCGATTTATCTGTTAGTAGTATATCCCATAACTCACACAAAAATGTTATGCACTACGATTCTTGGGAACGGAATAGGACTTATATTCTTCTGCCTGCTTGCTCTCTACTTCATTCGTCTTTCCGTGAGAACTGAGCCGACGGGCGAGGAGAAGCGCATACTTGAGGAGCGACTTGCAAGAATTGAAAAGGAGTTTTCTGACGGCGAGATTACAAGAGAAATATACGAGCTTAAGCGTGAGATCGCACTCTCCGACTACGATACATAAGTTTTATGACAACAAGAAACATCCCCTCGAAATATCTCGAGGGGATGTTTCTTCTTTATTTGTGTTTGTTGATTCTTTTGCAGAGCTTTATTTAATCAATCTTAATTGTAAACTGATCAAGTGGATTGCCCTCTGCGTTGTAAACCGTTACGTGCTTTGCAAAATCAGTTTCGCCCTCGTAATATATAACGCCGTAGCGAACATAATTGATTGTCTCATTTGAAAGAATGTTGAGAGTATTGCCGTCGATCAAAGCCCCTGCGGCAGGGACAAACGTCTTGCCGTCCACGCTTACCTCAAAGCCGTTTACACCATTTTTGAGCAAAAATTCACTTCCACCCGAAAGCGTCAGAGCTACCATATTATCATATATACGATACGCCTCCGTTACCGTCGGGAACGGAGAGATCTCTACACCGAAGAATTTATTGAGAGTAATCTCTGCGGCACGCTTTGCAAACATCGTCTTGTCCCTGGGGTGCACGTCAACGTGGTATCCAAGATCAATGGAAACTGAAAGAGCCACGTTTTCGATTTCTGCCGCCGCACGCTGTTGAGCTGCCTTGATGGGCTCCCACTTGAGTGCGTGATCAGCAGTTGCCTTCGCAAGCTCGATAACCGTTACCGACATAAGCGGCGCATTAAAATTCTCTCTGTATGTCTCAATAAGCAATGAAAGCTGATCAAAATAAAATGCACTGTCCTGCGTGTTTGTCTCTCCCTGATACCAGACCATACCACGGAAGCGCATACCGACAAGGGGCGCAATCATTCCGTTGTAGCCAAGGCAGGGGATGAGATTGCCCGACGAGGTGGAGGAATATGCAGTCTTTCCCGATGCGATATATTCATTGTAAGCATCTCTGGGAAGCCAGAAGGCAAGTGACGAGCCGCTTACAGCCGCCTGCACAAGTCCAACAGGAACGCCAAGCTCCTCTTGTATTCTCTTTCCAAACATAAAGCCGACGGCAGAAAAGGTCTTTACCACCTCGGGATTGACTCTTGACCACGCAACATCGCCCTCTGCATCTGCAAGCTCATAATGACTTTCAGTATGATTGAGGCGCATAATTCGGATATTTTCCTGCGTCGCGCTCTCAATTTCGTTTCGGTGAATATCCTCGCTCCACGCAAGCGTCCACACCATATTGGACTGTCCACCGAGCAAAAATACCTCGCCCACGCAAACATCTTTAAGCGTAAGCCTTGATGTATCGCTAATGATCACAAGCTCTGCGCCTTCGGCCGCCTCCATAGGTGGCAGATATACCTCAAACACGCCATCGCTGACCTCTCCATAGTAGATGGCGTTACCAAAGGATACAGCAATATGCTCGTCAACAGTTCTTCCACGAATCAAATTTACTGCACGGCGTTGGAGCACCATATGGCTGTCAACGGTAAAATGAGGCTCAATAATCTGCCTCTGCTCGTCCTCTGGCAGGGACAGAGAAGCCTCAAAGGTAGGCGTTTGTGTTACTTTATCAAGATTTACCGTGTCGGTTATATCACATAAATATGCTGGCATTTTGATTTCCTCCGTGGGTGGAAGAGGTGGATTTGTTTCGTCCGGACTTGTGGACTCATCTGCGTTGCCCGTGTTTGTGTTGCAGGCAGTCAGAAGTGAGCACAGGCTAAGCATAAGTGCAAGCAAACGCAATCTCTTCATCCCTGCACTCCTCCGTCGCACGCATAGATGAGCGTGAGAATCTTGTTTTCATATTTGCTGTACTGATAATTGACACGGATGGGTGTATCAGCATCAACGATCTGTTTCAGCCCCTCATAATAAAGCGCATCTATCTCATCCGAAACCGGTGCGTATTTTGCGCTGTCAAGCCCTCCCACAAGTGAGTCAAGCTTGTCTCTTGCCTCCGTTTTTGCCAAAGCAAGCTCATCTGGGTTTACCGTCAGACGCTTTGCATTCTCAAGTGACAGAAGAAGCGAATCGTAAACCGCAAGCACCTCTTTTGTGGTTTTTGTTCTTGCAAAACGGCGTGTGGCGTCGGCAAGCGTATTATTTGCGGCAGTTTGACTTGACTTTGTGTAGCCCGCCGCCTCGGTAATGGCACCCACAGCCGCCTTGAGAGAGGCGAGCTTTTCTTGTCGCAGAGAGACTACCTCTGCCATTGCATTGAAATTCGGTCTGTCCTCCTCGTTGTAATCAGTCGAGGCACGGAAGGTGAGCCAACGCTGGAGTGCTTTGGGGCTTGGAGTTACAAAATCCGAGCCGAACACAAGCCAGAAGCTATCCCCCGACTTCATCGTCACATCCATTGCATAGGCATTTTCTGCTGCATCCACAAGCGCATAGCGTCGGTCAAGAGAAATGCGATAGACCTGTCCGTCATTCCCCACTCCCTCTGCTACATATTCAAAATATGTATCGGGAGAATAATGAATATAGCTCTTGCCCGTAGAGCCGTTTATGTGCGAGGAGTCGCTGTCACTTGTTATGTGAAGCGTAATGTCCTTGTTGGCAATCACTTTAATCAAGGTTGACTCACCTATTGTTGCCGTTGACGACCAACGATTTGCAAGCGTTTTGTTTCCCTGAAGCTTGTCTGTGGTGTTGTTGCCGTTTACATAGTTTTTGTACCTCTGCGGACTCTCAAGTGTACCGTAATAATATGCGTAGGAGAAAAAATCACCCTCGACGGTGTATCCACCTGCGGCTATTGCATCAATACATAGAGAGAGCATATCCCCCGTACCAATTGCATCTGACCACAAAGCGTCTTTTTTCATATTCACAGAAGCACCTCCCTCAGCCGAAACAGCAAAAATTGAAAATCCAACCGACAAAAGCATCAATGTCGCAAGCAATGCGACCACTGTCTTTTTCATATAAACCTCCACTATTTTGGAATTTTTGTCATTTCAAGAATACGTTTTTAAAATATTTTTGTTTACATATTATAACTATATTATAATTATAACACGCTGCATTTCAGTAAATAAGGTACTATTAACTCAAAAAAGACTATTATTCAACTATTAAACTCAAAAGCCCGCAAGGAATACGGGCTTGTGTGTCCCCTCGGATAATTCCGAGGGGACTTTTTGCCTTTTTTCCTTGCGGACGGGGTAGTGGATGATGTGACTTTATATTTTCACATTATCCTATTTGGAGCAAATTACTTGCCTGCCTTGAGATCGTTTTCGTACTTCTCAACCATCTTCTTAACCATCTGACCACCAACGGAGCCTGCCTGACGGGCAGTGATATCACCGTTGTAACCCTGGTTAAGTGTTACGCCAACCTCGTTGGCTGCTTCCATTTTAAACTGCTCAAGAGCCTTCTTAGCATTCTTGTTTGCCATTTCGTTTTTTCTCCTGTTCTCTTTGCGCACCGAGGACTAGCCTTGCGATGCAATCTATATCAATGAGAATACATCGTGACATAAGCTAATTTCACTCACGCAGAGCTACTTCACAGTCGCTTCGCCTCGGTGCATTCTCTGCTATTATTGTTGACCGCAATTCCTTTATTATTACTTCCATTTTTTGCGCATTTCTGCGTTTTCGCCCGTATCGCTAAAAAGGCAAAAAAGGGTTGACAAATCTGTTCATTTCGTTTATAATTATAATGTATTTATATGCCGACGTGGCTTTTTTCATTTTAAAAATTATTTGCAATCGAAAAAGGATAAAGGATTATGACTATTTACGAAGAACTGAAAGCGAGAAATCTTGTAGCTCAGGTTACCGATGAGGCTGAGATCTGCGATCTTATAAACAATGGTAAGGCTACATTCTATATCGGCTTTGACCCCACAGCTGACTCACTGACCGCAGGTCACTTTATGGCTCTTACACTTATGCGCCGTCTGCAGATGGCAGGCAACAAGCCCATCGCTCTTATCGGTGGTGGTACTGCTATGATAGGCGATCCCTCGGGACGTACCGATATGCGCACTATGATGACAAGGGAGACTATCGAGCACAACTGCGCTTGCTTCCGTGCTCAGATGTCAAGCTTCATCGACTTCTCCGATGACAAGGCTATTATGGTCAACAACGCCGATTGGCTTCTTGACCTCAACTACGTTGATTTCATCCGTGACATCGGTACACATTTCAGCGTAAACAAGATGCTCTCTGCAGAATGCTACAAGCAGAGAATGGAGAAGGGACTTTCCTTCCTTGAGTTCAACTATATGATTATGCAGAGCTATGACTTCTATGCTCTCTACCAGAAATACGGCTGCAACCTCCAGTGCGGTGGCGATGACCAGTGGTCAAATATGCTTGGTGGTACTGAGCTTATCCGTCGCAAGCTTGCTCGTGATGCATACGCACTCACAATTACCCTTCTTCTCGACTCAAACGGCAAGAAGATGGGCAAGACAGCAGGAAATGCAGTTTGGCTCGATCCCAAGAAGACCACTCCCTACGATTTCTATCAGTATTGGAGAAACGTTGCTGATGCAGACGTTCTCAAGTGCATCAGAATGCTCACCTTCCTCCCCGTTGAGCAGATCGACGAGATGGATGCGTGGGAGGGCAGCCAGCTCAACCGTGCAAAAGAAATTCTTGCATACGAGCTTACCTCCCTCGTTCACGGCAAGGATGCAGCAGATGCCGCAGAGGCAAGTGCAAAGGCTCTCTTTGGAGCAGGTGCCGACGCTGCGATCCCCACAGCCGAAATTACCGAGAGCGATCTCGATGCCGCAGGCTCTATTGACATCCTCACACTTATGGTTAAGGCAGGTCTCGTTCCCTCCAAGTCCGAGGCAAGACGTGCTGTCGACCAGGGTGGCGTTACCGTTGACGGCGAGAAGGTAACCGACATCAAGACAGCGTACTCTGCTGACGCTATCCGCAGTGGTATCGTTATTCGCCGTGGCAAGAAGGCGTTTAAGAAGGTTATCATTAAGTAATCATAAAACAAAAAGTCCGTAGGCGTTGCCTACGGACTTTTGTCCATATTGGTTTGTTCTCTCTCAAAGTGATCTGATAATATCTGCCAGCTTGTCTGCGTAGTACATACAAGCCCTCTCCGACATATGCACTCCGTCCGGCATATATTCGGGATTAGTGGGATCAAGCACCTCGTCGGCGTAAAAATCGACAATTAAAACTCCCTCCTCTGATGCAACCTCGGTGAAAGCTCTGTGAAAGTCATCGTGAGTAAGTCCGTCTGTACGAACTGCTGCACGTCTCTTTCTCATACCCGTAAGGACTATAAGCGTTTTACCATCAAACTTTTTCTTTAATTTGCGAATGAGTGTGCGAAGCGCACCCGTATAGCTTTCGGGTGTCAAATCTCCCACCTCTCCAAGAGGTATTCCGTGGACGGCATCGTTGCCCTCGCCCTGCAAAAGCACGATGTCGCAGTCCTCGTCTATTTTCTCCACACGCTCAATATAGCTGTCATTCCGACTCTCACACGGCGTAATGTTTGAACCACTGACACCGAAATTGCGAACACGGGCACGAAGTCTGAGCCCCAGCATAAGTGGATAGTTCATATCCGAAAGAGGACGGCCGTCATCGTCAACTATTACTCTCGTGTTGGATGCGCCAATGCAAAAAATAGTTTTTCCATTAGTATTCATTTGCAAACACCTCCCAAAAAAGTATACCACACCCACCCGATATTGTCAACAAAAAGAGCAACTTTCGTGCTTCATTTTCAAAAAACTGCCTTTTTCTCTTTATTTTATATTATTATAAATAATAAGTATAAAAAAATATCAAAGTTTTATTATAAAATTTAGAAAAAGTATAGATTTTTGTCGTGATTTGTGGTATTATTATATTGTGTGTGGATTTGTCAAGAACAATGAAGACTTCTCCCCATCCCACACGAAAAAACATTTCGCACATTTTGTGCTTTTTCGGAGAAAACAATGCTTACAGATCTTCAAAAAGCGAGCTTTCTTAAAAGAATATCTGCTTTCCTGCTCGACTTTATTTTGTTAATTATACTCGTTACAGGTATCGCTTTTGCGATGTCTGCCATCTTCGGCTTTGACTCTTACAGCGAGTCGCTTGAGTCGCTCTACGCAAAATATGAGACGGAGCACGGCGTGTCATTTGACATAAGCCTTGAGGAATACGAAGCCCTCTCAGACGAGGAGAAAGCAACGTATGACTCTGCGTACGATGCATTTCTCAACGATGAGGAAGCAAATTATACATATAATATGCTCATAAGCCTCACCCTGCTTATCACGTCGCTCAGCATCCTCATCGCCTATCTTGCTCTTGAGTTTGCCGTTCCTGCCATTGTCGGAAACGGTCAAACTGTCGGCAAAAAGATTTTCTCTCTCGCCGTTATGAGAACGGACGGCATCAAAATCAGCAACCTCTCTCTTTTCATTCGCACTGTGCTTGGTAAATATACCCTTGAAACAATGGTTGCAGTTTTCATCGTGCTTATGCTCTATTTCGGCTCGATTGGCATCGTAGGCGGAGTGGTGCTCTTGCTCATACTTGTGCTTCAGGTGGTGCTTCTCATCGTCACAAAGACGAATTCCTGTATTCACGATCTCCTCTCAAACACCGTGGTCGTCGATATGGCAAGCCAGATGATTTTTGAGAACGAGGAGGAGCGTGACGAATATATCAAGTCGCACTCCATCGTCGAGAGCTGACGCTCGGACTTAAAAAAGCAAACAAAAAATATTTGACATATAAGAAAAGGAAGAAACAATGAAAGTCGAATTGCAAAACCTAACCAAAATCTTCCCCAGCAGGAACAAGAATTCCAATGAAGAAGTAATTGCGGTAAACGATTTCACATTCGAGATTCCCGATGGTAAGCTCATTGGCTTGCTCGGCCCATCCGGATGTGGTAAATCCACTACCCTTTATATGATCAGCGGACTTCTCAAGCCTACATCGGGACACATCTTCTTTGGAGACACTGACGTAACCGAGCTTTCACCTGAGAACAGAGGAGTTGGACTTGTTTTCCAGAACTACGCCCTCTACCCTCATATGACGGTAAAGCAGAACATCCTCTTCCCTCTTGAAAACCTCAGAGGTAAGGAAAAGATGTCAAAGAACGAGATGCTTGAGAGAGCACTCTACGCAGCAAAGCTCGTTCAGATCGACAATCTTATGGATCGCAAACCCTCCGAGCTTTCCGGTGGTCAGCAGCAGCGTGTTGCTATCGCTCGTGCTCTCGTTAAGTTCCCCCGTGTACTCCTTCTCGACGAGCCTCTCTCCAACCTCGATGCACGCCTCCGTCTCCAGACCCGTGAGGAAATCCGTCGCATCCAGCGTGAGACACAGATCACAACAATCTTTGTAACTCACGACCAGGAAGAAGCTATGAGCATCTCCGACCTCATCGTTGTTATGAAGCTTGGCGTTGTTCAGCAGATCGGCAAGCCCCAGGATGTTTATGATCATCCCGTAAACCTCTTCGTTGCTAAGTTCCTTGGAACTCCTCCCATCAACGTATTTGATGGTAAGGTTGAGAACGGCGTGCTCTATATCGGTGAGGATGCTGTGCTCACAGTTCGTGGAGTTGAGGATCAGGAGGTTTACATCGGTATTCGTCCTGAAGGCTTTGTTCCCTCCGAGGATGGCGCACTCAACTGCGCAATGAAGGCTGTTGAGGTTATGGGACGTGACGTAAGCGTTGTATCCACACATCCCGCATCCCAGAACCCTGCTATTCGCTCCATCGTTAACGCCGACAACCATATCGACGCTACTGCAGCGACCATTCGCTACAATCTCCTTCCCCACAAGGTATTCCTCTTCAACAAGGAGACCGAGGAAACACTTTACTTTGAGGTGTAAGCTATGGTAGACAGTAAGCAGCAGTGGAAAGCGTGGATATACCTTGCCCCTGCTATTGTGCTATTGCTCGTTTTCACAGTATGGCCGATAGTCAACACGGTAAGAATGGCTTTCCTCGAAAACTATAAGAGCCTTGAAGCTGCCGCAGGTGCTACGTTCAATTTCGGCATAGGCAACTTCCTGAAGGTAATTCAGTACAACAAGTTCATCGATTGCCTTAAAAACACGATGCTTCTTTGTATACTGACAGTACCACTTTCGACAATACTCGCTCTCTTTATCGCAGTTGCGCTCAACTCGATAAAGGTTCTGCAGAGATTCTTGCAGACAATCTTCTTCCTCCCCTATGTAACAAACTCCATCGCCATAGGAATGGTATTTGCAACGATGTTCAACATCGTTGGCTCGTTCCAC
The DNA here is from genome assembly GCA_045543615.1 of Eubacteriales bacterium. Classification (GTDB taxonomy): domain Bacteria; phylum Bacillota; class Clostridia; order Oscillospirales; family CAG-272; genus CAG-390. The sequence continues at coordinate 19,307 of JAZPXL010000053.1, forward strand.
GGCACACCCAACCAGATAATTATTACTGCAGGTATTGTAAACAACATAATCGAGTTCTTCGGTGGTGCTCCCATCAACTGGATCAACGCAGGCTCGTCCTACGCAGCAAATATTGCCATTATGGTAATATACATCGTTTGGAACGCTCTCCCCTTCAAGATCCTCATCCTTCTTGGTGGTCTTCAGAGCGTCAACAAGCAGTACTACGATGCAGCAAAGATAGACAGCACTCCCCGTTGGCGTGTATTTACCAAGATCACAGTTCCGCTTCTCTCTCCGATGATCGCATACGTTGTTATCACAGGCTTTATCGGTGGATTTAAGGAATACTCAAGCATCGTCGGTATATTCGGAGACACAATGGGTCCCGTTGACGATCCCGGCAGACTTAACACAATGGTAGGATTTATTTACGACGCACTCAGCAGCAACAACCAGGGACGCGCAAGTGCCGCCGCACTCATCCTTTTCGTCATCATTCTTATCGTAACCCTCATCAATATGTGGGTAAGTAAGAAGAAAGTTCATTATTGAGAGGTGCAATATGACACAACAGGCAAGTATCAAAACAATGAACGAAAGAAATATGACGAAGGAAAAGAACAAGAACAAGGCAGGAAAGATCCTGTTTACCGTATTCACCTACATTTTCCTCGGTGTTATGGCTCTTATCGTTCTTTTCCCGTTCTATTGGATGATCATTTCCTCGCTCAAGTCAATTGACGAGTATATGCTCACAATTCCGACATTCTTCCCCCAGAAGATAATGTTCTCAAACTATGTTGAAGCATTCAAAACAGCAAACCTTGGCAGATTGTTCCTCAACACCCTCTACGTTGGTGTTGTTTCAACTCTCCTCTCCCTTGTTATCACAGTTCTCTCGGCTTTCGCTTTTGCTCGCCTTGAGTTCAAGGGTAAGAACGCACTCTTTGCTGCCCTCCTTGCTACAATGATGATCCCCGGTGAGCTTTTCACGATCACCAACTATCAGACCATCAACGAGTTCGGTTGGATGAACAGCTTCACAGCACTTATAGTTCCCTTCCTCGTCAGCGTATTCTATATCTACCTGCTCCGTCAGAACTTCCTGCAGATACCAAACGAGCTCTACCTCGCTGCAAAGGTTGACGGCACATCGGATATCAAATATCTGTGGAAGGTAATGATCCCCCTCGCACTTCCCACTCTCATTTCTATCACCATTCTCAAGATGATGGGTGCTTGGAACTCATATATCTGGCCCCGTCTCGTTGCAAACGATGACGCTCACAAGCTCATCACAAATGGTCTTAGAAACGCATTTACGGTTGACCCCGCTATCGGAACAGTTAACTATCCTCAGCAGATGGCAGCCGTTGCAATCGTCTCAGCTCCTCTCTTCCTTGTATTTATCTTCCTTAGAAAATACATTATGAAGGGCGTAAGCCGTGGCGGACTTAAGGGTTAAATGACGGAAACGTCACTTAAAAAATAAAAAACAATTTAAAATATGAAAGGAACGCAAGAACAATGAAAAGAATTATTTCAATTCTCCTTATTCTCGCAACACTTCTCACAACCGCAGTCTTCGCCACATCCTGTGACGACCAGAAGGCACAGCCTAACTTCGAGGTTCCCGCTGAGGGTTATGATGGAAGCGCAGTTACTATTACCTTCTATCACACAATGGGCGAAAACCTCCGCACAGTTCTCGACTACTATGTAACCGAGTTCAACAAGCTCTACCCCAACATTACCGTTGTTCACGAGCAGGTTGGTGGCTATGATGACGTTCGCGAGCAGATCTCCACACAGATCACCGTTGGTAACCAGCCCAACATCGCTTACTGCTATCCCGACCACGTTGCTCTCTACAACCTTGCTAACGCAGTTGTAACACTTGACAACCTCATCGCAAGCGAGATCGAGGTTACTCGTGCAGACGGCACAACAGAGGTTCTTGGTCTTACTGCTGATCAGCAGAACGACTTCATCGAGGGTTACTACGAGGAAGGCCGTCAGTTCGGTAACGACCTGATGTACACTCTCCCCTTCTCCAAGTCCACAGAGGTTCTCTACTACAACAAGACATTCTTTGAGGCTAACAACATCTCCGTTCCTACCACTTGGGACGAGCTTGAGCAGGTTTGCGCACAGATCAAGGCTATCGACCCTGAGTGCATCCCCCTCGGCTATGACAGCGAATCCAACTGGTTCATCACAATGTGCGAACAGCAGAAGTCTCCCTACACAAGCGCAACAGGCGATCACTTCCTTTTCGACAACGAGCAGAACCACGCATTCATAAAGAGATTCAGAGAGTGGTATCAGAAGGGCTACCTCACCACTCAGACAATCTTCAACTCCTACACCTCCGGCCTCTTCACTGCTGCAAGCGGCACAAAGAGCTATATGTCCATCGGTTCTTCTGCAGGCGCAACACATCAGCGTCCTAAGGCAGGCGATGACGGTTCTTATCCCTTCGAGGTAGGCATCGCAACCGTTCCTCAGCTCGATGCTACAAACAAGAAGGTTATCTCCCAGGGTCCCAGCGTTTGCATCTTCAAGAAGAGCAATCCTCAGGAAGTTGTAGCTTCTTGGCTCTTCGTTAAGTTCCTTACAACATCCGTTGAGTTCCAGGCTGAGTTCTCAATGGCTTCCGGTTACGTTCCCGTACTCAAGAGCGTAGCATCCAACCCCACATACGCTGCATTCCTTGAGAAGGCAGACGGTGGCAACTATATCTCCGCTCTCTCTGCTAAGGTATGTCTTGAGCAGGCTGATGCTTACTACACCTCTCCCGCATTCAACGGCTCTTCTGCAGCTCGTGACCAGGTTGGCGCACTCCTTGCTAAGTGTCTCACAGCTGATGATGGCGGCGACGTTGACGCAATGATCAAGAAGGCATTCAAGGATGCTGTTGACGAGTGCGAATACAGCGCAGGCTAATTTAAATTAACTCAAACCCAAATAAAACTAAAACTCAAAACTAAAAGCTCAGATGAAAAAGACGCTTAGATTTGTATCGGCGTTGCTGCTCGTCTGCACACTGATTCTGGCGTTTGTTGCCTGTGATCCCACAGAAACACCCCAGAATCAGCCGGGCGAGTCGGTTGACTACGCCGCACAGGTAAAGCTCGACCAAAGCTCTGCAACTCTCAAGCAAGAGGTTACAGTAAAGCTCTACGTCGATGGTGATACCACACATTTTAACGTTCCCGCATCCGTGAGTGACAACGGCGTGCTCAAGGCAAGATACCTTGCTATCAACACCCCCGAGTCCACAGGTAAAATTGAGGAATACGGCAAGAAGGCATCTGCCTTTACCCGTGAAAAGCTTGAGAATGCCGAATCCATCATCGTTGAGTCCGACGATGGCAAATGGAATCTCGACTCCACAGGCGGACGCCATCTCGTATGGGTATGGTACAAGCCCCAGGGCAGCGAGGAATATCGCAATCTCAATATTGAAATTCTTCAAAACGGCCTTGCAATAGCATCCAACTCTGCAAACAATCGCTACGGCGAGACTTGTATGGCTGCTATAAATCAGGCAAGAGCTGAAAAGCTTCACGTTTATTCAGGTCAGAAGGACCCCGATTACTACTATGGTACAGCCGTTGAGCTTACCCTCAAGGAGCTTCGTGCGAATGTTGAGGAGTATAACAACATCAAGGTTGCATTCACAGGCGTAATCACCAAGAATGACAACAACAGCGTATATGTCGAGTCCTACGATGAAGAGACCGGTATGTACTATGGAATGAGCGTTTACTACGGCTTCAACCTCTCAGGCGAGGGACTTGACATCCTCACCGTTGGTAATGAAGCTCGCATAGTCGGTACTGTTCAGTTCTATGAGGGCGGCGGCACATATCAGGTCTCCGGTCTTACATACAGACAGATGAAGCCCGACGATCCCGAGAACATTCAGGCGATTTCAAAGAACAATCCCCCTGCATATGTTCCCACAACTGCTGACAAATTCGTAAACGGCAAGGTTGACATCGAATTTGATGAGGAGACCATAACCCTTGGCTACGCCGAGGCCGCTATGAGCACCTCCATTTCAATGGAAAACCTCACCGTCAAGTCCATCTACACCACAGACAAGGAAGACAGCGCATCCAACGGTGCTATGACTCTCACCTGCGAGGTAGACGGAGTAAAGGTTGATGTTCGCACCGTTCCCTTCTTTGACGAGAACGGCAAGCTCATCACCGCAGAAGAATATATGGGCAAGAATATTGATGTATGCGGCATTATAGATTACTATAACGGCTCATATCAGATCAAGGTCTTCTCCCAGAACGACATTCACATTAATAATTAAAAAATTTTATACAACAAGGAGTCAAAAATGAAAAAGTTTCTTGCAATTGCTTTGGCTCTCGTCCTCTGCCTCGTAGTTTTCGTTGCTTGCGATAACACACAGGGTGGCGACACATCCGGTCTTGATTCGGCAAAGCAGTACATTAACGCACTCTACAAGAATGATTCTGAAGTAACCGCATCCGACTATAATGTGGTTACCTCCACAATGGTTGGCGAAACCACATACTCTGTTGTTTGGTCTGTTGAAGTAACAGCAGGCGCAGCTGACGGCGTTAAGGTTGTTGTTAACGATGACAACACAGCTACCATCGACGTAAACGAGGACACAATCGAGGAAATCGTTTACACACTCACAGCTACAATCTCCGGTCCTGATGGTCAGTCCATCACAGTTTCCTACAACCGCAAGGTTCCCGCATTCGCTATCACAAGCTGGGATGCTTATATGGCAGCAGTTGAGGGCGATACAGTTATCGTTCAGGGTACAGTTGTTGCTATCAACTCCAAGGCAGCCGGCAACTCCCGTAACCACCTCTTCCTTATGGATCAGTCCACAACAGGTGGCTACTACTCCTACCAGATGGAAGCAGACCCTGTTGCTGACCTTAACATCGAGGTTGGTATGACTGTTCGTGTAACAGGTCCTGTAACTCCCTACAACGGAATGCAGGAAATCAAGGGTGGTACAGCTGAGATTATCGACTCTGAGAAGAAGGAAATCACTCCTATCGACATCACCGACAAGTTTGTTGAAGGCACAGACTTCAACAAGTTCGTAGCTCTTCCCGTAGTTATCAAGGGCGTTACCCTCGGTGCTCAGGACCTCGCAACAGCTACAAGCCAGTACCTCTACTTCGAGCTTAACGGCATCAAGGCTTATGTAAGAACATACGTTACCGACTTCCCCACCACACTTACGGCTGAGGACAAGGCAACAATCGACGCTGACCACCTCGCACACTTCGGCTACAAGGCTGACGTTGCAGGTATCCTTATCACATACAGCGGCACACCCTACATCATTCCTACCACAACAACTCCCTTCACAAACTATGTAGAAGTAGAGAAGACACCTGCAGAGAAGCTCGCAGCAGAGCTTGAGGCTCTCAAGCTCAGCGACAATGTTTCTGCTGACACAATTCTCGACCTCATCGCAACAGGTAAGTACTACAGTGATGTTACTATCACTTGGGCAACAACCGACACAACAGGCGCAGCTACCATCGCTGATGGCAAGCTCACACTCAAGGTTCCGGACAATGCTGTTGAAGTTAAGGTAACAGCTACTCTCAAGTGCGGCGACGCTACTGAGACAAAGGAATTCACAATCAAGCTCTCCAAGAGCGCAACACCCATCAAGGACCTCGTTACACTTGGCGCAGCTCAGGGTCACAACACCTACACAACAGGCAAGTACCTCGCTGCAGGCGTTATCGTTGAGATCCAGAACGATAAGTACGGTAACATCGTTATCAAGGATGAGAACGGCGACAGCATTCTCATTTACGGTACATACATTGACGGTCAGAAGTACGGCGACTTCACAGGCGCTAAGCCCGTAGTTGGCGACTATATCACAGTTCTCGGCGTAGTTGGCCAGTACAACGGCACAGCTCAGCTCAAGAACGCTGATATGGTTTCCTTCACAGCAGCTTCCTCCATCAAGGACGCAGCTACAACAGGCGCAGCTCAGGCTGACAACGTTTACACAGAGACTCCCTACCTTGTAAGTGGTACAATCACCGAGATCGCAAATGATAAGTACGGTAATATGTACATCAAGGACGCTGAGGGCAACACAATTTACATCTACGGCATCTATGACCAGGCCGGTACAAGATACGACGGTCTTGCAACCAAGCCCGCAGTTGGTGACACAATCACCGTTCTCGGCTCCGTTGGTCAGTACAAGGGCACAGCTCAGTTCAAGAACGCAACTCTCGTTCTCTTCACACAGAACGCAGGCTCCGGTGACGCATCCGACGAGACAACAGCAGGCTCCGGTGAGACAACAACAACTCCCTCCACTCCCGCTACTCCCGCAGGCGCACTCGTTATCGCTACATACGCTGACGCAAACAGCTGGGCAAACGGCACAGGTTATCTTACCATCAATTACAGCGCAGACGTAACAATCACAGCTGCCGGCACAGCAGTTGGCGATTACGGACTCAACACAGGTAAGTACTATGAGAACGGCGAGAACTGGAGAATTTACCAGTCAGAGAACGCAACAGTTACCATCAAGGCAGCTGAGGGCAAGACAATTGCTTCCGTTAAGATTACATACGCTTCCCAGAACGACGGCACACTCACACAGAATGGCGCAAACGTTGCTTCTGACGCAGTTGTAACTGTTAACGCAAACTCCGTAACCTTCGGTGTTGGCAACACAAGCGACAAGACCAACGGTCAGGCTCGCATTTCTGCTATCGAGGTTACACTCGCATAATTGATAGAAGTATCAAGCAAAAACAGCTCTCCGACCTCGGTCGGAGAGCTGTTTCTTTCCTATTATATAATATATAATCTTTCGCACTCAAGAGCGAAGAGCGTCAAAGACCTCAAGATTTGTTCTCTCAAGCGAGAGCGGTGTGATAGAAATAAATCCGTGCATTGCGGCGTGAGTGTCGATACTGAAGTCGTCAGCTTCCTCATATATGCACTTGCCGACAGGCTTGTACATATCGTCACCCTGTGGCACGAAATCATCGGAATAATATTTCCGTCCCTGTCTTGTTATGCGAATATCGCCTGCTTCCTTGGGGATATTTACATTGTACGCAATATTCTTTGAGAGAAGTGCGTTGTCCACAAAGTAGTTGCAAATACGGTCAAGGCTACCGAGAGCCGGAGCAAAGGTCGAGCGACAGGTCGAAACTGCAACTGCGTTCATTCCAAGCGTTGCCGCCTCATATACTGCACCGACAGTACCCGAATAAACAATGTCAAGACCGATATTAAGTCCCGAGTTTATGCCCGAGAAAACGAGATCGTACTTCTCTCCCATTCCAAGCACAGCAAAGCGCACGCAATCGGCAGGTGTTGAGTCAACGCTGAACGCACGGATGTCTCCGTCAATTCTCGTCTCCTTTACCTCAAAAGCCTTGATTATCTCAATTCCGTGGCTCTTACCACTCTGTTCAACCTTGGGAGCGACAACTGTTACCTCTCCCAAACGTCTTGCCCATCTTGCAAGGGTCAAAAGGCCCTCGCCGTTTATTCCGTCATCGTTGGTTATAAGTATTCTCACAGCCAACCCTCCTCATTTTTCTTATACTCGCCAAGTCTGCGATCAGCATCCCTGATGAGCGCACGCATTTCCTTTGCGTCATATACGGTAGCACCACAAGCGCAATCGTGTCCACCACCACGGTATTTTTCTGCAATCTCGTTTACGGTAACAAATCTTGAGCGAAGCCTTACACGGATGGCGTCACCGTCACCTGCTCCCTCAATAAAGGCGATCCAGATAAGGCTACCCTTGATGGAGTCGAGGAACGAAACGGCAGAGCTTGCCTCCTCCGATGTCAGATTGAACTTCTCCTGCATCTCTCTTGTGACAACAATGTAGGCAACGCCATTTTTTGTTATCTTCATCTTTGAGAGAATAGCAGCGTGGTACTTCATATATCCAAAGTCCTTCATATAAAGCTCTGCATAGAGCTTGTCAACGTCAATTCCGACATCAAGCATAGCACCTGCAAGGCGCATAGTATCCCCATCAACACTACGGAAACGGAAGCGTCCCGAATCTGTAACCATACCTGTGTAAATACAGGTTGCGGCGTAGGAGTTGATCACAAGCTCGTCCTTGAAGCTTACATAGAAATCTGCAACAAGCTCACAGGTGGAGGAACGCTCCTCCTCAACCCACTGAATATCGCCATACTGATCCCTTGGGATATGGTGGTCGATTTTGATAAGCTCACGGCAGAGGGTGTAGCTCTTGTTTGAAATTCTGTCAGCCGAGCCTGTGTCGAGCACGATGGCAAGTGCGCCCTCGTATTCGCTCTCGTCTATCTCCTCCTCGTCACTGCCAAGAAATTCAAGATACTCGGGAATAGGCCCACCTGCAATCTTTATCTGCTTTTGGGGAAAGCTTTGGCGCAAGATCTCGCAAAGTCCCTTTGTTGCGCCAACGCAGTCACCGTCGGGACGGACGTGGCGATAGATGAATATTTTGTCATACTCACGGATTTTTCCGAGTATAGCTTTCTTTATTTCAGTATACATCTTATTCCTCCACAAGTTCGCCGAGGTCATTTAACAAACGCATAGCCTCGTCCCTGTCGGCAAGCGTGCATCCACTCGCCTTTGCGTGTCCACCACCACCGTACTTTACGGCGATGGGGTTGATATTATACTTGCTTGAACGGATCTCGCAAAGCACGCCTGCGTCCGTCTCAGTAAAGTTTGCCCAGATATCCACTCCACGAATTTCCGACATAGTGTTCACCATTCCTCTTGAAATGGTGAAGGTGTCAGCACCCGTCTCGGCAAGCTCGTCCTTCGTTGTATAGATGTATGCAACATTCTTCTCGCTGAAACGGATTTTCAGCACAAAGCTTGCCCTGAGTCTGATAAACTCAAAATCATCGGAATAGAGATTTCTGAAAATGTCATTTGTGTCAAATGGAACTTGGCGGATGAATGCGGCAATACGGAAGGTCTGCGAGGATGTGGAATCATAACGAAAACGTCCCGAATCCGTAATCATTCCCGTGTATAGTGCCTTTGCAGCAACCGGCGGAAGCACAAGCGAGCACTCCATAGCAAACGCACCAATCATAGAGCAACAGCTCTCAAAGGACGTGTCCGTTACCTCTGTCTCCGCAATAGTCTCGCAGTATATGTGGTGGTCAATGCGAACTCTTCGCAAAGCGAGACGGTATCGTTCATCCGAAATCAAAGACGCCGCCGAGGTGTCAAGGATAATTGCAAGAGCACCTGAGTATTCTTCATCAGAGATATCGTCAGTTGCCGAGTCCTCAATAAAGGAATATCTCTTTGACATATCGCCAACACAATAAACTCTCTTTTCGGGGAAATTCGCCTTGATAATATTCTTAAGTCCAACAGCACTGCCAAGCGCATCCCCATCGGGATTTGTGTGCCTGTGTATTATTATTGTGTCAAACGCACGAATTTCGTCAATTACTTTCTCAAACATTTCTATCTCCTGTACGATCAATCAAAATATCCCTTGTAAACAACCTCGTAGTTGCTGGATGGGAAGAGGTGACGGTGGAATTCAATAAAGAAGCTCTCCGTCATACTCGCAATAAAGTCTACAACTATAAGATGAGGATCGCTCTCCTCATACGGACGGCTTCGCTTATAATACATCTTGTTTACATAGTCAATGTGGTGCGTATAGATTGGTGAGGTTCTGTCGCCTTTCAGAAGATCTTCAAGCATACGACTGTAAATCTCAGCCATCATCGGCTTTGCTGTTACGTCAAGTCTTGCCCTTGTAGCTGTGCTATCGTAAATCTTGGAATAATTCTCACGCTTCGACGCCGCAAGTGCCTCAAAATGCCTGTGACCGAGCCTGATATAGGGCTTACCGTAGCTGTTTTCAATGATATTTGCAACAAGATTGTTGATAATCTCCGAATTGATAGATCCGATTTCTGCATTATAAAATGCATCCTCTTCAACCATATTAACTCGTGCAGCATCCTGTCTGTCCTTGCCAAGATAGGCAATTATGTCAGAAATGCGCACAACTGCAGCCTCAAGTGTCGCAGGGTTAACGCTGTTTGCAGCCCCGGGCTCCGTGTAGCAACGGCTCATAAGCTCGTCAAACTCCTCAAAGCTACCGATGGGCGAGGGATAGAATATCTCCTCTTCCATCTCGCCGTTGTGCGAGAGAATGCCGTGAAGCGTCTGCAGAGTGATGTTGTAGGGGAAAATTCCGTCAAGCACACGCACCGACTGAACATTGTGGTGGAAATAATTTCCCGTGTGCTCGTGGTAGATTTCATTGAGATAACGCTCACCTGTGTGAGCAAAGGGGGGATGTCCCATATCGTGACCGAGCGCAATAGCTTCAATTAGGTCAAGATTGAGGTTGAGCGCACCTCCTATGGTGCGTGCAATTCTTGAGACGAGCTGAACGTGCAGACTGCGACGTGTAACATCGTCATTCCTGATGAGAGAAAACACCTGTGTTTTGTCGGTGTATCTGTTGTAAAAGGGGCAGTGCAAAATCTTGTCAATATCGTGGACATAGGTCGGACGCCAAACGCTTCCGTTGTCACGCTCAACCGCACGCCGTCTTATAGCGGATGAATTGTCACATCCAACTCTGACAAACGTGCCGTTTTCTTTTTCAAGCTCCATTCGTCTGCAAAGCTCGTCCGACACCGTTTCGTACTTACGCATTTTTACCTCACATATATTATAACTTTTATTTCTTTTCAAAGTACGCCCGAAATGAGCGCACACACATTAATTATACTATATATTTTGGTAAAAATCAAACATTTTTCACGCTATTTTGCACAGTTTGAAGAATGTTTACAAATAAAGAGCAGGAAAACGCTCCTGCTCTTATTTTTTGCTAAATCTCCTTGCGTATCCACAACGGCGGCACAGCTCCTCTGTGGCTCTCCTGCGCCTAAAGCCGTCACGAATGGCACACGCTCTGGGTGTGCTTAATATCTCATCAAGAGGAGTCTCAAAGATGTTACCAAGAGTTATAACTCCGTCGCTGTCAAGACAACAAGGCACAACTCGTCCGTCAGAAAGCACGCCTATCTGATCACAAAGCCCGTGACAATATGCGTCATCGTCAGGGGAAATACTCTCGGCGGCAAGATCCGGCCACTCAAATTCCTCTCCCCATTCAAGAAATGTTCTCGTGTAAATCCTTACGCTCTGCCCTCCTCGTCTCTCCACCCACTCACCCGGGAAAGATGTGTGCAAAATGTCGAGAATTGCCGAGTTCTCACGCTCACCCTCGCCACCGATGTTCCAAAGGCGCAACACGGCAAAAGTACCGAGTTTAGCCGCCCTCTGTGCAAAGTCTATGCAAGAGGAAAGATAGCCCTGGGAGGAGAACGCAGGGTTTGCGGCAGGTGCGTGCAGGGAGATGCTTATGCGATATGGCACGGACAGAAGAAGAGCACGGGATGCGGCGTTGTCACCGATGAGGGAGCCGTTGGTAGTTATCATAGTCCTAAAGCCCGCCTCATTTGCCATACTTACAAAGAGTGGCAGGGACGGATGAAGCATAGGCTCGCCCATAAGATGAAAATATATCTCCTCCACTTGCCCACGCAGGCGTGAGAGAACAAGCGAGAACTCCTCTTTGCTCATCATTCGCCCCTCCCTCTGCGTCTTATGGCAAAAGGTGCAGGAAAGATTGCAAATATTGGTTATCTCAACATACGCCCTCCCAAGCATCGCATTCACCTCCCAAAATCAAAATCTCTCACAAAAGCCGAATTAAACAATCCCAAGCTTTATTAGCTTTATTAGCTTTATTAGCTTTATTAGCTTTATTAGCTTTATTAGCTTTATTAGCTTTATTAGCTTTATTATATAATATAATACCACATTTGCCGCAGATTGTCAAATCACAACCGAGAAAAACCCCCACCACTCTATTTGAGAGTGGTGGGGGTTATTTTGAATGCTAATTATTTCATATCCTCTTCGATAGCAACTGCAACTGCAACTGTCATACTTAACCTGCGGGTTGTTGCCTGCGCCGAAATCGAGACAACTCTCTACCGACTACACGTCGGCGCTTTTTTTCTCTATATAGAGTATCTCACCCATCACGCGCTCTATCTCATCGCCCCAGCCCAATGAAGCGGATTTATCCACAGCGCAAAACATCGTGCCGAGAACAGGATCCTCTTCTGTTTCAAACGTGCAGCATCGATTATTGAAAACATTCATTAGAGCGTCTTGAAATTTCAACGGTACACGAATTCTTTCGATATGATTATCCTTGAATCTACGCCCGGAAACTGAAGGAGAACAATTTGATAATGCGCCTGAAATGGTCAGCGTTTGAATATGACAGCCTAAAAATGAAGCGGGAGCAAAAAGCTCCAAATGGCTCGGCAAGGTTACGTCCGATAACCGACTGTGCATAAATAATTGTTGTGAAAACAAGCCACCATCGACGATACAACCGAGCCAACGTAGACTATTCGGAAATGTTACAACCGATGGAACACAGCTGTTTTGAAACATATTTGACGGAATCGCCTCCACACCCTCCGGGATATGCAACGAATCCGCAGGATACGAAGGGACAAACTTCATTAATACAGAATCTGAATCCAGATAAAAATCACCGCTGGAATTGGAAATGCGTTTCCAAGCAGGGGAGGGCTGACTTTTGCCAAAATAAATATCGGCGTATTCCTTCTTCCAGCTACTTGTCAATTTTTGCGATTCCCAGGTGAACGCAAAACGAAGCGCGTGCGCGAGTTGGCGCATCACAGCATCGCGGGGATTCGCGGGGAGCACAACCTCATCGATCATCGCCCCGGAGAAAGCGGTCCTCGCCACTCTTTCCAAAGAAGATGGCAGCTCAAGATGGGTGATTTCTTGTGCGGCAAAGATATGCGGAACAAGCTCCCGCACGCCTTCGGGAATTGTCAACTCAAAGTGACGATACGGATATAGCCCATTCTTATACAGACTCTCAAAAAAGACCAGCGCTCCATTCTGATTCAAATGAAATGTTCCGGATTTATTCTGAATGATTGTCATATGCGCGCCCTCCATGTCATAGTTTTGCAGAAATAATTCGATTGGTAATGAATAACTTACCTTAGATTTACTATATTTTTATTGTAGCACTTTTTGGGGAGCTAGTCAAGGGTCTCTCGAAAAGCATTAGACACATCACTCTGGTAAACCCCAAAATGATGTGTCTAACTCTTTTTTAGTTAAAAGTTGTTAAATTGATGATTTCTTGTTCTCAAAAACTTACCCAAAAGATGTCGAAACATCTTAAAAAGTCAATGAAATCAAGGGAAAATCAGCAAATTACTTGCTTGCCTCTTCGATAGCAACTGCAACTGTCATGCTTAACCTGCGGGTTGTTGCCGAGAAGAAAACACATAAAACCGATATGAAGATTATTTAATTTCCTGTTCTAAATTGTCAAAAAGCGGTGAAGAAAAAAACTCTAAAATCGTAATCTCAAGCCCGTCGCAAATCTTTTTAATTGTTGAGACCGTTGTAGTAGCATTGTGCCTGCTAATAATATTATTCAAGGTAGATTGAGTTATACCACAAATGGTCGATAGCTTATTTAATGTAATATGATTTTCTTGACACAACTCTATTATCCTCTGTTTGACAGCTTCGTTAACTCTCATTTTGCACTCCTAACTCAAATGGGTTAACTATATTTTACCGTATAGTATAATAAAAAATTACCTCTTTAGGGTTGACATTTGGATAAAATTGTGTTATAATGGCGATGTAACTCAAAAGAGTTAATAATTGAAGTTAGCGTTTTTCGGTGCGGTAACTTCGGTTGACGCACTTTTAATTATATTATTTAACAGAAAAGGAGAAAAAACTATGAAAGAAAACGATTTGTCCGTGGTTGATGTGTGCGAAAAAGGTCAGCGATTGTTTAAGTTTTCTTCCTACGGTATAGTAGTGGGAATTTGTGGAATTGGATTGGCCATTTTAATAGGCTTTATCTCGGTTGGTACAGGAGCAGATTTTATAAGTCCATTTATATTCTATATAGCTCCCGAGTACTCAATTGCATATTTTTTTGTATTAATTGATTATTTCCTCCTTCTTTGGGGAATTATAAGCCCTCCTCTGTATTTATTTAGCATATTGACAATTAGCTTGGGGAACATTTGGTTAAAAACCAACGAAATCTGTCGCAACTTAAAAAAATAACAAGCATCACTCGCCGTAGACCGAAATAACGGCGCGACAGGTTGTAAATCAACAATTTATCTTTAATAATTTGCTCGAGCTGTCCAAATGCTCAATTATCAAAACCCCCACCACTCTATTGGAGAGTGGTGGGGGATATTTTGATGAATGCTAATTATTTCATAGCCTCTTCGATAGCAACTGCAACTTTCATACTTAACCTGCGGGTTGTTACCGAGAACAAAACACATAAAACCGATATGAGATTATTTAATTTCCTGTTCTAAATTGTCAAAAAGCGGTGAAGAAAAAAACTCTAAAAGCGTAATCTCAAGCCCGTCGCAAATCTTTTTAATTGTTGAGACCGTTGTAGTAGCATTGTGCCTGCTAATAATATTATTCAAGGTAGATTGAGTTATACCACAAATGTTCGATAGCTTATTTAATGTAATATGATTTTCTTGACACAACTCTATTATCCTCTGTTTGACAGCTTCGTTAACTCTCATTTCGCACTCCTAACTCAAATGGGTTAACTATATTTTACCGTATAGTAAAATAAAAAATTACCTCTTTAGGGTTGACATTTGGATAAAATTGTGTTATAATGGCAATGTAACTCAAAAGAGTTAATAATTGAAGTTAGCGTTTTTCGGTGCGGTAACTTCGGTTGACGCACTTTTTATTTTTGCGAATACAGGAGAAGAAAAATGAAAAAATTTATAGCCCTTCTATTGTTAACTTTGACTTTAACAATAAGCCTCGCTTCATGTACATCTATGGAATCGTATGAAAAAAATCTTGGTGATGACTACAAGGTAGATATATACGACGAAGATGAAATTGAAGCGTTAGCGGAAATATTCGGCATTGATGCTGATGACTATGGAATCAGCTCAATTATGGAAGCAAAAGACAAATACAACGGATACTATATTTTTCAATGCAAGTCAAGCAAGGAAGCAAAACAACTTGTGGATTACTTGGATGTTATTGTGAAAACACCGGACAAGTATTCTGGTTTCGATGTTGATGCTGTTGCAGACGGAAAATTTGTTCTTGTGGGCAACGAAGATTTCATAGACGATGCTTTGAACAAGTAAGCCACATGTCCCATTGGTAGACCGAAATATCCATTGGGTAAAAAATTAGCGACCCGTTTTCGCGGCTCGCTTTTTCACACTTTTAGTAAATTTATATATCTATAAACGGTTGTTCAGCTCATATCACCAACTCTTGCAAGTTTAGAAACATTCAATTCTCCGTTTATGTATGAAGGATAATGGCGATAAAAATAATTGGACACATCACAGGAGAAAACTCTCCAAATGATGTGTCTAACTTTTTTGTTGTTAAATTGTGTGCGATCGGATTTTTACAATCGCGGGGTGAAGCCCGAGGGCCTCAAAAAGCCTTATAGAATATGGCTTATTTCATAGCCTCTTCGATAGCAACTGCAACTGCAACTGTCATACCAACCATCGGGTTGTTACCGGCTCCAATGAGTCCCATCATCTCTACGTGTGCAGGAACGGAGGAAGAGCCTGCGAACTGTGCGTCGGAGTGCATTCTTCCCATTGTGTCTGTCATACCGTAGGATGCAGGGCCTGCAGCCATATTATCGGGATGGAGTGTACGGCCTGTGCCGCCACCGGATGCAACGGAGAAGTAGTTTACACCATTCTCATTACACCACTTCTTGTATGTTCCTGCAACGGGGTGCTGGAAGCGTGTGGGGTTGGTGGAGTTACCTGTGATGGAAACGCCAACGTGCTCAAGCTTCATAATTGCAACGCCCTCGGGAACACTGTCAGAGCCGTAGCAACGAACGTCACCACGTGCGCCCTTGGAGAATCTGATCTCCTTTACGATCTTAACACTCTCGGTGTAGGGATCGAACGCGGTCTGTACATATGTAAAGCCGTTGATTCTGGAGATGATGTAAGCAGCATCCTTGCCAAGACCGTTGAGGATAACACGGAGGGGCTTGGTTCTTACCTTATTTGCGTTGAGAGCGATCTTGATTGCGCCCTCTGCTGCTGCGAATGACTCGTGACCTGCAAGGAAGCAGAAGCACTCTGTCTCATCGGAAAGAAGCATCTTACCGAGGTTACCGTGGCCAAGACCAACCTTACGGTTCTCTGCTACGGAGCCGGGAATGCAGAATGCCTGAAGACCGATACCGATGTCTGCTGCAGCGTCAGCAGCCCTTGTGTCGCCCTTCTTGATAGCGATAGCTGCGCCAACTGTGTATGCCCACTTTGCGTTCTCAAAGCAGATGGGCTGTGTTTCCTGAACGATGGTGTAAGGATCGATACCCTTGGACTCGCAAATTGCCTTGCACTCGTCGATAGAGGAGATGCCATATTCACTCAAGCAAGCGAGAATTTTCGCTTCTCGTCTTTCATAACCTTCAAAAGTTGCCATTTTTGTTTTCTCCTCCTTCATTATTCCTTACGGGGATCTATGTAACGAACTGCGCCGTCCTCTTCGGAGAAGCGACCGTAATGTCCCATAGCCTTTGCGTATGCTTCGTTGGGCTCCATACCCTTCTTGATGAAGTCTGTCATCTTGCCGAGAGATACGAACTCATAGCCGATAACCTCATCGTTCTCGTCGAGAGCCATTCTTGTGCAGTAGCCCTCTGTCATCTCGAGGTAACGAACGCCCTTGTCCTTGGTACCGTACATTGTACCAACCATTGAGCGTGCGCCCTTGCCGAGATCTTCCATGCCTGCGCCGATTACAAGTCCACCCTCGGAGAATGCCGACTGGCTACGACCGTAAACGATCTGGAGGAAGAGCTCACGCATTGCTGTATTGATAGCATCGCAAACAAGGTCTGTGTTGAGAGCCTCAAGGAGTGTCTTGCCGGGAAGAATCTCTGCTGCCATAGCTGCAGAATGTGTCATACCGGAGCATCCGATGGTCTCTACGAGAGCCTCTTCGATGATACCGTTCTTAACGTTGAGGGAGAGCTTGCAAGCTCCCTGCTGGGGTGCACACCATCCCACACCGTGGGTATATGCGGAAATATCGCTGATTTGTTTTGCCTGGATCCACTTGCCCTCTTCGGGAATGGGTGCAGGTCCGTGATCGCAGCCCTTCTTAACTACGCACATCTGGGCAACTTCGTGGCTCTGTGCGTAAGGGCATTCGCTGACTTTACTCATGACTGAAAGCTTCCTTTCTTGATTATAATAATTTTTTTAATTACTTAACTATCTCTCCACTTACAGCACCAAATGCTGCAGCAGCGTTGCACTCGTCTGTGTCGATATGCATAGCAAGTGCGAAGTTCTTGTTTACACGAACAACAACATCCTCAAAGATAACGGGACGGGCGGTGTTAATGCGAACAGAAACGATCTCCTTGTCAGAAACGCCAAGAGCCTCAGCGTCCTCGGGAGTCATATGTATATGACGCTTTGCAACTATTGCACCCTCTGCGATCTCGATCTCGCCTGCAGGTCCAACGAGCTTAAGTCCGGGCGAGCCTGCTGTGTCACCACTCTCACGGATGGGAGGAGTAACTCCAAGTGTACGAGCATCTGTAAAGGAAAGCTCTACCTGATTTGCAGGACGTGTCGGGCCGAGAACGCTCATTGTAAGGCTACCCTTAGGGCCAACAACTGTGAGCTTCTCATTTGCGCAAGCAAACTGACCGGGCTGGCTGAGCATCTTCTTGACGATGAGCTCTGCTCCCTCGCCGTAAAGAACACGAACAGCTTCCTCTGTGAGATGGCAGTGGCGTGCGGATGTTTCAACGATGAATGTTTTTTCCATTTTGATATCCTCTTTCGTATTTATAGTCTTATAATATATTTCACTTAACCCATACGAAAATAATTATACCACATTTTTCGTCAATTGTAAATATCTTTTGAAAGATTTAATTCCCCAAACCTCATCTTTGACAAACTTTTTTGTTTTTTTCGACCTTTTATGCCGACTGTAAGCTCCATTTTGCACAGCTTTGAGTGGATTATGCAATAAAGATATTGCAAAAATTGCATTTCTGTGATATAATGCACCTGTAAAAACGAACAGAGGGAGGAGAAACAAATGAGACGGGAGACTCTACAAGCTACGCCCGACACAAAAAAAGGCGAAGAGGTCGCACTCGCACTCGCCTCTCTGTATCCCGACTCTGCCTGCTCACTTGAGTGGGGTGGGGAGGACGCTTGGAAGCTTCTTGTTATGGGACGGCTGTCGGCACAATGCACCGATGCGAGAGTAAACATTGTCTGCCGTGAGCTTTTTGAGAGATACCCGACGCTCACGAGTATGGCGGACGCTGACATAATTGAGCTTGAATCCATCATTCGCCCCTGTGGACTTTATCACACAAAGGCGGCATCAATTAAGGCGGCGTGCCGTATGCTTATAGATGAGTTCGACTCCACGCTTCCCCGTGACGTAGACTTGCTCTGCACTCTCCCCGGAGTTGGACGAAAGATCGCAAATCTTCTGCTTGGTGACGTGTTCGGCATCCCCGGAATTGTCGCTGACACGCATTGTATTCGCATCTGCGGCAGGCTCGGCTTCTATCCCGAGGAGCTAAAGGATCCTCTTCGTGTCGAAAAAATACTCAGCAAAGAAATCCCACCCGAGCATCAGACTGCGCTCTGCCACCGTCTTGTCGACTTTGGACGTGACATCTGCCACGCACAAAGACCCGAATGCTCACGCTGTCCCGATGCACTCAGACGTTTTTGCACGCACAATCCCAAAAAAGACTGATTATTGCGCTCTCCTAAAAATATATTGATTTTTGTCCGAGCGTGTGATATAATTTAATCAAACAATTAAAGCTTTGCAGACTTTGCAAGAAAGGAAAACTTATGAACAGCTACGCAACAAATCCCGACAAAAATTCCCGTCCTGCGCTGACCAAAACATTCCAGACAGCGAGAGCAAATCTTCTCCTTATGGCAGTTCTCTCCGCCATCAACTGCATTTTTGCATTTCTTCAGGGAAGCATTTATCTCCCCTTCTGTTGCCTGACACCCTATATGCTTGTCTCCGACGGTATATATATGACGGGCAAAATGCCCGAGGAATACTACGAGGATTGGGCAGAATACTATGGCAATATGGGCTTTCTTGGTGACTGGTATCTCGTAGTTCTGACAATTATCTCAGCCGTCATCATTCTCGCATTCGTTCTCTGCTTCGTCTTCTCATCCAAGCCCAGAGTAGCACCTCTTATCATCTCCCTTGTGCTCTACGGACTTGATGCACTCTATGTGCTCTACTACACAGTTATTTATCTTGATCCCTCGATGATCATTGATATCGTTTTCCACGCTTGGGTAATCTTCTACCTCATCAGTGGTATCATAGCTGCAACAAAGCTTCGCAGGCTTCCTCCCGAGAGTGCCGAGGTTATTGATATTAACGCCCCCACCACTCCCACATACGTTCCCGCAGAGGGTGCGCCCGTAGATTCTGCGTCCACTCCCACAGAGAGCGCACCCGTAGATTCTGCGTCTGTTCCCGAAAGCAACAACACAGAAGACACAAACAACAATCAGTAAATAAAATCAGGCACCGTCGCAAAATTGCGACGGTGCTTTTTCTTTTCAAATAAACAAAATCAGCAAAAGGCAGATAAGAGTTTCGGAGTCACGGTTCTTTTCATCAGCAAACAGAAGAAAGATAACTCCGAGAAGCAAAAGCTCCTCAAGTCCAATATTTCCACCAAAGAGGCTTGATAGTCCCCGTGGTGACGGCACCGATGCTCTGATAAGCTCGCCGTCTTCACAATCCCTTTCCTCCGTGGAGGCAAGCTGACAGGAAGAGCAGGCACATTCGCCCTCTCTCTCGCACTCAAAGCTCTGTGTTGTGTCGCACACCTCTGCGCTTGGCAAGCACTCTTCTCTCTCGCTCCTCTCGCCCACTCTTGCTGTTTCCACTCGCTCTGTCCGTCTGCCCTCATCTCTGCGAGAGGGATATGTTGGTGTAGGAGGATTCGGGAACGGCATAAAGGCGTTACCGCTGTAATCCCTCGGTATATCGGGCATAGTCTCGCCACGCCCACGGTTTTGACGGGAATACATTATCTTCCACCTCCCATCCTAAGCGTTTGCGACAATCGGCAAATGCTTATCATATAATCAATGGTTCTGCATCTGTGGGAATTGCAAAACGGCCTAAGTGCGCCAAGCAGAGCAATTCTGCCGTCGTCACCACCCCGACCTCGTCCCTCGCTCTCGCCACCCTCCATTCTCTTGCCACCAAGAAGGCTGCCAAGCATACCACCGAGTGCCGAGATATCGGGGAGTGGCGCAGCTGTGCTCACCTCTTGTGGCTCGGTGCTTGTGGCTGCCGCCCCATCATTTGTTGTCGGGGTATTTGCTTCCCCCGAAACCCCAAGAGTTTGTGCTATCTGTGAGAGAAGCTCAGGCTCGGCGAGCAGCTTTGAGACCATCTGCGAGAGGTCAATGCCACTCTCTGCCATCACCGTCTCCCCTTTCCTTTTATCTGCTCTGCCAGAGCAGAAAGCTCAGCGTCGCCAAGGTTTTCAAGTGCTCTTCTCACAGAGCTGATGTCGCCCACCGTTACATTGTAGCCCGAAAGGTCAATGCCGTACTCGGCAACAAATCTGTTAATTATATATTTCAGTTGCATATCGTTGAGCGAAAGTAACCGATTAAGTGCCGCACGATCAAATTCCATATCTGCACCTCCTTTTTTAATTTCACTTGCAGTATATGCCGAACAACGCACGTAGGTGAGACAGACAAATATTCAAAAAAGGATGGACAAAAGATGATTTTCGTGTTATAATATAATGATGAATAATTTGCAAAATTGGCAGGGGACATAAAAATGGATAGCTATTGTGCAAAAAAAGTGCTCATCGTGTCGGATTCACACGGTCACGGGGAGCATATAAATAAGGCTATGGAGATGCATCCTGACGCTGATATGCTGATCCATCTCGGAGACGGAGCGTCCGACCTAACGCTTTCTCTGCCCTCTGAGTACGAAAAGCCCATCATCTGTGCTGAGGGCAACTGCGACTATCTCGGTTTCTATCCCATCGACCGACGTTTTCTGCCACGACTTTTCCATATTGTCGAAATTTCGGGCAAGACGGTATTTATCTGTCACGGTCACCACTACGATGTCAAATCGGGAGTCGACAAGCTCGCTCTCTCTGCCTACAATCTTGGTGCTGACATTGTGCTCTTCGGTCACACGCATCTGCCCTATTGCGAGTATCTCTGCGAGGGGAGCCGTCTCGGTGAGACTATAACGGATAGAACTCTGCTTCTCTTCAACCCGGGCACGATCTCGAAGGGATACCCCCATACATTTGGTATTTTGTCATTTTCAGGCGAGAGCGTGCTTGCCTCCCACGGCAAGATCAAATGAAAAAAGACCGTCCGAAGACGGTCTTTGATGTAGCATTATACAAGTGCTATCTCGGCATTCTCAGCATTCTCTGCGGCAGCAAGTGCCTCGTTGTATGCTGAAATTACTGCCTCTTCAAGAGTCGCTCTGAATGAGCCGTTGATGGGGTGAACGATATCTCTGTAAGTATCGTCGGGGTTCTTTCTGCTGGGCATTACAATAAACAAACGATCACGTGCGCATATTACCTTTATATCGTGTACTGCAAGCTGATCGTCCAGGGTTACCGAAGCAACAGCTTTCATAGGGCCCTCATCAAAGAGTTTTCTGATCTTTACATCTGTGATTACCATTTTTTTGCCTCCTGTGTAATTGTCTAATGGTTTTCCTTATGTATTAAGTATACAACCCTTTTGTGATGAATATTCAAACACAATTGGGTTTTTGTGTGAATAACACGCCTTTTTCCCTCAATTTTTATTTACTTTTTTACCAAAAAAGGTAAAAAAGAAAGGAGACTTGAATGTCAATTCCAAATACACATTTTGGTGCTAAAAAAATATCTGCGATTATGCAAAGAGCCGGAAGTATTTATTTCATCGGTATTGGTGGAGTAAATATGTCCTCTCTTGCTCACATCTCAAAGCTCCGCGGCTATCGTGTTGGAGGCTCTGACCATACTGTAAGCGCAGTTACGGAGAAGCTTGCGGCGGCAGGTATTGAGGTGCATTATTCTCACGAGGCGGCAAATGTAAGTGGATACGATGTTGTTGTATATACCGTTGCTATTTCGTCCGATAATCCCGAATATACCCACGCACTTGCAAACGGGCTTCCCTGCATCTCAAGAGCCGACTTCCTCGGCTACATTATGACGGGCTACCAAAATCGTATTGGCGTTTCGGGTATGCACGGCAAAAGCACCTGCACCTCTATGTGTGCGCTCGCATTTATGCACGCTGCAGCCGATCCTACCGTTCTTTCGGGCGCAGTTCTGCCCGAGATGGGTGGTGCGTACCGTGTTGGTGGCGAGGAAAACTTCATCTTTGAGGCTTGCGAGTATATGGACTCCTTCCTTGATTTTAATCCGAATATTGCAATAGTGCTCAATATAGAGCTTGATCACGTTGACTACTTCAAGAGCATCACACAGGTTCGCCGTTCTTTCTCCGATTTCGTTGCAATCACAGGAAACAGCGGCTATGCCGTTGTCAACGCCGACGATGACAACGTCCGTGTTGCGATGAGCTCCTACGGTGGCACAACCGTCACGTTTGGCGTATTGCGTGATGCCGACTACACGGCGTCGAATATTTATTACGAAAACGGACTTGCAAGATTTGATGTTCTCTTCAGAGGCGAGTATGTTACACATATTGAGCTGAGCGTTCCCGGACGGCACAATGTATATAACGCGCTTGCAGCGTTTGCCGCCGCTATGCTCTGCGGACTTTCCCCCGAGAGCGTGGGTGAGGGGCTCTCCCTCTATGTCGGTGCTTCAAGGCGAATGGAGTACAAGGGCAAGTGGAATGAGGTTGACGTTTACGATGATTACGCGCACCATCCGACAGAGATAGCAACCACTCTCGGTGGATTTCGTGATATGGGCTTTGGCAGGCTCTTCTGTGTATATCAACCCCATACATACAGCCGAACTGCAAGCCTTTGGGATGATTTTGTAAGCTCCCTTTCACTTGCCGACCGTGTGCTTATGGTCGATATTTTCGCTGCTCGTGAAACCGACACTCTCGGTGTAAACAGCTCTCTTATGGCTAACGCCATCGGTGCTGACAGGGCGACATATTGTCCCGACTTCGCTTCAGTTTTAGATATTCTTGCAGCCGAGGCACTCCCGGGTGACGCCATAATTATTATGGGCGCAGGAAATATCTATCGAATATTTGGAGAGATGGGGCTTTGAGTGATTCTATGAAAGAAAACGGATACGGCGCAATTGCGCATATATACGATTGCTTCAACGGGGAGGTTGACTATTCGGGCTGGGCAGATTTTGCCGAGGAATGCTTTTCCCGTTTCCTTGAAAAGAAGCCCTCACTTCTGCTTGACCTCGCCTGTGGCACGGGTGCGCTCACCTCTCTGCTCGCACTTCGTGGGTACGATATGATAGGCGTTGACCTCTCGCCCGAAATGCTCGGAGTTGCGAGAGAAAATTGCCCACAAGACGTTCTGCTTCTTATGCAGGACATCCGTAGCTTTGAGCTTTACGGAACGGTTGGCGCAACACTCTGCTCGCTCGACTCCCTCAACCACCTGACACGAAGGGGCGATCTTGAGAAATGCTTTGCCACCGTTCACAATTACCTTGACCCTGACGGTCTGTTTATATTTGATGTAAATTCGGAATACAGATTTGAAAATGATTATGCCCACAATTCCTATCAGATGGAGGGCGAGGATGACGATGGTCGCATTGTCTTCTGCAATTGGCAGAACGATTATTCACCATCACGCAAAACCTGTCGTTTCTCTCTGTCGGTCTTCACAGAAACCGAGAGTGGAAGTGGACTTTACCTGAGACGTGACGAAGAATGGAGCGAGAGATGCTACGAGAGAGCATTTATTGAAAACGCTCTCAGGGAGGCGTCTTTCGAGATAGTTGGCGTGTATGGCTCGACATCGTTCGCTACTGTTCGCAAAAATTCAAAAAAGCTGTATTTTGTCGCAAGAGCTAAAAAATAAAAGCAAAGGAACTCTTCACACAATGGAAAACAAAAAATCACAAATTCTCCGTGGTATGACGACTGACGGCTCTGCCAGAATCACCGTTATAGATTCAAAGAATATCATTAATACTGCAATTTCCTATCACCACACAAGTGCAACTGCAACTGCCGCACTCGGTCGCCTGCTTTCTGCTGCCTCGCTTATGGGAATAATGCTTGGCGAGGAAAACGATAGCCTGACACTTGTAATAAGAGGCGAGGGCCCACTCGGTCAGCTTATCGCCGTCAGCGATTGGCTTGGCAACGTGCGTGGATATGTTGCACATCCCGACACAGAGCTTCCACTCAAGGAAAACGGCAAGCTTGATGTTGGCGGTGCCGTTGGCCCGGGTCTTCTTACCGTAATCAGAGACAACGGCGACGGTGAGCCATACACAGGCTCAATACCCCTTGTCAGTGGTGAGATTGCCGAAGATATTGCACGATACTATGCAGAAAGCGAGCAAGTACCAACCCTCTGCGCCATCGGCGTGCTTGTTGACGTTGACCTTAGTTGTCGTGCGGCAGGTGGAATAATGATCCAGCTTCTCCCATTCGCTGACGCAGAGATCATCGAAAAAATTGAGAGAAACGCCGCAAATCTGACAAATGTGTCAGGTATGCTTGACAGTGGACTTACGCTTAAACAAATTGCTGATATAGCCCTTGAGGGCATCGAATACGATGTATTTGACGAAAATGAAGTAGAGTACCGTTGCACCTGCTCAAGAGAGCGTATGCTTCGTGCAGTTCGCTCGCTCGGCAAAAAGGACATCCTCTCCCTGCTTGACGAGCAGGCAGCCGAGGGCAAGAGCCGTGAGCTTGAGGCAGTTTGCCATTTCTGCAACTCCCGTTACACCTTTGATGAGGAAGCTCTTCTTTGCGATGAAGAATAAAAACTGAACAGATGGAGAAAGAAATGAAAAAGCTAAATATAAACAAGCCTCTTCGCCTGCTAATCTTTCATATTGTCATCATCTCCATACTGCTCTCCCTTCTCTTTATCCTCTCACGCACGTTCTCCACTCCCTGCCCACTCAAAATCATTACCACCATTCCCTGCCCTTTTTGTGGAATGACACGTGCGCATCTTGAAGCCTTTGGGGGGAATTTCGCCAAAGCGTTTAGTATTCATCCCCTGTTTCCACTCGGAGTGCCCTATCTTCTCCTTGTTATCCATTTAGGCTCAATACCCAAAAAATTCTCCCGCGTGGCAAATGCAGCTGCCGTAGCATCAACCGTCGCACTTTTCGCACTTTATGTCTACCGACTTATAACTGACGGTCTGCATTTTCTTTAACACACACCAAAAAGAGCAAAAAAAGCCGATGAAATATTCGGCTATTTTTCGTCAAATAAAATACTCTTCGGTGTGCCCGGTAAATACGCTCTCTCCGTATGTTTTTTACTGTTTTTTCAAATAGCAATTTTTGTCTTCTATATGCCCAACTTTGACTTGATATATTGAATCTTTTGTCTTATAATGTTATATGAGCAGAGAAGATAGCTCTGCCCCAAATTTACGAAAGAAAGAGGCTGTTTTTATGAGCGAAATGGCAAAGACAAACAAGATTGGTTGTGCCGTAATTGGATACGGCGGAATGGGTGGCTGGCACACCAGATATATACTCCAGAGTGATGTTGCATACCTCTGTGGAATTTACGATATTGATCCTGTCAAGGTTGAGCGTGCTCACGAAAACGGCATCAGAGCATATTCAAGCCTTGAAAAGCTTCTCTCTGACGAGAACATCGAGATCGTCACAATTGCAACTCCCAATGAAATTCACGCATCTCTCGCAATAGCTGCACTTCGTGCAGGCAAGAATGTTATCTGCGAGAAGCCCGTTGTTCTTTCAAGCGAGGAGCTGGAGAGTGTTATCTCAGTTGCAAATGAATGTGGTAAGCTGTTCACAGTTCACCAGAATCGCCGTTGGGACGTTGACTTCCTTATGATGAGAGAGGCTTATCATTCCAACAAGCTCGGTCGTGTATTCTCCATCGAGTCGAGAATTCAAGGCTCAAGAGGTATCCCCGGTGACTGGCGTGGAAAGGTTGAGCACGGTGGTGGAATGATCTATGACTGGGGTGTTCACCTCATCGACCAGATGCTTCTCATTGTTGATGACAAGAAGATAAAGGCTGTAAGCTGTCGCTGTGAGCATATAACAAATGCTGAGGTCGATGACGGCTTTAAGCTTGATATTATTTTCGAGGATGATGTTGTCGGACATATCGAGGTCGGCACACATCATTTCATCTCCCTGCCCCGTTTCTTTATGACAGGTACAAACGGTGCAGCAATTATTGAGGATTGGCGTGATCGCACGAAAGTTATCGCTCTTGCTACTCCCGAGGAGGGCGAGGTTAAGCCCGTTGTTACTGCCGCAGGTATGACAAAGACAATGGCTCCCAGAAATGAGGACAGCCTTGAGGAGTTCTATATCGAGCGTCCTGAGTCCGATGTTCACAATTACTATCGCAATTTCACAGCAGCAGTTCGCGGCGAGTGCGAGCAGATTGTTAAGCACAACCAGATGCGCCGTGTTCTCCGTGTCATCGAGGCAGCGTTCCTCTCTGACAAGCTCGGACAGACTGTACCCTTTGAGGAAGTCTGATGAGCGTTTATCTCTTTGATTTCGACGGAACGCTTGTCGACTCTATGCCGAAATATGCCTCTGCAATGATAAGCATACTCGACGAGACAGGCACGCCATATCCCGACGATATCATCAAGACGATAACACCTCTGGGTGTCAAGGATACTGCGCTGTTTTATATTGAGCTTGGAGTTCCTCTTTCCTATGATGAAATTCTCGACCGTATGGGAATAAAGCTCCTTGAAGAATACCTCTACAACATCGAGGCAAAAGAGAGCGTGTGCGACACGTTGCGTGTGCTCAAGAGCCGTGGTGACAGCTTGAACATTCTTACTGCAAGTCCCCACACAACACTTGACCCCTGTCTTCAGAGAATTGGTATTTTCGACCTCTTCGACAATGTCTGGTCCTGTGCAGATTTTGAATATAACAAATCAGAGCCCCGTCTCTATGAGACTGTCAGCGAAAGACTTTCTACCCCCATCTCGTCAGTAATATTCCTTGATGATAATCCAAACGCCTGCCGTACTGCAAAGGCTGCAGGAATGAAGGTCTATGGCGTATACGATGCTACGTCAGCTGAAGCTGAGTGCGAGATGCGAAGCTTCTGCGATGGATATATCCGAAGCTTTTCACAGCTTACGGATGCATAATAAAAAGAAAACCGTTTTGAGTAATCAAAACGGTTTTTCTTTTTCAGCACATTGCACGTCCAAGCATTATCTCCATAATCGTGCGATCCGTACTCTTCATTCCATCGTGACCAAGGATGCCGATATTTCTGATGGTATTTTCAACACCCTTTGTGATGATACCCTCACCACCGACAAATTGGTGCTCGCCACGCTTAAACATCTCCCATCCGATAAGTCCTGCTTCAACTGCGAGTGCAATCTTACCGGCGCAAGACGGTTTAGCACCGTCGCAAACGATACCACTTGACACGGCAAGTGCATTTACAAGTGTGTGCGACACCTCACGAAGCCGTCCACCCTCAAGGAAACAAACGCCTGCACCCGCCGCAGCACCTGCGCAAACTGCTCCACAGAATGCAGAAAGCCTGCCTATGTATCTCTTGAGATGTATTGCGCAGAGATCGCTGACAACAAGCGCACGCAAAAGCTCTTCGTGGCTCTCCCCCCTCTCCTCTGCGTAAACTATGACGGGCAGGGATGCCGTAATTCCCTGGTTTCCACTTCCCGAAAGGATGACAACGGGTAGCGCACAGCCACTCATTCTTGCGTCACTTCCTGCAGCGGCGTACGCCTTTGCACGATTTAAAATATTATCGCCACTCAAAGCAAGCAGAGTTTTTCCGACGGATGCTCCCCAATTGCTCTCAAGTCCCTCTTTTGCTATATCCGAGTTATACTCAATCTGTCTATCCAAGATGTCCTCAACATCACCGATGTCAACCGAGAGTGCAAAGTCAATTATTCCCTCCACACTCAGCACATCGTGACTTGTCATACCGTCGACGCTCTCGCTGTCAACGGGGATATCGACAATACATTCACCGTTTTTCTCACGGTGGACGATATTTGTGTGAGCGTTGGCAATTCTGACGGCGGCACTCTCGCTACCACAGTATACCTTGACAGTACAGTCAAACGCCAGCGCAGAGTCGCAAAGCTCAACACTTATATTGTCTCTCGCAAGATAATCACGGATCCTCTCAATATCCTCTTGTGTGACGGATGCAATACATTCAAGACGCTTCTCATCCACGCCTGCGACAACGCCCGCCGCAACAGCCGCCTCAATGCCCTTAAGGCCGTCGGTATTAGGAACTGTAACTCCCATCGCATTCTTTATTAGATTGCCACTCACAACAACCTCAATGCGCTCAGGCAGTGCGCCAAGCATAGCCCTTGCCGATGCCGATGCGTAAGCAATAGCTATCGGCTCTGTACATCCCATCGCAGGAACAAGCTCCTCCCTCAGTATCGTCAGATATGAACGGTAAAGCTCTCTATCCATTTTTACTTCCTCTTTTTCGTCTTTTTCGTCTTTTTCGTCAAAGAATCTCAGCCTATCGGCTCAAAATCGGATGCTCCGTGTTTGCAGATCGGGCAAACGAAATCATCGGGGAGACTGTCTCCCTCGTGCACATATCCACAAATTCTGCAGACAAAGCCCTTTTTCTTTTTCTCTCGCTTTGGCTTGACCGATGCGTGATAATACGCATAGGTCATACCCTCCTCATCCGAAAGCACGCCACCATCCACAAGAGTGCAAATAAATAAAAGATGTGTGCCGACGCTGATCGTCTGCTCAACCTCAAGCGAGAGATATGCGTTGATGTTATCCCTCGGAACGGGCAGACCATTTGCAGAAACTGCATAATCAAGACCGTCAAACTTGTCCGTGTCACGCCCACTCTTAAATCCAAATCTCTCGAAAATAGCAAATGGTGCGCTCTTTGAAATAACGCAAACATTCATTTTGCCCGTTTTCTCTACAAGAGTAGCTGTGTAATTGCTCTTGTTTATGGAAACGGCAACACGGTTGGGTGAGCTTGTAAGCTGCATTATGCTGTTACAGATCATACCACACGGACGCTCGCCGTCAGCTGCCGTGACAACATAAAGTCCGTAGCCTATATTGTAAAGTGCCGTTGCGTCTCCCGTGGGGAGTGGTGCGTCACCAAGAGACTCTATAACATCCCCCTCGGAAAAACACACGGGGCAAACTACTCTCTCGCCCTCAGCTATCTCAAATATCTCTCCGCAAATAGTGCATTTATATTTCATTCCATCCTCCAAAACTCAAAGAAGTTTTATAAA
Organism: Eubacteriales bacterium; assembly: GCA_045543615.1. GTDB lineage: Bacteria > Bacillota > Clostridia > Oscillospirales > CAG-272 > CAG-390. The sequence continues at coordinate 48,968 of JAZPXL010000053.1, forward strand.
TTGAGTATACCACATTTTTGCCCATTTTGCAACCAAATATATAATTTTTTTCATCCTTATTTGCTTTTGTTTTTTATGCTTTATTTGATATATATCTTGATAAATATTATACTTTATGTTATAATTAAAAGAGTGACTAATTTGGAGGACTTGTCTTGAGAAAAAATAAATTTCTAAATACGATAATAGGAGACAGAGCGTTCTATCGGCGTGTAGTATCAATTCTGCTTCCGATAGTTATACAAAACACAATGACAAACGCCGTCAGCCTTGTCGACAACGTGATGGTCGGAAGCATCGGCACACTCGAAATGTCGGCTGTTGCAGTTGTCAATCAGCTGCTCTTCGTCTTCAACCTCTGCATTTTCGGCGGTCTTTCGGGCGTGGGTATATTCACTGCCCAATACGCAGGCAGTGGCGACTGCGAGGGCATCAAGCACACTTTGCGTGCAAAGCTCTATCTCGCACTCTTTATGCTTGCGGTGGGTCTGACTATCTTCATCACACTTCCCACTCCCCTCATAAATCTCTATCTCGCAGAGGACACCTCGCCTGCCGACGCCGCCGCAACCTTGGCGTTTGGCAAGGACTACCTTGCCGTGATGCTCGCAGGTCTTCTCCCCTTTGCGATCTCGCAGGCGTACGGAAGCACGCTCCGTGAGACAGGCGAAACCAAATTGCCTATGCTTGCAGGGGCAGTTGCTATTCTTCTAAACCTTGTACTCAACTACGTCTTCATCTTCGGTAACACGGGACTTACATTTTTGCCCTTCGGCCCTCTCGGTGTTGTCGGTGCCGCTGTCGCAACAGTTATCTCAAGATATGCAGAATGCGCACTACTTTTGGTTGTAGTCCACAAAAATAAGCACAAGTACCCATTTGTCACAGGTCTTTACCGTTCCCTCTCGGTTCCCGCCCCTCTCGTTTCGGGTATTGCAAGGCGTGGTCTACCCCTGCTTCTCAACGAGTTTCTCTGGTCAACGGGCGTGGCTATTCTTCTTCAGTGCTATTCGGTAAGAGGACTTGATGCCGTTGCCGCCGCAAATATTGCATCCACAGTTGGAAATCTTTTCAATGTAGTCTTCCTCTCTATGGGAAGTGCCATCGCAATTATGATCGGCAACCATCTTGGGGCAGGGCAGGTTGAGCAGGCCAAGCTTTCCGTCTGGAGACTTATCGCCCTCTCGCTTGCAACCTGTTTAATTACAGGTGGTGCGCTTGCGCTCGTCTCGCCATTCGTGCCAAAGCTATACAACACAACAGATGACGTGCGCTCGCTTGCTTCGTCAATGCTCCTCGCCGTTGCGCTTTTGATGCCGATTCACGCCCTTGCGCACGCCTGCTACTTCACTCTTCGCTCAGGTGGCAAAACACTTTTGACCTTCTCCTTTGACTGTGGTCTTAGCTGGGGACTTATAATTCCCTTTGCCTTTATCTCGGCAAATTTCACCACCCTCCCCATAATTCCACTTTATACAATAGTAAATTTCCTTGAAATTTCAAAATGCATACTCGGAGTTATCTTAATCAAAAAGGGTGTATGGATCAACAGAATTATCCCCGGAGATAAATAATTATCTTGAAATTCAAAAATTTCTGTGATATAATAAAACCACAAGCGCAAAACACAAAATAATCGGAGGTATATTATGGGTTATTTTCCTATTGGAGCAATCGTTAACTCCTTCAAGCTTGAAACACACGAGGCAATAAAGAGAGCTGCATCTCTCGGAGTCAAGGGACTTCAGATTTATTGCGTAAAGGGCGAGCACGCTCCCGAAAACTTCACTCCTGCCGCAAGACGTGAGCTTCTTTCTTTTGCAAAGGATCACGGACTTTGCTTCTCCGCTATCTGTGGCGATCTTGGTGGTGGCTTTGGCAACCCTGAGAAAAACCCTGAGAGAATTGAAAGATCAAAGCGCATTCTCGATATGGCAAAGGATCTTGAAACAGATATCGTAACAACGCATATTGGCGTTATCCCTGAGGACAAGAACCACGACAGATATAAGATTATGCAAGAGGCGTGCTACGAGCTTGCCTCCTATGCAGACAGCATCGGCGCAAGATTTGCCGTTGAGACAGGCCCTGAGCGTTCCATCGTGCTCAAGGAATTTCTCGATTCCCTCGGCTCTTGTGGAGTCAGCGTCAACCTTGACCCTGCAAATCTCGTTATGGTTACAGGTGATGATCCTGTCGGTGCAGTTTACAACCTCCGTGATTACATAGTTCATACACACGCAAAGGACGGTCGCAGACTTATCCCTCTCGGCCCTGACTATGTTTACGGCATCAAGCCCGTTCCCGAGGAGTACCGTGGTCAGAAGCTCTATGAAGAGCTGCCTCTCGGCACCGGTGACGTTGACTTCCCCGCATACCTCGCAGCTCTCAAGGACATCGGCTACCACGGCTTCCTTACAATCGAGCGTGAGTGTGGAGATGATCCTGCGCACGATATCGGAATCGCAGTTGCTCATCTGCAGAGCTGTATGCAGGGACTTTAAGCAAAATGAGACTGTCTGTCAGCTCATATTCATTTATGCAAGCGATACGCTCGGGTGCGCTCAGCCAGCTTGACACAATAGGGGCGGCGCACTCTCTGGGTCTTGACGCCATCGAGTTTATCGACCTCTGCCCCACTTACAATAAAACGCCAACCTATGCAGAGCAGGCAGAGTACGCCCTGCGTCTGCGAGAGGAGGCGGAGCGACTCGGAATGACGATCAACGCCTACACCATCGGTGCGAATATGTTTTGCACAGGTGATGACGCTCTGCGTGAGATCGAGAGACTTTGCCGACAGCTCGATATTGCCAAAACGCTTGGCGCATCGGTTATGAGGCACGATGTTATATGGAATTATAGCAGAGGCCTGGGTCGCTCATTTGATATGATGCTTCCCATTATTGCAGAAAACGTGCGCAAGGTGGCAGATTACGGCAAGAGCATCGGTGTTCGCACCTGCTCGGAAAACCACGGAATTATTGCTCAGGACAGCTTGCGTATCGAAAAGCTATTCTCTACCGTAGCGCACGAAAACTACGGCTTGCTTGTTGACATCGGCAACTTTGAGTGTGTTGATGAAGATCCGGTCACAGCTGTTTCGAGGGTTGCGCCCTACGCCATCCACGTTCACGCAAAGGATTTTATTTGTCATTCCTTCGAGGAAAACTATCCACACGGATACCTCACAAGAGGATGTCGCAGACTTGTCGGATGCGCCATCGGTGAGGGAGACGTGCCTGTTCGCCGTTGTATCTCGATCCTAAAGAGAGCCGGATATGACGGTTTTGTTTCCATCGAATACGAAGGCCCAGGCGACTGTATTGACGGCATACGCAGGGGATTTGAAAATCTTCGCACTTATATTTAAACAAACAAAGGACAGAGAATTTCTTCTCTGTCCTTTTTTCTGTCAGCTTTCGCTGTAAATAAAGCTCCAGACTCGCCACTCGTTTTCATAGAACACCAAGAGCACCATCATACTGCCCTCAAGCGTGTCGCTGACCGTCACGCCACCCTCGGTACGTGTTCTTGTAAGCTTGAAGCTTACACGACAGCTCTGCGACTTATCTGAATAGATAACATATTTGTCACTCTCTGCAGAGTCAAGCGTAAACGAATCGTATTTGGGCATCTTGTTTACATCACGGTATGACTCCATAACTCCGACATAACCCGATGTTCCCTCTACCATAGCCGCCTTAAGCGCAGCGTAATTTGCCTCGAAATTCTCTTTGTTTGACGGATCAAGCCAAGCACCACCGTCGCAGATGTATTCAAGATACTTCCGTGTAAAGTCGACAGCCTGCGCAGCCCTCGCTTCGTCAAATTTGTCACCTACGGCAAAGTCAAAGTCGCACCTGACACTGTATGCATTTACCGACATACCTGCCATTTCGATGCTCTCACCATTCATCTTAGCCTCGATATTGGGAAGCGCAAGATATCCGTTTATGACGTACTTGTCAAACTGAGGAACGGCACCGTCCACAACTCCAAGCTCTGAAACCTCATATTTTCCAAGCGCAGTAAAGCCCAAAGCAAGCTCCTCGGCACTCGCACCACCCGTCACCTTTCTGTCGGGTGAAATAAGCGTACCGTTTATATAAAGCTCAGCACCACTCGGAAGAATAACCGTTACCGTGTATTTGCAATCCTCAGGAGTTTCAAAGACATACTCGCCATCGCTCGCGCTCTTGATAGCAACTGCCTTTCCACTCACCTCGCCATAGACCTCAACATCGCCAAACAGTCCGTCAATAGTCCATACGCTAAGACGAGGAAGCGTGCCGGTTCCACCGTCATCAAGCTCTCCAAGCTCGCCGTCTATCTCTTCTCTGGATGCAACAGATTCGTCAAGGCGCACTCCACCAACATAAACATCAATACCGACGGGGGCTGTCAGCTTCAGCGTGTGCGTTGCACTCTTCGGATAACGGAAATAATATTCTCCATCTCCACCGGCAAGCTCAAGAGAAGCTCCGTCAAGCGTTGCCGAAAGACGTGGCGAAAAATAAATATCGTCAAATGTGTATTTAGTGCATTTTGCAAGCCCCTCTGTGCCTGCCTCAAATACGCTGATGGCAGGATATGCCACAGCTTCCGTCTCTCTGTCCCGTATCTCCACGCCGTTTACACAGAGCACAGCCCCCTCGGGTACTGTGACATTAAGTGTCGGAAAATCGACTGTCGTGAAATATTCACGATAGAAGACCATCGAATCTATTTCCCAATCCGAGAGTCCAAATGCTCCACCCGACACGTCACGAAGTGTCATTGTTGCAAACGGCACTCCATCGGAAAAGAGTGTATAGGTTGGGGACGTGGTAAAGGGCAGCTTTATGTAGCTGACCTTGCCGACAGATAGGGCCGGCGAGAGAATATCGTACGCAAGCGCACTTCCGTCCTCGTATTCGGGATATGTGTCAGGCAGATGGCGTCGCAACATCTGTTGCCAATCTGCTCTGTCACTTGAAAGCACAAGTCCGTCCATAAAATACTCTGCCCTGTGCGTCTCCCACATCTCAGCATATCTCCAAGCAACTGCAACAAATGCGCCGATTACAAGCAAAAAAATTGCCACATATATAAGCATTCCACGCAAAAAACGCTGTTTTTTCGGCTTTCTACGTCTGTCTTTTGTTGATATTCCACCGTCAAGTCCTGCAGATACCTTGCTTTGTGTGGTTGGTGCTTCACCGTTTTCCTGCACCACCTGTGTCACCACTTCAACATTTTGGTTGTTGTCAGCCATTATTGCGTTGCACCTCCCATCACTACAAAAGAGTACGGCGCAACTCTGCGCTCGCCACAAACGTGCACGTCAGCCACTCTGACAGTTCCGTCCACCTTTAAGGATGCTGCGTTTACAGCACCAAGACTATACATAAGTGCGGCAAGCTCATCGTGCGTTGCTCCATTTGGATAAAAGGCGTCTGCATCTGCATACACAAGTATGAGAGAACCGTCAGCCCTCTGCCCTATTGCCGCCCTCGATGCGTATCCTCCGCCAAGGGATACGGCAGGTGTTCCGCCCGAAACAAGCACTCTGTCAGCTGCAATACCCCATACATAGCCTGAATTTGCCGCCTCGTATGCGTTCATCGCACCGACTGTGAGCACTCCATCACCGTCCATAGCCACCATACAATAAATAGCTTCGTCTTCGCCACGGTATTTAAGATAATCTCCAAATATTATAGCATCGACATCGCCCGAAAGACCGACCGATACCGAATTTTGCGAAAGTCCCGTGTTGTCCTTTATAAGTGAAAGTCTGCTTGGGGCAATATCCGTTACGATGATAAAGCTTGACTCCTTGCCCTCTGCGTAGCTGATAGTGCCACCACTGACAAAAGCACCCTCGTCCATCTCAATTGGGTACTCCACAGGCTTTGGAGGCATATAGAAGAGCGACTCTTCAAGCTGTTCTGCAGTAAAGAAAAGACCTGCGATCGAAGACCGTTTTTCTGCAAAGGTTGCGCAAAGTCTCTTTGACTCCGAGCTTGCAGGGCCTTTGGCGATAACAAAGGCAGTGGCAAGAAGAGCAACAAGCAAAAGAACCGCACTCACGATGGGTACGGATATTATCTTAATTGCTGTTATCCACGGGGAGTGGGGTGCTTTGCTTCTTTTAAGGGCTGCCATTTCGGGTATTCCTTCCGTTTTGCGTCTTTTTTCTTATATTATTATTTTACAACAAGCACCGACAAAAGTCAATAGAATTAGTGAAAGCTTGACAAATTGTCTTTCTTTTCCTCTCTATTTGAAGAGTAAAAAAGAAGTGGCAGTTCATTATGAACTGCCACTTGTATTATTTTGGAATTACTTTCTATCAGTTGATCTTGATATCAGCAAAGCTCATATCAATATCCTTCTTGGACCAGCCAAGACCGAGATAGTCATTTGCTTCCCAAGCTGCACGAGCCTTTTCGTAAGCCTCAGGAAGAGGAGTCCAGGTAGAAAGTGTACGAGGAGGCTTTGTTGCAGGATCTTCGCCTTCCTTGAGGAAAGGAGTCCAGTTGTCGTTCTCGTACTTCTTACGGTCTTCCTCGTCATCCCACTTAGGCATATCGTAAGGAACGCCGCCTTCGCAAGCAGACTTCCAAGCAAGAATACCGATTGCGGACATAGCGCAAGCACGGTAAACGTTGAGGTAGGGCTGCTCGTTCTTCTGAATTGCCTGACCGAAGTGGTAGAGTACCCAGAAGTCTCCACCGCCGTGTCCTGCGTGGCTTGCAAGATCGCCGTGCTCGGACCAGTCAGCTGTGTAGGAACGGTATGCAGGCTGTCCCTGACGGTTAAGCTCGGAGTGGAACACTACGATATTACCGCTGGAACGCTCAGTCTCGATAGCACCCTTTGTGCAAGAGAGACGTGTGATGTTGGACTGAATTCTGAATGCACCCTGGAGTGTACGAACAACTGCACCGTTGTCCATCTGGCAGATGATAACTCCACCGGAGTCCTGCTGACGAATCTCGTACTCACGGAAGCTGTGATCCTTGGGCTTGGGAACAAAGCCGTTTACTCTTACGGGCATTGTGTTTGTGATGTGCATAATGGGAGCTATTGCGTGTGTGCAATAGTATGTGGAGGGAATCTGGTTTCTCCAGTGATACTCACCGGGAGCTATGTTATATGTTGTGGAGTTGCCCATAGGATGACAATATTCGTTCTCACCGTAGAGAAGCTCACCAAGCTCACCCGTCTCATAGACTCTCTTCATCTCGAGTCTCTGCTTTGAGTAGGGGTAATTCTCGGCAATCATATAAATCTTGCCTGTTTCCTCAACTGCACGACAAAGTGCAACACCCTCAGCAAGTGTGTTGATTGCAGCACACTCAGAAAGAACGTGCTTACCTGCACGAAGAGCCTTGATAGCAAATTCTGCGTGCTCGTTGAAGTAGTTTGCAAGAACGACAGCATCAATATCGCTCTTGAGCATTTCATCGTAATCGGTGAAAAGCATAATTCCCTCGTCTGTGTCGTAACGCTTCTTGCAGAAAGCGAGCTTCTCGGGACGACGGTCACAAATTGCCGCCAGTTTCAAACCTGTGCAAGCCTCGGGACGCATAAAGGTCTTACCTCTACCGGTTCCGACTACACCAATTCTGATTACTTTTTCTTCCATAATGAATTCCTTTCGTAAACAAATGTAGATAGTGGTCTTTTCTACCCACCATAATATTACTATGTTTTTCCCCGTTTGTCAAGTTTTTTTTGATATTTATGTGAACTTTTTTTGATTGTTTGTTAACAAAACTCTCTTATTTCCTCTAAGCGAAAACAAAAGAAACGGACTGCGTAGCAGTCCGTTTTCCCTTAAAGCTTATCGAGATATTCCTTTACTCTTCCACGGGCAATAATGCCGTAGAGAAGCGAGATGACAAAGGCTTGAACGAGGCAAACCACAAGCTCCTCAGCAACACGTGGAACATAGAGCACCCAGAACGCACGCCCTGCATAATTTGCAAGCACCTCCTTTAAAATGAAGGTGTTTATCGTTGTCACCACAAGTCCCGAGATCGTGGCACAAGCAGCTATGCGCACATAGGCAACCGAGCGAAAGCTTGTGCCCAACGCAGCTTCTTCATCCGTCTTCTTCTTTTTCTTGAAAAGAGCCGAAACATAGGGATAAACAATCGAAATGAGCATTATAACGACGCCCAGTGCACCTGCAATAAGCAGTCCACAGCCGACAAGGTTTATGTTGGATGCGAGATATTTACGGTAATTGTCGCCACTCTTGAATTTCACGCCACCTTCCTCAAGGCTGTCGCCCGAAAGCTCAAGTGCGTGCTTTTCTATTTCCTCTACAAGAGTAAAGCTTATAGAATTTTTCTTTGCAAAATCGTGTGCGGCACTACCTTCTGTGCAAATTATTGTCAAATGCGTTGTATCACTTTCACCGAACACACCTGCCGCTATGGTCTTGTAATTGTTCGGGATCGTCAGCGTTCCACGGCATCCCTCAAGCACGCCATCATTCAGCTTTGATGACAGAGAAACCTCGCATCCGTCAACTGTAAGCGAGCTTGGCAGAATGACGTTCTCGCCGCCCGCCTCCGTCATAGTCAGGGTGTCCTTGTTGTATTGTGTAAGTCCGACAGCCATATCGGAGAGAGGAGACAGCTCCATCTCCATAATCTCTGCCTTCGTGGGCAGCTCGCTCTGAACTGCTACAAGAGAGTCAATTACTCCATCGGATGCAAGAGCAGCAGTTGTCACACCACCAAAAGCACCGACTATGAGGAAGAGTGCCGCCAGAAGTGCTCTCGTTCTGATTGACGCCTTGATGTCAAGCAGCTTCCAGACAAGTCCCTTCAGCACTCCACCGAGAAAAGCTGTCAGCGTAAGCCAGGGGATATACGCTCCGTCGGGCGCAAAAAGGTAGCCTAAGAGGTCGGAAAGACCCGATGCAAGTCCTCCCCAGATAGGCCCACAGAGGATTGCAGGAAAAAACGTGAAAATTCCCGACATTCCAACCCTGATTCCCGATCCGGGAATTGTCAGCGCAAGGTTCGTAAAAACCTTGAGCATTACTGCTGATGCAGTAAAAAGTGCAGTCAGCGTCATTTTGCGCAAAAAGCTCTTGCGCCGGTTTCGTGAAGACGAAACGCTTGTTTTCTTCTTTTCTTTTGACAAAACAAAAACCTCCCTTCGCAAACAGATGGTCTGTGCGGCGGGAAGCAATATGCCCGTTGCAACAGCGGGATGCGGAAAACAATGCGTGTGTGCTCACTGCAAGCTACGGCAACTCCCCGTCCGTAACAGCTTTACACATTGTCTCCTACTCTGTTTACAGTGATATAATAATATCACATTTTTCCTTTTTTTGCAATAGCAAATGCTTCAAAATTCGCTTTTTAAAACAGCCTTATTCTCGTTATATATGACAAAAAGCCGTCGCACCAAATCTTTGGTGCGACGGCAGGGATTATTTGCCCGACAAGTCCTTAATATGTATGATATTTCTGTACAGTTGACGACTTGACATAAGGGATCTCGCAGGAGATCGTTGCAAGCGCATCACACCACATATCAAACAACTTTTCGTAAAGCTCTCTGTTCTCATCGAGAATGAGCATCGCCGCCATATAATATGCGGCGGCAGGAGCAAAACGGTCTGAGAGTGGAAAGGTGCTGTCGAGCTTCAGCGTAAGTCCGTCGAACACCTCGCCATCTGCGTCACCAAACGCTCTGCGATACTGTGAGTCAAGCACCCTTGCTTCACGGCAAAGTGCGGCGGCTATGTATGGAGCACGCTCCTCAAATTCACCCTCGGCGCAGCTGCCGGCGTTCTCACCAAGCATACGCAGTGCGCAATCGTATATCGAACGGACGGTCATCATCTGCCTCCTTATGCGGCGGGTGTGAGGTCGAGAAGTACCATTTCAGAGGGATATATAACCTCTGCACCGTAAAGGTGAAGTCCCTTGACGGCATCGGCAAATCTCTTCTCAGGACGGTATGCGTCAATTTCGCTCAGCTGCTCTGCGAATGCAATAGCACGCTTGGAGCGAGCCAGACATTTGTGAGCACCACCCTCAACAACGATGTTGTTGGATACGAATACCTGACAGCCTGCTACGTGACCGATACAGCCTGTTTCAAGTGCAGTATCTGTGTTGGAGATGTTCAGCTTGCCCTTGAGGATGAGCGCAGCAATAGCAGGAGATACCTCGATTACAATGTCACCGGGATCGCCAACATTGTTTTCGAGAAGCTTTGTGCGTGCATCAATGATGTCATCAAGAATACTATCTGCGCTTGCGCTTGTGTCCTCAATGACGGAACCTGCGTTGTCATAAAGCTCATAGATAAATCTGTCAGCTGTGTTTGCAAGTGCGCTTGCAGCGTTCTTTACGGCAGCATCCATAAGCTTGGGATTGCTCTGTGCTCGGTCGATATCGTCGATCTGGAAGTTGAACGCCTTCGCCTCGCTGATGATAAGTGTCTTTACGTTGTCGGTAAGCTCCTGTGCGGCAGATGCGAAATCGGTGTTCTTTGTGTAGTCAAAGACGTTGATAGCACCAACGCCACAGATCTTTACACGGTCACCTCTTGTGCGAATGTCGCCCTCGAATTCACGGTTGCAGTTTGCTACTGCGATGTACTTTTTGTCAAGAGCAGTAAGAAGATTTTCGCTCCAGACGGTAGAAATAAAGTTTGTAACAGCCATTTTTATTTTTCCTTTCTTTTTTTAGCTTGTTGTTTTTTGAGCATCGCTCAGTTATTTCCAGCTCTTCATTGAGAGCCTGATTTTCTGATAATTTTCTCTGACCTCGCTCGGTGTCATCGCTCTCACCTCGTCGGGTGAGTAGAGACTGTCATTGACATTTCCGATTTTGCCCGTGCTCATCTCTCTGCCACGACGATTTGCATTCTCTATGCGAGCTCTGCCAATCTCACGGCGGCGCATCTCAAGAGCGTATGCGGCGGCAGGTGGCACGCCCTCTGCAACTGCTTTCTCAAAGCTCTCGCTTACAAGCGAGAGGTCGCAGTCGGGATAAAGCTCGCAAAGCTCACGCCAGCCACGTGCGCTTCTCTTCTCCCTCTCCTCGCTCTCGGCAAGTCGACGGCGCAAAAGCTCAAGCTCACGCATAACCTCATCGCTCTCGCTCTCGCCCCTCTCGCTCTCGTCCCCTGCCTCATCCAAAAGCTCGGTAAGCTCCTCGCTCTCGTCCGAAGCTAAGCACTCAAGCTCATCAAAGCTCTTTTCGCTTTCATTCATTCTCTTCACCTACGCTTTCGTCCACGCCTTTTGAGATAGCTGTGGAATCCTTGTTTTTTACATCGGCGTCCTCGTCCTCTATTGCGTTATCAAGCTTCTGCTCACTGCGAGCTTCAATAAGCCCCATACGATTGGGAAGAAGACCATCGGGAAGCCTTTCGAGATATTCCTTAACTGTAATGTGACCACCGTCAAGAAGCCTGTCAAGCACACTCTGCGTGCCCGATGCCGAAAATCTTGAGGAGTCGCAAATATCGATCTTCGCCCTCAAAAGAGATGAATGGAGCTTTGAGGGGTAAAGTCTGCCAAAGCCACCCTCATATCTCAGAGGTCTGCCGTCCGGGCAATATGCAAGTGTCATATCTGCCCAGATCGCCGCCATCTGCTCAAGGCAGAGATACAGCTCGCTCTGCACCCTTTGAAGCGATTGCATCGCTGATTCACGGAGTGCAAGAATAGCACTCGTGTTTGTCGGGTCAACATTACCAAGTGCAGTATCGGTTGCGCCACTCAGCTCCTTGGTTGTGAGAATGGCATTCTCGATAAGCTCAAGATATCCACCCTCAAGCTCGCCCGTTCCCACTACGGTAACTGCGTCATTCAGGTTTCCTCCACCGACAGCACCGATTGCCTCGCCTACCTCATTCGTCCATTCGGGTATTCTCGTTCTGTCATATATAACCTTTGAAAATGCGCAATCGCTCATATGCTTCATCATCATCGCATACGCCCTGTTTATGTACTTTTGGTTAGCGATAAGTGCCGTCACAGGTGAGTTGCCAAAGAAGCAATTCTTTGCGTTCTGCCAGGAAAAATGCGCTATCGGATAGAGCCTGCAGGGAGTCTTGCATCTGCGAATGAGTGCATCAGCCGTTGTCTTTTCAAAGCAAACAAAGCCATCCTCCTTCCAGAACTTGATGAGGAATGTAGCTCTAGCCTCCCCGTCCTCATATTCAGGCTCATATTTCGACATCTCGCCCGACAGCGAGCCTGCGTTATCACCACGCCCGTCGGCGTTGATGCGTGAAATATCAATCTCACTCATTCCCGATGCTCTCGCCTCGGCTCTCAGGTTTTCAACGCTGTCCCTGCCGGAAACTATGATGTATTGTTGCGATTGAATGTCGGGATTTGTGACATCGGAGGGGAAGATACAGGTGTTGTCAAGCGTGCTTGTGATGATCTCACCCGTCCAACCACCAAGCGTCTTTGCCTCAGCATCCCACGAGCAGTAGAGCAGTCCGTCTCCACTGAGAGCTGCATCCTGAAGCAGACGGTATATAAGTCCTCTCAGGCGTGCGTGCTCCCAACGGTAAGCGGCGTTAGCTGTCAGAAGCTCAACAGCCTTCTTGACCTCTGCCATCTCGGTTTTTGTGCGCAGAAGTGGAATGTTTTCGTCACTATATGTAATTTTGATATCACCGACGGCAGCTGTGGAGGTCAGGTAGTCAACTATTCGGGAAACCACGTTGAATACAGGCTTCGGCAGATCCTCTCCACCTCTCCATTGATCTCCCCTATAAAAGCGTTCATTCTCGTTGACTCTCTCATAAAGTCCGATCTGCCTCTTGTATACCCGTCCTGCCTCATACTGTCGCCAGGTCTTTTTCTGTGATTGGGTAATCATTTTCTTTCCTTTCTTATTTTGCTCCAAGGGCTATGCCGTGAACAACTGTGGGGGCGTGACTCTCAATCGTAAAGGTAAGCGTGTGAAACCTGCAAAGCGTTATCCTGTCCGAATATGTGCGCCTGCCATCCCCCGAAAGAGTCAGCACGCGCCTCTCGCCGGAGTCGCTCTCAAGTGTCAGCTTAACCTCTCCACCACCAACCGTTGCGTCAAGCGCATAAGATACTCTTCTCTTTTTCTGCGTTGGTGTACCGAAATCGAGCCTGTGCGAGATGGAGGACGCTATAATTTCGCTGTCCTCGGTGGTGTCGCTGTCAACTCCACTCTCCTCGTCAAAGATATAGAGCGTCTCTCCTCTGCCAAAGCCCACAGAGCCACCATACAGAAAGAAGTATTCGGGATACACGCCACTGTAACATCTCCAGGCACGCATTTTGTCATTGTAAATAAGCACTCGCCCACTCTCGTCCTCAACATCAGCTATCCAGATTTCGTTTCTGACAGGACAGCTTATCATAATAAGCTGTCCGTCATCACGGGGCAAATAGCTTTTTATTGGATCGGAGATGAGAGTTGCACTGCACTCATCACGCACGCCACTCGCTGAATGCCAACGCCAAAGCTCTCCACCGTAATATGTTACCGGATCGTTACCACAGGTAGGTGCGCAGTCCGAGATATCACTTCCGATGCCCGAATTGAGCACAATAATGTCAGGAGTAAGTACGTCTCTGTCACCCTCCCGACCGTTCCAATCAAGGCATCTTGCGTCCTTATCCGTAAATAGAATATATCTTCCGAAATGTGGGGAGATAGCCTTGATCTTGTGTCGGCTGTTGCTGATGTTTACCCTTGCGTTTTGCGGAAAATACAACTCGCCGACGTCGCTGTACGCTCTCTTCGCCTCAACCGTGGAATACTCATCCGTGGGAGATGAGAACATCATCTCTCCGTCATAAATGCCACCGTAAAATCCAAGTCTGTATCCGCCTCCTCCAACACAGGAAAGAACCCTTGTGGAAGACGTAAGCCTATTTCTTTGCGAAACGTTTCTTGCAAGAGTCAGCCAAAGTGTAAGGTTTTTGCTGTACGGCAGTTCAAGACAGCTTGCGCTCATTCCGTCCTCGGATATTTCAAAGCCGTAATCCTCCACGTCAACCACCTCACCTGCACATTCCACACGGTCGATGGATGCAACCTTGACGCCAAAGCTTACCGTGGTGTTATCAACCGTTGTCCTGTAATTAATCATTATGTGATCGGAGAGATAGTTGATGCTCTCGTTGATCTCGCCTCTTAATTCACAGTCCCAACCCTTTCCGTAAAGAGGAACATAGCCACTGACAGGGGTCATTTCGTCATTTTCATCAATGGAATAAAGCTCCTCTCCGTCAAGGACGTAAAGCTTGTCACCAAGCCAGAATATCGCACCCTCGCCCTCAGCAGTTCCAACCCTTCCGATAAGCGAGACGGACGGCTTGTGTCCGTGAACGGCATATACCTCGCTTCCAAGCAGGCAGTAGAGAGACGGCTGACCGTCCACGTCTCCCTGCCAGATGGCACGGGGCTTTGACGAAAGAGTCTTAAGCACCCTGAAGCCTGATCTGATACAAAGTGAGCCGTCAGGGAGAATGTCGAAATTATCAAGAGCACACAGCTCGTTTCCACTCTCTCCCTCGGCGCATTCGTTCATTCCACCAAAGCCGTAGGCAAAGCTCGTCTCTTTCTTGTATTGCGCCCCATTAGTTTTGAATGTCATAACTGTTTCCTTTCTTTTTTCGTTACCATTCCCCGGCACAGACGATGACTAATATTCGGGGAATGAACGACGTTTTCTAAATCTAAACTCTCCGTATCCACTACTTCCCTCCGGCACAAATCTGCTCATAAGAGCATACCTGAGTGCCTCGGGAGAATGCGTTACGGAATGTGGCTCTCCCGATGCATCCTCAGGATTGTTGCTGTCATAGAGCAAAGCGGGCAGGGTTCGTATCAGCTCACGGCAACGCTCGGAGATCTGAAGGCGTGCCTCGCCATTCTCTCCGATTGCTAAATACTCCCTGACCACTCGCCAGCCGGCAACTCGTCTGTCATCGGCAGCTCTCATTGGTGGCATACCCGGACAAGCTTGCATAATCTCAAATCCACTCCGTCCACTGTCCTGCCTGCGATTCCAGAGGTCAGGGGATGCAACGGCATAATCTACATCATATCCTCTGCAGAGAGACGCAAGCTTCTCAGCCGCCGCACCGAGCGTAAGTCCGGGTGCGCAGAACTCATCAGCTACATAAACCTGTCCGTCTCCATAGGCAATACAGATATAAGCGGCGAGCATATCAAAGCCGTAGTCAAATGCAAGCACCGTTTGTTTGCTCTTTGGGATGGCTTTTTCTTTGCAAACGTGGCGCGATACATCAAACTCGCTGAAAAATTGCCCCTCGAATATATCCCATTTGCCATATAGCCAGGCATCACGAAGTCTTGGCGGCAGGCTTTTGAGCCGTTCTACATAGTCAGGATCAAACCTTGAGAGCGCATCGTTGTCAAATACTGTCGCAGGTATAAAAGCATAATCGTCGCTCTTCTCTCCGTCACGATATTCTCTGTCGACAAATAGCCTTTTTACCCAAGCGTGACCTATACCACCGGGGTTACACGTGAGATAAAACCTCTTCGGAGCATCCGTAGCACCTCGCAGACAGGCCTTGAAAATCGAAAACTGATATTCGCTCAGCTGCGTTGCCTCGTCGATGGCTATTACATCATACTCCTGACCCTGATACCTCAGCGTGTCCCTGTCCGATGAGCAATATCCAAGTGCAATACTGCTTCCATTCGGAAAACACAGGGTTTTGTCACGCTCGCTGTACTCAACAAGCTCGCCGTACTCTGCAAGCATTGGGCGCAGATGATTTGCTTTAAGCTCGGGAAGACTGCGCCTGACAAGCAAAGCCCGAAGACCCCCATACCTGAGACACATAAGCACAAGCTTGCGTCTGAGTGCCCACGATTTTCCACCACCTCTCGCACCTCCGTATGCCACGAATTTGGTGTGAGTGGCAAAGAAGACCTTCTGCCTTTCGTTTGGCTCTCCGGGTATGTGAAGTACCCGTCTCTCGCCGTCATTCGCCGTCTGTGTATGCATCGTGGTCAAACACCAGCCTCAGCTGCCCCGTATCAGCAACGCTGCCACCCCTCGTCTCTCCGTCATATCCAAGCCTCAGCTTTAGATAGACCGAGAGTATTGATGGCGACATCACCGAATTGAATGCCTCATCCTCAAACACTGCACAAAGCGTGCTGTATGTCACAGGATCCGTCTTTGCAAGGGTGTCGAAATCATCGACACCAACGCCGATATATCGGCAAAATCCCGCAACATTGGGGATTCGTCCGTCCTTCTTGCCCCTGCCCCTCATCTCCTCTCCTCCCCGACATTCGTCGATATAGGAGGACAGAAGCTCACATAGCTCCTCGCCCTGTGCGATGCGCTCAAGCCTGTTTTTTATCTCGGAGCAGGACTTTGGATCGATCATTTCTCTGTATGTCCTCGCTTTCCCGTCTGTGCTGTTTAGATTTTATCGCAGATAATAGTCTCACTTTGCTACCATAAGTCACGCATAGTCTCAAAAACTTTTGTTTTTTTGTTTTTTTCTTGCTTTTTTCCTGCCTTTAGGCTATAATATTGGTAACGAACACAAAAACAAAAAGGAGAGACGGATGAAAGAAATACAAAACAAGTTAATCTTCAAGCAAATAAACAACACCACCATCGCCATCCTCACCTCTCCCGTTTCTGTAACCGACAACTCCGTCTGCCTCATTCGCAACACCTTTGGCGAGGAATATTTTTCTTCACTCAACAGAAAGGTAGGTGCTTCCCGCATCCACTCGTGTTTGGGTGCTTGCTTGCTCTACTCCCTCTGCGAAAGGCTTTCTCTTTTGGGTGAAGATCTCACGGTCAAACGAAATGCCCACGGCAAGCCGTATTTTTCACAAACAAAAGGAGTTTTCTTCTCCATTTCCCACGACTTTCAAAAAAACAGCGACAGCTTTGTCATCCTCTGCGCACTCTCGCTTTCGGGAAATACGGGTGCTGATGTAATGCTTCTGCCACCCACACAGAGCCAAGAGCTTCAGCTTGACATCGCAAAAAGATTTATGTGCGAGAGCGACTATGAAAAATTGCTTGAGGTCGGTGGGGATGAAGAGAGACAGGGCGAGGTCTTCTCTGCCCTCTGGACAGCACGTGAGGCGTACTCAAAGCTGCTTGGAGGTAAGCTCTCGGACGCTTTGGGCGTACCACTTCCAAGTGAGCTTGATCTCATAACAAAAACGATGGATGCAGACGGCGTGCGAATATGTTACAGCATCTCAAAGCTGAAATAAAAAAGACAGAGAACGATGTTCTCTGTCTTTTTCGTTATATGATGAGAAATTTCACGCCGTCAAGCGTCCCGGGATCGTCAGGCACAAGCGTTGTGTCAAGTCCGTTTGAAATGGCAATACCGGCAACATCAAGCTTATATCTCTTTGCCACCGACCAAAGCGTATCGTCAGATGACGGATAGCAAACACGAACCACAGCTCCACAACCCCCACACTCTGTAAGTGGCGTGAAATTTGCCTCGCTTGTGTACTCAATTGCGCACTTCTTGCAAATCCTCAAAGCCAACACAAGCTCTGCATCCACCGACACCGTCTCTCCGTCAAATCTCACCTTACATTCGGGTACGGCCGGAACTACCGAAACTACGCTCTCACAACCCTCACAATCAGCTTCAATAGTGGACGTATATTTGAATGGAAGCTCCATATCTGCGTTGCCAAGAGAAAGACCATCATCAACAAGAAGTGCAACCTTCGCCTTGCCACTCACCGTAAGTACGCCACCGTCAAGCGTGCCGACAAGCTCCGGGAATGACAAAACCGATGCGTCAATGACCTTGCTTGTGCTTTCAATTCCGAGCGTACTTGCCGTCTCGCTGCCACTTATCGTGGCATTTGCGCCAAAGAGCGCAAGTGGTACACGAAGAGCAATTTTGCGGCGAGAGCTTTCGGTGGTGCTATTGAGCGAATAGAGATCCTTTGGGTAGCTTATGGATGTCAGAACGCCCGCCTCAGCACAAGCTATGCCCTCAGCTTCAATCTCAACTCCATCATCGGTCGGCCGAGCCTTGACGGTCGGAATGCTTCCGTACGCCCTGAGCCCAACAAGTCTGTCTTTCTCGTGTCTCTTGCCCGAAAACTGACAGCTAACCTCGAACGGAATGCGTCTTGTGTACCTGCGAGGTCTCTCTCCCTCGCCCTCCTTTTGATAGAGCATACAGATCAATGCGTCTCCCCTGACCTGCGCACGTCCGTCAACATACTGAGCTTGGTTTACAAACATCTCACCTCTTGTCTCAATGACCCGTATAGCGTCACCACTCATAAGCCCCAGCTCATCGTTTCTCACTCCCTCAGAGATAGCAAACACCTCGCTCATCGCACACAAGAACCGTCCACCACTCTCTCTGTCCTCAAGCACACGAAGACTGCCGTCTGAAGCTGAGTCTCCACGAATAAGGCATTCGCACTCCTCAATACCGTTTATCTCTGCCACAAGCCTTACCTTGCTTTTGATCGACAGCTTCCTCGGTGCTGACACCCTGACCGAGATGTTTTCAACATAAGCCTGCGCAAGCCCCTCAACAGAATCTGCGTCGGGTATTTCAATCCCCTCACGCTGTGACTCAAAGCAAACACTGTATTCACCCGGGAGAGAGGCGCAGAATATTTCACCATCATCTCCTCCCTCGTACAATAGGCGATAGCATATAGCTCCTGCATATTCGATATTGTCGGACGTGGCGTAACGCACGGGCACGGATGCTGTTGCACGGCAGGATATAACCCTTGCAATCGTTGGCATATAGTCGGGCAGAATATGCTCCTCCCCCGTCTCTATTGTGAGTGATCTGTCGAGCAGCTGAGAGCAATATTCAAAATTTCCTATGGCTTGTTTTTGCATTTCTATTCCTCCGAATGTTGTAGTATTATTCGCTAAAGTCTATTCAGTATTCAAAGACAATATGCAAAAAAGAAAGACGCAGACTACAAAGTCTGCGTCACCATAAGCAATTTTGCAACTCCGTCTATAAGCCGGGTTCTGTCGAGGACGACCATCTATCTTTGCGACAGATCGCTCTGTCGCTCCGAGGCTTTCGCCCCGTGCCACCCGGAAGTATATGTCGGGCAAACGACTTCCCTGCGGTGTTGCTTCGGATAGGGTTTACAGCGGACCTATGTTACCATAGGAACGGGTGAGCTCTTACCTCGCCTTTCCATCCTTACCCGACGAAGTCGGGCGGTCTATTTCTGTTGCACTTTCCCGGCAGTCGCCTGCGGCTGACGTTATCAGCTATCCTGCCCTGTGAAGCCCGGACTTTCCTCACGATAATACCTTTCGGCGCAATATCGCGCGGCCGTCCAACAGAGTTGCCCAAATATTATAGCACAAGTGCGTGCCTTTGTCAAGAACAGCCCTCGGCTTCACTTTAATATTGTTGTTCGTAAAAGATATTATTTTAGAAGCATTTTCTCAAAAGCTCGCATTTTTCTTTATCCGTGACACAAAAAGACAAGAATATTTCAAAAAAACTGTTGACAAATCTTTTTTTCTATGGTATTATATTATGTGCACTTTGTTTAGTCGTATTCCGCTATGGAGAGGTATCGAAGTGGTCATAACGAGGCGGTCTTGAAAACCGTTTGGGCGAAAGCCCACAAGGGTTCGAATCCCTTCCTCTCCGCCATCTTTTGGATATTATCCGACTTACAAATACAATTCTTACAGGAGGTTTGGTTTTATGGAGACTTTAGAGCTGGTATTCGGCATTATTCTGTTAGTTGCCGCAGTTTTCCTTATCGTGTCCGTCCTTCTTCAGTCCTCTAAGGACAGCAGAATGTCGGGTGTTATTGCCGGTGCAGGCGAAACATTCCTCGGTAAAGAAAGAAACTCCCGCCTTGACAAATTTCTCAACAAGGTAACACCCATCGTTGCCGGTGTTTTCGGAGTAATTGTCATTGTTATGTACATCATCGTTGCTTGATGTGCAAAACCAAACACCGCAGCCGTAAAGACGGCTGCGGTGCTTTTTTTATTCTCAAAGCATAGGTGCTATCAGTCTGAGTATCGCATTAACAAATCTTCGGCAGACTCCACCCCTGCAAGCAGGGTCTTCCTCTCTCACCCGAGCGCACACACCCTGCGTTTTAAGGAAATCTTTCTCAATCTCGCAAACAACCTCCCCACCGTAAAGCACAACTCCACATTCAAAATGCAAATACAGGCTTCTGTAATCAAGATTTGCCGTCCCGACCACTCCAATCTCGCCATCACTTATCATCACCTTTGAATGCACAAACCCCGGCGTATATTCGTAAATCTTAACGCCACTCTCAATAAGCGTGCGATAAGCTGACCTCGTTGTCATATGCACAAATTTCTTGTCCCACTTGTGAGGCGTAATAATCCGCACATCAACTCCACTCCTCGCCGCTACCATCAACGCCGACATCATATCGCTTCCGACAATCAGGTACGGCGTGTAAATATAAACATACTTCTGTGCAGAGCCGATTATCTGCATATAAATGTCCTCGCTGACTCTGTCATCATCAAGTGGGCTGTCGGAGTACGGCTGAACAAAGCCCTCACACTCCTGCCTTTGCGCATCAAGCAAACGTGTGGGCATAAATGCACTTACATCCCCAAAGCCCCCTGCGCCGTCAAGCGCAAGCCACATTTTAAGGAAAATAAGCGTAAATCCCCACGCCGCACCACCGCAAACCCTGACGGCACAATCCTTCCACCTGCCGTATCTCTCGACAACTCCGATATATTCGTCGGAAAGATTTATTCCACCCGTGTACGCCACCTCGCCATCAATGACGCATATCTTTCTGTGGTCACGGTTGTTTTGTATGCCTGTAAGCAGTGGTCTGAAACGGTTGAACACCCTGCATTTGATATTCTTCTCTTCAAGCGTTCTGTCGTATCTCTTTGGCAGAAGTGCCACGCAACCAAGGTCATCGTAAATTACCCTGACCTCAACTCCTGCGGCGGCTTTCCTCTCAAGCACCTCAAGTATGCGCCCCCACATCTCACCCTC
>JAZPXL010000054.1:0-43265 GCA_045543615.1 Eubacteriales bacterium
GAAATGCCTTTGTGTTTTTATCAGTCAATCGACTTATCTATGCTGAAGCGTGTGATTTTTCTTGATGTGTTCTTTGTAAACTCGGTCTTACGGATCTTGACAAGTCCGACCTTCTTATAAGGTGCCATTCTGTTATTAGCAGCTCTGACGTGCTCGTTGAAATATTCCTGAATATCAACAACTCCGTCGGCCTCAAGCTGTTCGTAGTCGGGGTAAATCTCGGCTACTATAACTTCCTTTTCGGGATTTGCTCGGCTCTCGCCTGCGTATACTACCACCTCAAGCACGCCACGGATCCTTGAAATCTCCGTCTCGATCTCCTCAGGATATACATTCTTGCCGTTTGAGAAGATGATAAGGTTCTTAAGTCTGCCCGTGATATACAGCCAGCCCTCTTCATCAAGCTTACCATAGTCGCCCGTGTGGAAAAATCCCTCGTCATCAAATACGGCACGTGTTGCTTCCTCGTCCTCATAATAGCCCATCATTACATTGGGACCCTTGACGCAGATTTCGCCCTCGCCGTTCTCGTCAGGCTCGTAAATCTTGACCTCCTCGCCGATAATGGGAAGTCCTACGCTTCCGTCCTTCTGCCACTCGTTGCGATTACAGCTTACAAGCGGTGCGCACTCGGTAATTCCGTAGCCGTTGAGGACGGTGATGCCTATGTCATTGAAAAAGTCAATAATATCCTGGTTGAGCGCAGCTCCACCACAAATTATCATCTCAAGCTTGCCACCGAATGTCTGGTGAACCTGTGCAAAGAGGCGGCGGCGCATATCAATACCAACCTTCATAAGCGCACGGCTTATCTTAAGACCCTTCTTCAGCTTCTTGTCAGCACCCGTCTTCTCGGCAGTTGCCCAAATTCGACGGTAAAGCGTCTCAACGAAGAGTGGAACGAGAACAAGATGCGTAGGCTTCTGCTCTGCAAGCTCACGAAGCAGATACTTGATACCCGATGTGATATAAACCTCACAGCCCTGCGCATAGTGACCTACATAGTTTACGGTCGAGCCGAAGGTGTGGTGAGGGGGAAGCACGTTGAGCGTCTTTCTTGTGATGTCAAACAGGTACATTCCCTGTGTCATATCACTTACAATGTTCTTCTGGCTGAGCATTACGCCCTTGCCCTTGCCCGTTGTTCCCGATGTAAATACTATCGTTGCAAGTCTGTCGGGGTCAATTTCGTAATCATAATACGAATTGTCACCCTCGGCAAATCTCTTGCCACCACTTGCCATAAGCTCGTCAATCGTTCTGTCCGTCTCGCAAAGCTTCTCGCCGTTAATACAAACATAAAGCTCTGCCTTTGTGTTCTCACGGATAAAGTCAAGCTTGCCACCAAGCTCCTCACCGTAGAAAACGGCGTAGCATCCGGCTCTCTCCATCGTTGCGGCGAGATCGGGCGCAGGCATTTCCTTATCGAGAGGAACTGTTACAGCACCCATAGCCATCAGCGAAAAATACGAATATATCCATCCTTTCGATGCGCCACCGATGATTGCAACCTTGCGCTCGCAAAGTCCAAGTGCGATCTCCTCAGTTCCGAGATTGCGAATGTCATCTCTCGCCTGAGCGTATGTCACGCTGACTGTCTCCTTGTCGGTAGGCTTGACCTTATACGAAATTGCAGGCTTGTCGGGGAAATTTCTCGCCGACTGCTCCACCATTACTCTAAAATCACGAAATACTGTTGTCTGATACAGGGGGTATGCTTTTCTTCTGTTCATTTTGTATCTCCTGTAAATATGATATCTTTATGATTTTATTATACTATTTGACACAAAAACAGTCAACCTACTTATAAAAAAACATATAAACTGACAGTAGAGTGGCATTCTACTGTCAGTAGAGTCAAAGCTTTCCTGCCCTTATCGCATCAAAAACACGACTTAACGCCATCAAATACGTCTCTTCGGCTTCTCTCTTGCTTGAAGGCAGAGTTTTTGAGCATTCAAAAATTCCCCTTACGCACAAACGCTCAAGAACGCCACAGTCAACGTCCCCACCCGTCGCACCGACCAACAAAACGGACGGTACGCCTCTTTGTGAGGTGCGTGAAAGTACACCCATCACAGCCTTTCCCGTAAGACTTTGGCTGTCAAACCTGCCCTCGCCCGTGATGACGAGGTCTATGCCGTCAAGGTAGGAATCGAAGTCGATGGTGTCAAGCACAGTTTGAATACCGCTGACAATTCTGCCGCCAAGATATAGTGCCATCGCGCCAATTCCACCGGCTGCTCCACCACCACAGGCTTTGCCGATGCTACCACCGAGCAGGCGTGCAAGATTTGAAAGTGCGCGCTCGTTTTCCTCGATCTCAGCGTCGCCGGCACCCTTTTGTGCAGCGTACACCCTTGCCGCACTCATCTCTCCCGAGAGCGTGACGTTTGTGTCCGATAGCACCAAAAGCTCGCACTTGTCAAACAACGGCTCGTGTGGTTTTTCTATTTTAACTATATCTTTGGCAGTTCTGCCGTTAGGTACGAATGATTTGCCGTTCTTATCATAAAAGCGCACGCCGAGTGAATACGCCATACCACAACCACCGTCGGACGAGCCACTTCCACCGAGGCAGAGGAGGATGCGAACAGCACCATTGTTTTTTGCAGACAAAACAAGCTCTCCAACGCCACGGGTGTCGGCAGAGAGGACATCACGCCTTTCGTTTAGCATAAGACCACACGCAGCAGCCGACTCAACGATCGCCGTACCATCTCCAAGCAAAAGATATCTCGCTTTTATTGGGCGCATATAGTGGTCGGATGTGGAAATTTCGACGATTTTGCCGCCAAGGATGTTAAATATACAATCAAGGCTGCCGTCTCCACCGTCCGTTATGGGCAGAGTCCTGACGCAGAGGTCGGGATAACGCTCACAGGCGAGAGCTTTTGCAAGGCGACAGATGTCCATCTGCGTAAGCGTGCCCTTGAATGAGTCCGATGCAACTAAAATATTCTTCATTTCTGCCCTCCTTTTTTATTTTAGTTTATCACAAAGCGATGCTCAAATCAAGCAAAACGGTAAAAAAACATACATTTTGGGCATATATAGTAAAAAAGCTCTTGAAAAGAAATGAAAAATAATGTATAATTAATGTATATCGTCCATCTTTAACGAACTGAGGTAAAACGAGTGAAAAATTATTATGTACTCTTCAACCCCCTCGCAGATAATGGAAAATGCGCAGAGCACGTAAAAAATCTTGATAATATCATCACGGATGGCAAGATTTCTTATGTAAATCTGCTGAATATTGGTAGTTATTACGATTTGTTTTCTTCCATTGATGAGAACGATGCTATCATAATTATTGGTGGTGACGGAACTCTCAACAGGTTTTTGAATGACACAAAGGGACTTGACATCAAACAACAGGTGCTCTATTTTGCAGGTGGAAGCGGCAATGACTTTCTGCACGATATAGGCAAGAGCAAGGGCGAGTCCCCGTTTGATATGACTAAATATATCACCGATCTGCCGACGGTCGAGGTCAAGGGCAAGGAATATGTGTTCCTCAACGGCGTTGGAGTTGGTATTGACGGATACGTCTGCAACGGTGTTGCAAGGTTCAAGGAAACAAGCGACAAGCCTGTAAGCTATACGGGAATTGCACTTAAGAGCGTAATTTTTGAGTATAAGCCCTGTGGTGCTACGATTACAATTGACGGAGTGAGCAAGAGATATGAAAAAGTCTGGCTTGCACCCACGATGAACGGCCGTTTTTGTGGTGGTGGAATGATGCTTGCACCAACACAGAACAGACTCAACCCTGAGGGGCATCTGACGATAGCAATTGCACATTCTCTCTCCGTCCCGAGAATACTCTCCATTTTCCCGAGCGTTTTCAAGGGCGAGCAGCTCAAATACAAGAAGTATTATCAATGCTTACACGGTCACGAGATACACGTTGAGCTTGACAGACCCTATCCGTTCCAGATAGACGGAGAAGTTATACTTGACGTCAGGGAGTACACGGCAAGAAGCCGTAAGATCTCGCACGAGAGAAGACTTGCCGCAGAGGCGAATAAATAAGAGCTTAAATACAAAAAAAGACAAGGGCTGTCGCAGAGCGACAGCCCTCTTTTATTCATCAGAGACAGCCACAACCGCAGCCACAGCCATTACCCTGGCTTGTGAGTGCGAGTACAACAAGGATGGCGATGATTACCCAGATGATGCAATCGTTGTGACAGAAGAGATCACATAATGCGTTCATAGTAGTCCTCCAATAGATTGAGAAAATTCAGAAAGGTAAACAGTCAGACGCATCGTCTGCCTGCGCCCGACATTATCAAACCCTTCTCGATATCATATTATGTCGATTAGAAAAGAAAGGTGACAAAAAAGTTGAGATAACGCTTTCTTTGGGCATCGTTTGGGGTGTTCTGCTATCATCAGCCCGAATGGGCTGTATATCATCAAGGCGAACCCTTGTATATCATCACACCGAAGGTGTGTATATCATCAATCCCGCAGGGATTGTATATCATCACGCCGTCAGGCGTGTATGGAATCAATGCGCTTGCGCATTGTATGGCATCTGCAGCTTGCCTGCGGTATGGAATCACGCCGTCAGGCGTGTATCCCTCCCTCTCCGTCACGCCAAAGGCGAAATTCCCGTGTTATTTGTGGATTAAACAGAGATTTCTGTGTTATAATTGCAAATTCAAATCAAATATAGGCACACCCAAAGGGTGTGTTTTCTTTTTTGCTGATATCCCCTATGTTCCCCCTCGGGGGATGGCGAGGGGGTGAGTGCGATAGCACTCGGGGGTGTGGGTGGGTGGCAGGGGTGGATGTATCACGGCAAGGACGTGTATATCATCAAGGCGAAGCCTTGTATCATTTGTGCCGCAGGCGCAACATCATTGATGCGAAGCATCACATCATTTGCGACACCGTCGCAACATCATTTGTGCCGTAGGCACATCATCATTTGCACGAAGTGCAACATCATCACGCCGTCAGGCGTGTATCCCTCCCTCTCCGTCACGCCGTTGGCGTGCCACCTCCCTTTACACAAAGGAGGCTTTCTGTTGTCCACCGTTTTGACGTTCTTTTATAGTGTAACTTTTTAATTTTATATTTACTAAATCACACCTCATCCACCGCTCTCGCGGTCCCCCTTCTCCAACTGGAGAAGGCTAACTTTTAGGTGGCGTTTCGGTGTTCTGTTTATCGGCAAGTGCTGAACATTATGTTTTTACCATAAGCGCAGGCTTACAGATAGGCTCACTCCGAGAGGGAGCTGTCACCATAGGTGACTGAGGGAGAGTGCGCAACTTTACCTTTTGTGCAAGCTTTAAATATGTGTGGACTTTGATTTGAAAATATTTAGAGTTTTCTATCTTTAATTTGTGCAAAATCTTCAGTTGCGCACGCTCCTTCCACCACTTCCGTGGTCCCCCTTCCTCTCGGAGGAAGGCTAACTATTGGGTAGCGTTTCGGCGTTCTTTTATAGTGTAACTTTTTAATTTTATATTTACTAAATCACACCTCATCCACCGCTCTCGCGGTCCCCCTTCTCCAACTGGAGAAGGCTTCCTTTTAGGTAGCGTTTCGGTGTTCTGTTTATGGTCAAAGGCGTTTTGGGGGTTATGCAAAAGGTGGGGGGTGAGGGGAATTTTTGCATATTATTTTAGATTTTTAGTTTTTTATGTGTTTTTTCTTGTGTGGAAGCCTTGGGCTTGGTGTCAAGGGCAGATCTTTTCTAATTCTGACGAGTCACACTCCAAGATCGTGTCGGAGAAGACGGTGACAAACAAAACTGCTCTGTAAGTCACGCCGCTTTCGCAATCGAAGTCCACGGACAGAGTAAAGGAGCGGTCGGTTGTGTATATATAGCTTTCGTCCACGTAAATCCAGTCTCCGCCAACAAGCTTATACACGGTCAGCGCAGCCTCGACGGATTCAACTGAAGAGCTTGCCCAAACTATTCCATTTGCTGTGCCTTCATCGTCTGAGAAAGTGATTTCTGCATTAACGATGGGAATGTTTGCTGACCGAGCTTCTGCGGCTGCGGTTGTTATGAGTGAAAATGGTGTGAGGGCTATGGCGAGGGAGAGAAGTGTTGCTATTAGCTTTTTGAAATTTTTGATTTTCATTTTTTCCTCCTTTTTTGAAAATTCCCCTCACCTAAAATATAACAAAAAAAGTGAGAAAATGTTGTCGCATTTTCTCACTTTGGTGAAATATTTTATTTTACGCTCGCCGCTACTTTTACAAGGTCGTCGATGGTTATTTTGCTACCACTCGACATAATCAAATATGCATATTCATTATCAGACCAGACTATTGTTTTTATCTCTCCGCCCTGTGTAATAATCAGCTTTGCGTCATAGCCGTTGAGCTTTATCTCCTGTACCTCTGCGTCGGTGTTGTCAATATAGGTTGCGTGTTCATCCAACGTCATTTGCATGTAAAAATATTCTGTTTGACGATCCAATGTATAGACGATAGCCGCCGATGTTCTGAAATTGCACAAAACTTCCTCTTCAAAGCCCTCAAGGATATAGGACGGCTTGCGTGAGGTTTCTATTGTTGTTGGTGGAGGCGGGACGGGTTCGTCTTCGGTTGACTGCACAGGCTCAAAGTTGAGTGAAAAGCGTCCGCCCTTGTCTTCAAGCGTGGCTGAGAAAAATGTGTCCTTTTCTGTGTCGGTCGCCGCCATTACGCCTAAAATGCCAAGTGCCAACAGGGCTATCAGTGCGGCTGCTATGCGGAAAAACAGCTTTGCGCTGATACGGGTGGTTGTTGGCGGTTCTTCTGTTTGTGTGATTTGTTTTAGTATTCTTTTCTTCGCCCTGCGGCTCAGCTTCACGCCCTTTGTAGCCACGGAGTCGAGAGCTGATGCGTCTTTTTCTGCGCATTCTGCGGCGGCTTGCATTATCAAGGCGTCAAGCTTGTCATTGTCCCTTGTATCCATTTAACGCATCTCCTCCCATTTTGATTATCATTTCTCTTGCTCTTGAAAATCTTTTTCTCGCAAGCTGTGGCGTAATGTTCAACAACTCTGCAATTTCCTCAAAGCCAAGACCGTTTGCTCTGAGCATAAGCACGCTTCTGTATTTTTCGTCCAGACGGTCTACAAGCTCCTTGACGATATTATATGCGTCCTTGGTAGCTATAATTCTGTCCAGGTCCTCGTCCTTGTCCGCAAGCTCTATCGGATCATCGCCGTCCTCTTGCAGTACCGACAGCTGAATTTCGTGTTGGCTGCGTCTTTTATTTTCGTTGTATTTATTGATTGCGATATTTCTGCAGGTTATGACAAGCAACAGCTTCAATATATTTCTGTTTTGGGCATCCTTGAAATAATCCACCCTATCCACCACCTTACAGAACACTTCCTGCAAGCATTCCTCGGCAGAGTTTTTGTCTTGTGTTATTTCAAATGCCAATTCAAATAGTTTTTCGGCATACATATCGAAGATGTTTCTGACAAATGATCTGTCAAATTCGTCTTCGATTGCCATAAATACAGGTAGCACGACATACACCCCCATTTTTTTCATTATAGCACTAAGATTTTGGTTTGTCAAGCCCTGCAAAGTGGGGCTTATGCCGGCTTTTTTGTATTTTATTTGACAGCGAGAGAAATATGTGGTATAATCCAAATAGAAAACACGCACGAAAGGATGGACTATCCAAATGACGAATACAGAAAAGACAGAAAGCAGATTTGATTCTCTTTTGCCCTCGCTACCTCCAAGCCTGCCACGCACCATATATGGTGGAGAATGGTCGGGAGGTCACGTTCAGGGAATTTGTATTGACACAGAGCGCAGGTATATTTATTTTTCCTTTACAACTGTTCTTGTGAAGACCGATCTTGAGGGCAAGCTCATCGGTACTGTTGAGGGGCTTACGGGACATCTTGGATGTATTGCATTTAACGGTGGGGACGGTTGTGTATGGGGATCTATTGAGTACAAGCACGACGCCATCGGACGTGGCATTATGCAGAACACGGGTACCGTGATTGCCGATGAGGATGCGTTTTATGTTGCGATTTTTGATGTTGAGAAGATTGACCGTGTCGGAATGGATGCCGAGGCTGACGGAGTGATGACGGCAGTTTATCTGCCCGATGTGGTTGATGATTTCAATGCCGAGGGCAAGGATGGGCGAGCGCATCGCTATGCTTGTTCGGGCATTGACGGCACTACCTTTGCGCCACGAATGGGTGCGAGTGCCGTGTCGCCGTATATGCTTTATGTTGCCTATGGAGTATACGGTGAGACTGACAGGGATGACAACGACAATCAGGTTATACTTGAATATGATTGGCGAAAGCTGCGCAAGCTTGCGCTTCCGCTTTGCCAATCCTCGCCTCATCATTCGGGTGCGAGATATGAGAACAGGTATTTTGTTTACACGGGCAACACCAATTGGGGTGTGCAGAATCTTGAATACGATCCGTTCCTTGATTGTCTGCTTATGTCGGTTTACCGTGGCAAGAAGGCAGGCTTGCGCAATCCGCCTATGTTTATAGTTGATCGTACGGTTGCGCCAAAGAGGTGCAAGCTTGTTGGTCTTGACGGCGAGGAGGGCGAGGTATTGACGCTTGCGCCCCTCGGAGTTGTTGACGAGGCAACGGGAGCTTATGGCTGTGATTTCCCCAAGGGGCAGACGGGATTGTTCTCGCTTGGTGGTGGATACTACTATGTTTCATACGAGGGACGGACGGCTGAACCCCAGAGGCTTCACACTTCAACCGTCAGACTTTGCAGGTACACAGGGGAGAGCCCTCAATTGTTTGAGATCGTCTGATCGAAAACACAAAAAAAGAGAGAGGAGGGAGAGAAGATGAGCTTTTCGATGGAGTTGCCGACGAGGGTTTTGTGGGCGATTGAGCGTTTACAGAGTGCAGGACACGCCGCATTTGTTGTTGGTGGAGCTGTCAGGGACACTGCTATGGGCCGTGTGGCGCACGATTTCGACATAACCACGAGTGCAACGCCCGTGCAGACGAAGTCTGTGTTTGCAGGCGAGAGAGTTGTGACGAATGGCGAGAAGCACGGCACTGTGGGAGTAGTCAAGGATGGAGACTTGCTTGAGATCACCACCTTTCGTTTTGACGGCGAGTACAGCGACGGACGGCATCCCGACAGCGTAGTTTTCGCTCCGTCCATTGAAGATGACCTCTCGAGGCGTGACTTTACCGTAAATGCTATGGCTTATTCTGAAAAAACGGGTCTTGTCGATCCGTTTGGTGGGATAGAAGACATAGAGAGGGGAGTCATTCGTGCAGTTGGCGACCCTGAGCGCAGATTTAGCGAGGACGCTTTGCGCATACTCAGGGGATTTCGCTTTGCCGCCCGACTCGGCTTTGACATTGACGGCGCAACTTTGCGTGGAATGGAGAGACGGAAAGAGGGGCTTGGATCGATCAGCGCAGAGAGGATATACAGCGAGCTTTACTCCCTGCTTGCGACAGAGAAGCCGTCGGGAACACTTGCGCTGATGCACAGCACAGGCGTGCTTGACATAGTGCTCCGTGGCGTGAGCGTGGACTTTCTTGCAGAGGACGGCTTTGCATCAATTGACAAAATTCGGGCGGATGCACAATGCCCATCGTCCGACACGGCGTTTTTGAGAATTGCGACGCTTGTAAGCTTGAGTGATCGTGAGCTTTCAGATATTTTTGGTGGCGTTGCGTTTTCGTCCTCACGATGTAGGATGGTAAAATGTATAAGAGAGGGTGCTCTTCCGCCGTCGGCGAGTGAGACAGACGTGAGACGGTTTGCTTCGGGCGAGGGTGTGCGCACCACGGACGAGGCGCACGCTATGCTTTTGGTTGCGTCGGCACTTGGCAAGACGCTTCGCTCGGGCGAGAGTGCGGGGAGTGCGCTTGAAACCCTACAGAGAGTTCTGGCAAGAGGGGATGCACTTTCCGTATCGACTCTTGCGATAGGTGGCAGGGAGCTTGCCCAGGCATCACTTGCCACGGGGCGAGAGATTGGCAAGCTTTTGCAAGCTCTTTTGGATGCCGTACTTGAGCATCCCGAGCTGAACGAGCGAGAGACGCTTTTAAGACTTGCGACAGATATTGCAGAAAAAAGAAAACAAGAGGAGCTTTTATGATGGAAAACGAAATGAAGCTTACCCAGGGCAGACTTCCTGTTGGCGAGAGGGAGGTTGCGTACCGCAGCTATGAGCCTGTGGGCGAGGTGAGGGCAGTTGTGCAGGTGTCGCACGGAATGTGCGAATATATCGGCAGATATGAGGAATATGCAAGGCATCTTTGCTCCCGGGGCATTGTTCTTGCGGGAAACGACCATCCCGGACACGGCGACACGCCGAAGCGTGAGGACGGCGAGATACTTGGCTATTTTGCCGACGGGCACGATGGAATTGACATAACGCTTGCGTCACTTTATAAGATGAGCGAGTTTTTGCTTGAGAGATACGAGGGCAAGCCACTTGTTCTGCTCGGTCACAGTATGGGCTCGTTTTTGGCAAGGCTGTATTTGACGGAGCATTCGGAATACCTTGATGGAGCTATAATTATGGGAACGGGTGGGCCTGATGCGCCCACGGGAGCAGGGATTGCGCTTGCAAATCTCATTATGCTTTTCTGTGGTAGCAAGCATCGCTCACGCCTGCTTTGTAATATTCAACAGTCGGGCTATCTTGCAAGGTGCGAGAAGAGCGAGGGCAAAAACGCTTGGTTGACACGGGACAAGGAGATCGTCAGACGATATGGTGAGGACGAATATTGCAATTATGTTTTCACATCTTCGGGCTATCGTGATCTCTTTACAATGCTCGGTCAGGTCAGCACGCCCGAATGGGCTAAGAGAGTGCCGACCGATCTGCCGATTTTGCTTATAAGTGGAGAGGATGACCCTGTCGGCTCGTTTGGCAAGGGTGTTGCAAAGGTTGCTGCGATGCTTACGTCGGCAGGAGCAAGCAGGCTTACGTCGGTGCTTATTCCCGGCGCACGCCACGAGGTGCTTAATGAAATCGACAGAGAGAACACCTACGCACTAATTGACGAGTGGCTCTTTGGAGTTATCGAGAATGAAGACGAGGACGAGAGCGAGGAGGCTTTGAGCGAGAGCGAGGGCGTACCCGATTTTTCAAGCTTTGCAGGTGACTTTGGCAAGGCAGAGAGCGAGACGGACGGAGAGTAATGGCGGCATATTACGAAATAAAGCGAACATTTGAGGGATATTATTATTTTGAGCTGCGCACAGCGACTGCGAGGTATCTGCTCAAAGGTGGCGAGAGGACAACGCTTGCGCTTTGCAAGAGGGGCATCGGCTCTATGCGTGTTATATGTGACAGCGAAGTTGAGGACGAGGGCGGCTTGCTCGGCGAGCCGACCGAGCATCTTGGATTTCCGAAATTTGTTATAAGCAAGCGTGGGCGAGGTGTTTACATCGTCTCATTGTGGGCGAAGAACGGAAAAAAGCTTGCAGAAAGTCCCGACTGTCCTACCGTGGAATCTGCACGAAATCTGCTCCTTACGGTTAAGAGGAGCGCAAGGCACGCTCCCGTGAGGGACGAAATAGGTGGAATACCACAATAGCTCAGGGCGGGACGGCTTGCTTTTTGCAGGATGCGTGAATGTAAACTTGCACAAAAACGGCGTTTGATTTTCTACATTTTGCATTCCCAAAAACGCTCGCCACCGTATTGACTTGCCTGCCTGTTGTATTGTATAATGATATATATATAAGGAAGCTTTTTTCCTTGTTTATGCAAAATTAAAATAAAAATTATTATAATCGGAGGAAAGAAAATGGCAGAGTATGTTATTCCTAAGACGGCAAAGATCTCGGTTCTCACCGAGGTAAGAAAGATGGAGCTTTTGGAGCTTCCCATTCCTGAGATCAACGATGATGAAATTCTCGTTAAGGTTGAGGGATGTGGTATTTGTGGAACTGACGTTCACGAATACAAGGGTGACCCCTTTGGATATTGCCCCGTTCAGCTCGGACACGAGGGAACAGGAACGATCGTTAAGCTCGGTAAGAACGTAAAGACCGACTACACAGGCAAGCCTCTTGCAGTTGGCGACAAGATTGTAACAGGTCTCAAGCCCTGTGGTGTTTGCGACACCTGTAAGTTCCACCCTGAGATAGTACATCTCTGCGAGGCAGGCGAGATCTTCGGACTTATGCCCGGTGAGGCGAACTATTTCAACGGTTGGTTTGGCGAGTATATGAAGGTCAATGCAGGTGGCGTTGTATTCAACGTTTCCGATATGGACAGAGATCTCAGAATTCTCATCGAGCCTGCGGCAGTTATCGTTCACGCAGTTGAGCAGGCAAAGAAGATTTTTGACTTCAAGTTTGATTCATACGTTCTTGTTCAGGGTTGTGGACCTATCGGTCTTCTTCTTCTGACAATGGTTCGTTGCCTTGGTGTACGCAACATTATCGCTTGCGATATGGACGAAAAGAGACTTGAGATGGCAAAGAAGCTTGGCGCAGCTTACACTGTAAACGGTGGTGACGCTGACGCAACCGAGCAGGTAAAGGCGATCACAGGTGGACTTGGAGCAGAGATGCTCTTCCAGTGCACAGGCTCACCCAAGGCTGCAAGCAAGGCTTGGAGCTATGTACGCCGTGGTGGCGCATATTGCGAGCTTGGCTTCTTCGTAAACAACGGCGACACAACATACAATCCTCACCTTGACCTTTGCAACAAGGAAGTCAGAGTTATAGGCTCTTGGACATATCAGGCGCAGGACTGGATCCAGTCGTTCTCGTTCCTCAAGGAAGCACAGATGAGAGGTCTCCCCGTAACCGAGCTTCTCACACACAAGTATCCTCTCTCGCAGATGAACGAGGCTATGGAGATGAACATCTCAATGCAGGGCCTCAAGATCGCATTCGTAAACGAGGACTAAGTAAAACCAAAAGCCAAACGCCCACGGGCGTTTGGCTTTTTTCTGTTCGCCGTACAACAAAAGCTAAAAACTCCTTGTTTTCCATCCCCATTTGTGATAAAATAATAAAAAGCGTGTTTGGAGGTGGTGAGCGAATGGACTTTTTTGTGCTTGACGAGCATATAATAAATGATGGATTTGACCCCGAGGCGATCTCCCGTGCGGCGGCAGTAAGGTTCGTGCCGACGTTTTCGACGCTATCTGCGTGCCGTGGGCTTTACAGAGAGGCACTTTTGTCGGCTGTGCGAGCAGGCGTCGCTGTGTGGGCGTTTGTCTATGTAGATAGCGGCTCATTTCTTGACGGAGATGAGTGCGACTCTCTCTGCGAGCTGCTCTCGTTTGCCGACGGTATTATTACCGACAGACAAAACGCGCTCTCTATCATCTCGCCATCGGGCGACATTATGTGCGAGGAGTGCGACGAGCAGGAAATACTCAAAAGGCTATATGGAAAATTCGGGCTTACATTCGCTCTCCTTAGTGACGCATCCATAGGCTTTGACGGCGAGAGCTTTTCATTTATTGAATAACAAACAAAAATTTGGAGGACGATATGGGATTTATCGAGATGAAACCAAAGGAGCTTGAGGCTTCCAATGTATTTAAGATGATAGGCAAGGAGTGGTTTTTGATCTGCGCCGAGAGTGGTGGCGTGAGGAACGCAATGACAGCAAGCTGGGGATTTCTCGGTGAGATCTGGAACACACCCTGCGCACTCTGCGTAGTAAGGCCGCAACGCTTTACCCACACGCTGACCGAGGCGAGCGACAGAGCATCCCTCTGCTTCTTTGGCGACGGATATCGCACAGAGCTTTCCCTCTTCGGTACAAAGAGTGGTCGGGACACCGACAAGGCGGCAGAATGCAATTTCCATTATGAAGAATGCGACGGCGTGCCGTATTTCAGGGAGGCAAAAATCGCACTCATCTGCACAAAGCTCTATGCCGACGAGTTCAGGGAGGACGGATTTGTTGCAAAGGACGTGCTTGAGAGATGCTATCCCGAAAGAGATCTCCACACAGTTTATATCTATCGCATAGACCACTGCCTTGTCAAGAGCGAGGACTGAAAAAAGCAAAAGAAAACCGCACCCCGAGGGTGCGGTTTTCTTGTTTTTTACTTTTATGACTTAAAATAGTCAACTGCGCTCTCAAAGAGCTTCATATCGTAGTCACCGGGAACATTGAGGTAGAGGCCGTAGCCCTTGCGCTCGCTGTGTCCCATCTTGCCGAACACACGTCCGTCAGGAGAGAGGATGCCCTCAACAGCACCTGCGCTACCGTTGGGATTGTAGCGAATATCGCCACTTGCCACTCCGTCAAGGTCAACGTACTGTGTCATAATTCTGCCCTGTGCGGCAAGTGTGCGTACAAGCTCGTCGCTTGCGGCAAATCTGCCCTCGCCGTGAGAGATCGGAACGGAGAAGATGTCTCCTACGTTTACACGGCGCAGCCAAGGAGAGTCATTCGATGCAACACGCACACGGACGATCTTCGACTGATGGCGGGAGATGTCATTGTATGTGAGCGTCGGGCAATTCTCGTCCGTGTCAATTATCTTGCCGTATGGAACAAGACCGAGCTTGATAAGAGCCTGGAAGCCGTTGCAAATACCACCGATAAGACCACCACGGTTGTCGAGAAGCTCACCGACAGCCGCCTTGACCTCGGGATTACGGAAGAACGCCGTAATGAATTTGCCCGATCCGTCAGGCTCGTCACCACCCGAAAATCCACCGGGGATGAAGATTATTTGACTTTCCTTGATAGCGGCGGCAAACCTTTCAACAGAGCGTGCTACCATCTCGGCATTGAGGTTGCCAATGACGAATATTTCACTTTCAGCTCCTGCGTCATCAAACGCCTTTGCCGTGTCAAACTCGCAGTTTGTGCCGGGGAAGACGGGGATGAGAACACGAGGACGAGCAACGCCTATGGGCGCACGGGTGGGAGCAAGACGAGTGCTTGATGAATATGTCTCAATATGTCTTTCGGGAGGTGTGATATTACAGGAATATACAGCCTCAAGTCTGTCCTCGCTTATCTTTGAGAGTGAGGAAAGCTCAACGCTCTCGCCTCCGAGAGTGAATACGGGTGTTTCGGTGAGACGAGCAAGCTCGACTGTCTCAAAGCCATCACCCTCGATCTTGCATTCTCTGTCCACCTCAAGAATGAAGGAAGCGTATGCGCTTGAGAAGAGCGCGCGGGTGTCGAGATCCTTGTTGAAGGCAACACCGATGTTGTTTCCGAGTGCCATCTTAAGAACTGCCGCCGCAACACCACCCATACCGGGAGTGTATGCAGAAACTGCATTTCCGTTTCGGATGAGCGAGGTAACCTTGTCAAAGATCGCAAGAAGCGAATCGGTTTCGGGGAGGGAGTCGGAGTCAAGACGGGGACGAAGCCAAACGAGACGGCTTGTCGGCATCTTAAGCTCGGGGGAGATGATATTGTCCACCTTCTCGGTTGTAACTGCAAAGGAAACAAGAGTTGGGGGAACATCGAGGTTCTGAGCACTACCACTCATCGAGTCCTTGCCACCGATTGCGGCAACGCCAAGAGAGGTCTGTGCGGCAAATGCACCGAGAAGTGCGGCGAGTGGCTGTCCCCAACGGCGACCGTCACGGCCGGGCTTCTTGAAATATTCTTGGAAGGTCAGGTAAACATCACGGAATTCTGCGCCCGATGCAACAAGTCGGCATACCGATTCAAGTACGGCGAGATATGCGCCGTGGTAGGGCGAGGCCTCGCTTATGAAGGGATCGTAGCCCCAGCTCATAAGGGAAACATCGTTTGTGTGTCCCTTTTCTACCGAAATTTTATGTACCATTGTCTGAATGGGCGTCAGCTGGTGCTGTCCACCGTAGGGCATAAGAACTGTGCCCGAGCCAATGGTGGAGTCAAATCTCTCGCCAAGTCCTCTGCCCGAACAGCAGTTGAGGTCGGCGGCGAGCTTTTTGTAATTCTCAACAAAGGAGAGGGAGGGCGAATATACCCCTGCGCCCTCAAGTGCAGCATAGTCGATGGGGTCAACGGAAACGGAGATGTGCTTTTCAGCTCCGTTTGAATTCAGAAATTCACGGGAGAGGTCAACGATCTTTTTGCCACGCCAATACATAACAAGTCGGCTCTCCTCAGTAACGGTTGCAACAGCCGTTGCTTCAAGGTTTTCTGCAGTTGCGAGAGCAATAAAGCTGTCTGCGTCCTCGCTTGCAACAACAACTGCCATTCTTTCCTGCGACTCGGAGATAGCAAGCTCCGTGCCGTCAAGTCCCTCATATTTCTTTGGAACGAGATCGAGATTTATCGAAAGACCGTCGGCAAGCTCACCGATGGCAACGGAAACGCCACCTGCGCCAAAGTCGTTGCATCTCTTGATAAGCCTTGAAGCTACGGGATTTCGGAACAATCTCTGAAGCTTTCTCTCCTCGGGAGCGTTACCCTTTTGAACCTCAGCACCACAATCGGTAAGCGAGGTTGCCGTGTGGGATTTCGATGAGCCTGTTGCACCACCGCAACCATCACGTCCTGTTCTTCCACCAAGAAGAATTACAACGTCACCTGCCGCAGGCACTTCACGGCGCACGCAATCAGCGGGAGCTGCGGCAACAACTGCGCCGATCTCCATACGCTTTGCGGCGTAGCCGGGGTGATAGATCTCGCTAACAAGTCCCGTAGCAAGACCGATCTGGTTTCCGTAGGACGAGTATCCTCTTGCCGCACCCGTCACGATCTGCCTCTGTGGAAGCTTTCCGGGGAGAGTTTCGGAGATCGGAACTGTCGGGTCAGCCGCACCTGTCACACGCATTGCGGCATATACATAGCTTCTGCCCGAAAGTGGATCTCGGATTGCGCCGCCAATACAGGTTGCCGCACCACCGAACGGCTCGATCTCGGTTGGGTGATTGTGTGTTTCGTTTTTAAACAGGAGAAGCCAATCCTGCTCCTCGCCGTCAATTGTAACCTTGATCTTGACGGTGCAGGCGTTGATCTCCTCGCTCTCGTCAAGTCCGTCAAGCTTGCCCTCTGCACGCAGATATTTTGCGGCAAGCGTGCCTATGTCCATAAGAGTTACGGGCTTTGTGCGACCGAGCTTTTCTCTTATGGCGATGTAGTCGGCGTATGTTGCACGCAGTCTCTCGTCCTCAAACTCGACAGAGTCTATCTCGGTGAGGAACGTGGTGTGACGACAATGGTCTGACCAGTATGTATCAATCATTCTGATCTCGGTAAGCGAGGGATCTCGACCCTCGGCCCTGAAATATTCCTGACAGAACGCAATATCGTCACCGTCCATCGCAAGTGCGTATTCGGAAACAAATGCGTCAAGTCCTGCACGGTCAAGTGAGGTAAAGCCATCGAGAATTTTTACATCCTCGGGTACGGGGTAAACAGCCTCGAGGGTTTCTACTGCCTCAAGGGATGCCTCACGGCTCTCAACAGGGTTGATGAGAAACTTTTTGATCGTTTCAAGCTCGCCCTCGGTGATATTACCGTAAATAGCATATATTTTTGCAGAGGCAACACGGGGTCTTTCGCCTCTTGAGATAAGCTGAATACACTGCGCAGCAGAGTCTGCACGCTGGTCGAACTGACCCGGCAGATATTCGCTTGCAAAAACGGTAGCACCCGACAAATCAATATCGCCGACCGCCGTGTCGGTCTGTGGCTCGGAGAAAACGGTGCGCACGCAATAGTCAAACAGCTCTCCGTCAATTCCCTCGCAATCGTAGCGATTTATGGTGCGAACACGCTCCACGGAGGTGATGCCGAGAAGCTCACGTATTTCACTTAAAAGTGAGCACGCCTCGCTATCAAAGCCGACCTTTTTTTCAACATATATTCTGTAAACCATAGCAAAAAGCCTTTCGTGTAAATTCTTTGGGTGGTTCAGTCTTCGAGAGCCGCAAGCGCACGAGCACCGATGTCACTTCTGCGATATGCACCCTCAAAGCTGATGCGATCGGAGAGCGCATAGGCGGCCCGAACTGCCTCTCTGTGCGAGGGAGCTGTGGCAACTGCACCAAGCACTCTGCCACCCGATGTGAGAAGAGTCTCGCCATCAAGCTTTGCACCTGCAACAAATATGCTCTCGTTTTCATAAAGCTCGGGAAGCGTGATGGCAAATCCCGTGTTGTACTTTCCGGGATATCCATCCGATGCCATAACTACGCAACAAGCAGCACCGTCCTTTATTGAGATATTGACCTCACTAAGTCTTTCGTCACGAACAGCACGCATAACCTCAAGCAGATCGCAATCAAGCAGGGGAAGAACTACCTGTGTCTCGGGGTCACCAAAACGGCAGTTGTACTCAATAACCTTAGGGCCACGGGGAGTCAGCATAAGTCCGAAATAGAGGCAACCGCGGAAGGTGCGCCCCTCTGCCTTCATCGCACGCATTGTTGGCAGGAAGATGGTTTTCATACATTCGTCAGCGATGGAGGGTGTGTAGTAGGGGTTGGGCGCGATAGTACCCATACCACCCGTGTTAAGTCCCGTGTCACCGTCGCCCACACGCTTGTGGTCCATTGACGAGACCATAGGAACGAGCGTCTCGCCATCGGTAAATGCGAGAACGGAAACCTCGGGGCCTGTGAGAAATTCTTCAATGACAACTCTCTTGCCGCTGTCACCGAAAACACGGTCAGCCATCATAGAGCGAACAGCGTCCTCTGCCTCGGCGAGTGTTTCGGCAATAATTACACCCTTTCCGAGCGCAAGACCGTCGGCCTTTATGACGATGGGCAGATCAACTGTGCCGAGATAGGCAAGAGCTGCATCCATATCGGTGAAAATTTCATAATTTGCCGTCGGAATGCCGTATTTCTTCATAAGCTCCTTGGAAAACGCCTTGCTTCCCTCAATTATTGCGGCGGCCTTGCTTGGACCAAACGCAGGAATGCCTGCATCTTCAAGCGCATCGACACAACCGAGAACGAGTGGGTCATCGGGTGCGACAACGGCAAAATCAATTTTGTTTTCGGTAGCAAAGGAAACTATGCCGTCAATATCCTTAGCACCGATGTTTACACATATAGCATCGGCGGCAATACCACCGTTGCCCGGCAGAGCGTAGATGCGCTCAACATCACATCTCTCTTTGAGCTTTCTTATGATGGCGTGCTCTCTGCCACCGCCACCAACAACGAGTATTTTCATATTGTCCTCCGAGGATGTGAATATTAGTGATGGAACAGGCGCATACCTGTCATAGCCATAACCATATTATACTTGTCACAGCATTCAATGACAAGATCATCACGGATAGAGCCACCGGGCTGTGCGATGAAGTCAACGCCGGAGCGATGCGCACGCTCGATATTGTCGGAGAAGGGGAAGAATGCGTCACTTCCGAGGGAAACGCCACGGATGGATGCGAGATATTCTGCCGCCTCATCAGCAGTGAGAGGCTCGGGACGGCTGGTGAAATACTTCTGCCAGATGCCGTCAGCGCAGACATCCTCTTCGTTTTTGTTGATATAACCGTCAATTACATTGTCACGGTCTGCTCGTCCCAGGTCATCACGGAACGGAAGTGCGAGAACCTTTTCGTGACGGCGAAGCGACCAAGTGTCAGCCTTGCTGCCTGCAAGCCTTGTACAATGAATTCTCGACTGCTGACCTGCGCCAACGCCAATAGCCTGTCCGTCAACGGCGTAGCATACGGAGTTGGACTGTGTATATTTGAGAGTGATGAGCGAAACTATGAGGTCACGAATTGCGCTCTCGGGGAGGTTTTTATTTGCTGTTACGATATTTGTAAGAAGTGCGGCATCAATGACGAAATTGTTTCGTCCCTGCTCAAATGTGATGCCGAAAACGTCCTTGGTTTCCTGTACCTCGGGAATGTAGTCGGGGTCGATCTGTACGATATTGTAATTGCCCTTTCTCTTGGAGCGCAGAATTTCCAGAGCCTCGGGATCGTACGCAGGCGCAATAACACCGTCGGAGACCTCACGCTTGATCATAAGTGCTGTGGTTACGTCGCATTTCTCGGAAAGTGCGACCCAGTCACCAAAGGAACACATTCTGTCAGTACCTCTCGCTCTTGCGTATGCACAGCCAAGGGGGGAGTAGTCAAGTCCCTCGATGTCATCAACAAAGCAAGCACGCTTGAGGTCATCGGGGAGAATGTTTGCTACTGCGGCACTTGTGGGGCTGACGTGCTTAAAGGAGGTAACTGCAGGCAGACCCAAAGCTCTCGACAGCTCACAAACAAGCTGCCAGCTGTTGAGTGCATCAAGGAAATTTATGTATCCGGGTCTTCCCGAAAGAATTTCGATGGGAAGCTCGCCGCCGTTTTTCATATAGATTGAGGCAGGACGCTGGTTCGGGTTACAACCGTATTTGAGTTCAAATGTCTTCATTTTAACTTTTTCCTTCCTTATTATATATAGGAGATATAGGCAATATAATCTCGCGCCTTATTCTGCGCTCTCGCCACTCTCTGTGGCAGTATCAGAGTTTTCAACAGCCACATCAACTGTTTTGGGCTGACTATCAACAAAATTCTTGTTTGTGATTACATCACGGGATATGCCCGTTTCAATCTCGGTAAAACGGACGAAGAGAGAGATTTTGTTTTCTTGGTTGAGAGCAAACCAGATCTCGTCAGAGAATCTTAGCATAACGCTTCCAAGCTCGACAGCAACGGGCTCGCCAATGAAGCTGGGCAGGGGATTGCCGTCACCCTCGTAGGTATGGATGAAATGTCCGACACCGGGGATTGACGGATATTCGTAAGTGAAGCGAGTGGTAGCAGTACCCTCCGGGTCGGCAGATTTGAGAATGCTCATCTGATAGGTAAAGGAGCCATCCTTGAGAGTTGTCATTGCGCTGATTCTGGGTGTGAAATTGGGAGCATCAGGCTCAAAGGTGCGAGTGCGCAGAGACTCGGAAAAAGATTTGCCCTCACAAAGACCGTCATAGATGGTGTCGGTCTGGTCTCCGTTTGTCACGATAATATGATTTTCGTGAACACGAACGGGGGCGTAGATGATGAGAGAGGGGTCTTCGACCTTTGCGGGATCAAAGGGCTCTGTATGAATGTCTTCGCCGTGGCGTCTGAAAACACGGTTACGGCTGTTTTCGCTTCTGCCCATAATGAAATAGATGGTAATTATCTCTTTTCCGTCGGGGGAAGTGCCAACTACGATACCTCTGCCGGGGTAGCTGTTTGCACGGAGAAGCTCGGGGAGTGATTTGATCTCGTGATTACTCATTTTTAGTCTCCTTATATTTATTAAGCCTTTTTTGTTTTTATTTGATGATCTGTGCCGAAACGCTTTCGACAGCGAGGGGCAGAATTATCCACTCTGCCTCCTCCATAACTCTTCTCTGAAGAGTTTCGGGGGTGTCGCCCTCAAGAATTTCAACTGCCCTCTGGGCAATAATCTCCCCACCGTCAGGGATTTCGTTGACAAAATGAACGGTTGCGCCGGTCACCTTGACGCCATAGTCGAGTGCGGCACGGTGGACACGAAGTCCATAGAAGCCCTCCCCACAGAACGAGGGGATGAGCGAGGGGTGAACGTTTATTATACGGCGAGGATATTTTGAGGTGAAGTCCTCCGAGAGAATTGCCATAAAGCCTGCAAGAACGATGAGGTCGATATCAAACTCTTCAATAAGAGAAATGATCTCCTCCTCGAATGCCACTCTGCCACCCTCTTTTGTTTTGAGCACCACACGGCTCTCAATTCCTGCATCCTTTGCACGCTCAAGGGCGTATGCGTCAGCCTTGTTTGAGATAACGAGCTTTATTTCGCCACTCTTGATTATACCGTTTTTCTCTGCAGCTATAAGCGCACCGAGATTTGTACCACCACCTGAAACGAGAACGGCGATGTTAGCCTTTCCTGCCTGCTTTCCCATCACTCCTGCTCCTTTTCGGTCTTCTTCTCAAACGCCTTTCCTGAGAGAACGGGAAGAATCATTGATCCGAGCGAGTTGCCGACGATGATGAGACAGAGGTAGAGAAATGCGTCAAGCGAAACTATGCCCGATACGGAGAAATAGAAAATATCTGCAATCGAGTGCTCAAAGCCTGCCATAACGAAAACGGGAATTGCAAAGAAGATGCCGACACGGCTTTTTTGCTCCTTCCATACGCTGACGGCGATATACATAAGAACGCCACACATTATTGCACGAAGAAATGCGTCGGGAAGCGTCTGCTCAAGCTTGCCCTCGCAAAGAGCTTTAGCACGAAGAGCAAGCTCTGAGCGGGTAAAGCGAATGGCAAGACCTATGAGAGAGACGCCGATGGCGTTTCCGAGCAGACCGAGAAAGGTTATGGACACGTCTTCCTTTGAGTGCTCTGCGGGAAGGTAGCCGATTCTGCCCGTGTAGAGAGAATAGCCGTGGGCGCAGATGCCGACGAGTGCAATGCAGAAGAGAACTGCGGCAATAATTTTCTCCTCGCAAGCGAGAAAGGTAGCACCACCGAGTGTAACCATTACGCCTGCGCAAACTCCGTTTAGTATCCTTCTTATGATGGTTTTCATATCAAAAAGTCCTCTTTTGTTTGTTTAGTGCTGATTTCATTCGACAATGATCACCTTTTCGCCACCACATTCATTGGACGAAACGATCTCGCCGATGATGTACGCATCCTCGCCGTTCTCACGGAGAATTTCAAGCGCACGCACAGCCTCGTCTGCGGGAACTGTAATGCTCATTCCAACGCCCATATTGTAGGTGTTATACATATCACGCTCGGGGATGTTGCCGACCGATGCGATAAGATCGAAGATGGGAAGAGTGCGAACTGCACTCTTGTTTATCTTTGCGCAAAGACCGTCAGGGATGCTTCTCGGAATATTTTCGTAGAAGCCACCACCCGTAATATGCGAGATACCACGAACATTTACCTCGCTTATGAGAGCGAGAACGCTTTTTACATAAATTTTTGTGGGAGTCAGGAGAGTTTCGGCAACGCTCTTGCCACCAAGAGATTCCACAGGCTCATAGAGAGAGGGAGGATTTTGGTCAATATCAAAAACCTTGCGACAGAGGGAAAATCCGTTTGAGTGGATGCCGGATGATGCGAGAGCGATGACTACATCCCCTACCTGCGTTTTCGTGTTATCAAGTATTTTCTTTTTGTCGACAATGCCGACAGCAAAGCCTGCAAGGTCATAGTCCTCCGTGGGCATAAGTCCCGGATGCTCAGCCGTCTCACCACCGATGAGTGCCGCACCCGATTGGACACAACCCTCAGCAACACCACCTACAATGGACGCGATCTTCTCGGGGAAGTTCTTTCCACAGGCGATATAGTCGAGGAAGAAGAGGGGCTTTGCGCCAACGCAGATGATGTCATTGACACACATAGCAACGGCGTCAATGCCGATGGTATCGTGCTTGTCCATCAGTATTGCGAGCTTTACCTTAGTTCCGCAACCGTCAGTTCCGGATACCAAAACAGGCTCTTCCATTCCACAGGGCAAACCAAAGCAGCCACCAAAGCCACCAACATCATCAAGGCAACCCTCGTTTTTTGTTCTTGCGATATGTTTTTTCATAAGCTCGACAGCACGGTAGCCGGCAGTAATATCAACGCCTGCGGCTGCGTAGCTTTCCGATCTTGAGTTATTGTGCATTTTTCATTTTCCTTTCGGTGCTTCTTTTTTGTGAAAGAGCTTTATTCCTTGCCGTTCCAACAGTAAGTGCAGAGGTGGCAACGGTCAATACCGATGGC
Source organism: Eubacteriales bacterium (assembly GCA_045543615.1). GTDB lineage: Bacteria > Bacillota > Clostridia > Oscillospirales > CAG-272 > CAG-390. The sequence continues at coordinate 23,612 of JAZPXL010000054.1, forward strand.
ACTCTCAATTCCGTCAAGCGTCTGGAACTCAAGTGAGGCAAAGTTGAATTTCTTGCAAAGTGCCTCTCTCAAAGCTCGTCCTCTTTCGCTCGATCCGTCGGAATATTCGTCAATATGAGAAAGTCCCTCCTCGCCCTCAAGCTCAAGAATGATCTTGCGTGCGATAAGCTCGCTGTCATTGGTGGAGGGTGAGAAATTGAGATATTTGCATCCGTACATTATCGGTGGGCAGGCGGAGCGCATATGCACCGACGCCGCACCGTTGTCGTAGAGAAACTCAACGGTTTCACGAAGCTGTGTTCCTCTTACAATGGAGTCATCAACGAAGAGAAGATGCTTGTCCCTAATAAGCTCCTCAACGGGAATGAGCTTCATTTTTGCAACCTGACGTCGACTTACCTGCTCGGGCGGCATAAAGGAGCGTGGCCAGGTGGGTGTGTACTTGATAAACGGACGAGCAAAGGGAATATGGCTCTCGTTTGCGTATCCGATAGCGTGTGGAGTGCCTGAATCGGGAACGCCGCAGATGTAGTCGATTCCATCCGTCTTGCCCTCGCTTCTGTCCGTCTCTGCCATATACTCGCCGTTGCGATAGCGCATAGCCTCAACATTTATCGACTCATAGGTCGAGGTCGGGTATCCGTAATATGACCAGAGGAAAGCGCAGATGCGAAGCTCCTCAAAGGGAGGAGCGAGCTGGCGCACGCCGTCCTTTGTGATCTCGACGATCTCGCCCGGGCCAAGCTCACGGTGGTCGCAATAGCCAAGCTTTTTGTAGGCAAAGTTTTCAAAGGCAACGCAATAACCCTCATCGCTCACGCCAATTTCGACAGGAAGCCTGCCGTATCGGTCACGGGCGGCGATGAGTGAGCCGTCATCCTTGAGAATGAGGATGGATGCTGTGCCGTCAATGACCTTCTGCGCAAAGCGAATGCCGTCGGCAAAGCTCGACTTCTGATTAATCATAGCGGCGAGAAGCTCGGCTGAGTTGACCTGACCACCCGTCATAGCGTTAAGATGTCCGCCACTAAAGGAGAGGTACTGCTTAAGCAGCTCGTCTGCGTTGTTAATGACGCCGACTGTGCAGATTGCGTATGTTCCGAGATTTGAACGAATGAGCAGGGGCTGGGGGTCGCTGTCGCTGATACAGCCTATGGCAGAGTTGCCGTGTACCTGCTCAAATATATGCTCAAATTTTGTTCTGAAGGGTGAGTTTGAGATGTTGTGGATCTGCCTCTGCATACCCGTGTCCTCGGCAAATGCGGCAATACCACCACATTTCGTGCCGAGATGGGAATGATAGTCCGTGCCGAAAAAGACATCGGCTATGGCGTCAGAGGACTTGACCGTTCCGAAGAAACCGCCCATATCACGCCCTCATTATGCAAAGAAGAGTGCAGAGAGAGTCATAGGATCGATGTACTCGCCATCCTTGTAAACTCTCATATTGCCCGATGCGATCTCGTCAATGAGAATAACCTCGCCATTCTCATTATAACCAAACTCAAACTTAATATCATAGAGAACAAGGCCACGAGCGGCAAGATCATCGCTGACGATCTTTGTGATGCGGCGTGTCATATCTGCCATAGCATCATACTGCTCATCGGTCATAACACCGAGAACTACAAGGCCCTCCTTGGTAACAAGGGGATCGCCCTTCTCGTCATTCTTGAAGGTCATCTCGACATAGGACGGCAGAACTGCGCCCTCCTCAATATAGTCGGAATAACGGCGAAGGAAGCTGCCAACTGCACGATCACGGCAGATTACCTCAAGACCCTTGCCGAAGGGACGGGCAGGAACGACCTCCATCGTGGTGTCCTCAAGATTTGCGCTGATGTAGTGGGTCTTGATGCCTGCGGCGTTGATCTTCTCAAAGAAATAAACGGACATACGGAGGTTGACGTCTCCGACACCGTCAATAGTAAGACCTACGGAGTTCTCACCCGGATCGAAAACGCCGTCCTTGCCTGTGCAATCATCCTTGAATTTAAGCAGGTAGTTGCCATTTGCAAGAGCGTAGACATTCTTTGTTTTTCCTGTGTAGACGAGCTTGTTTTCCATTGTTTTGTTCTCCATTTTTTATTTATTTTGTTTTTTGATTTTGCTTGTCAGTTGTCCTCTGTGGAGGAGGAGAAGCGTGCGCTTATAGCGGCGTCCTTCTCGATAACCGTGCGATATTGCTCCTCTCGGTGAGCGTCAAGGCGTGCTGCAAGCTCGTCATCACCAAGAGCGAGGATCTGTGCAGCAAGCAAAGCGGCATTGACTCCACCGTCTATCGCAACAGTTGCAACGGGTATGCCACCGGGCATCTGAACTGTGGACAGAAGGGCTTCAATGCCGCCTAAATTTGAGGATTTGCAGGGAATGCCTATTACGGGCAGAGTGCATCTTGCAGCAAGCGCACCTGCAAGGTGAGCTGCCATACCTGCCGCAGCTATGATTACGCCGATCCCACGAGAGCGTGCTTCGGACGCAAAAAGGGCTGCTTCTGTGGGGGTGCGATGTGCTGAATACACGTGTACCTCATAAGAAACGCCCAGTTTATCAAGTGTAGCTGTTGTTTTTTCAATTACGGGAAGATCGCTGTCGCTTCCCATTACGATACCAACCTTATATTTCATAGAATAATCTCCGTTTCTATAAAAAATATATATTAATATTACATTATTTTAATTAATTTGTCAATATTAGCAGCGACGATATTTATAAAAAATTTTTTATCTTATTTGTTCAAAACAACAAAGTTTTGTTTTTATGAAAAAAATCGCTTTCATCTCTTGACTGAGAGAGCGTTTTGTGGTATTATAATATGATGAAAATAATCAAGGAGGAGTGTCGATGATGTTCAAGAAGGCGAAAATGTTCTGTTCATCTTCCGTTTTTGAAATGGAAAACAACACTCCCGCTCATATTGTCTCAACAATCGGCACTTTTGACTCTGCCGAATATACTGTTTTTCCCGGCTTTTGTGATTTGCACGTGCATTTCCGTGAGCCGGGCTTTTCGTATAAAGAGACTGTGGCGAGTGGAAGTGCGGCTGCCGCACACGGTGGATACACCACGGTTTGCACAATGCCAAACACAAATCCCGTTCCCGACAGCATAGAAAATCTTATGGTTCAAAGGGAAATAATCGAGAGGGACGGTGCTGTTGAAATTCTGCCCTACGGCGCAATAACCGTTGGCGAGAGAGGCGAGGAGCTTTCCGATCTTTCGGGACTTGCCCCATTTGTTGTCGGCTTTTCCGATGACGGACGTGGCGTGCAGAGTGACGAGATGATGGAAAGAGCGATGAGAGAGGCGAAGTCTCTCGGGAAGATAATTGTCGCTCATTGTGAGGTCAACAGCCTGCTTTTCGGTGGATATATACACGCAGGACGCTACGCACAAGAACACGGACACAGAGGGATCTCAAGCGAGAGCGAATACGCACAGGTAGCAAGGGATCTTGAGCTTGTCGCAAAGACGGGTGCGGCGTACCACGTCTGCCATATCTCGACCAAGGAGAGCGTCGAGCTTCTCCGTCAGGCAAAGCGTGACGGACTTTCCGTCAGCGGTGAGACAGCTCCGCATTATCTCATACTTGACGATAGCGTACTCTGCGAGGACGGACGGTTCAAGATGAACCCACCACTACGTGATGCGTCCGACAGAGAGGCACTTGTCGCAGGCATTCTTGACGGAACTCTTGAGATGATAGCGACCGATCACGCACCACATTCGGCAGAGGAAAAAAGCCGTGGACTTGAGGGAAGCCCCTTTGGCGTTGTCGGACTTGATTTTGCTTTCCCCTGGATGTATACAAGGCTTGTAAGAGAGGGAATTATTCCACTTGAGACAATTGTGAAATGTCTGACGGATAACCCACGCAAGCGTTTCGGAATAAATATGGGCTGCTCGTTCTCGGTATGGGATCTCTCAGCTGCGGTTGAGGTGAACGAAAGCTTCATTCGCTCTATGGGTAAAGCAACGCCCGTTTTCGGCGAGAAGCTCTACGGAAAATGCCTGCTCACCGTTGCAGACGGCAGAGTGGTGTATATGGACGAGAACAGATAAGACCGTAACAAACAACGACATAAATATAAAACAAAAAAACACGAGGTAGAAAAGAGGTAGAACAATGGCAAAAAGAACAGATTTGAAGAAAATTCTCATCATCGGCTCAGGCCCGATAATTATAGGTCAGGCGGCGGAGTTTGACTACGCAGGAACACAGGCTTGTCTTGCGCTCAAGGAAGAGGGCTACGAGGTTGTGCTTGTAAACTCCAACCCTGCAACGATTATGACCGATACAAGTATTGCAGATAAGGTATATATGGAGCCGCTGACACTCCAATATGTTGCAAAAATACTCAGATATGAAAGACCCGATGCCATTCTGCCCGGTATTGGCGGACAGACGGGACTCAACCTCGCAATCCAGCTTGAAGAAAAAGGAATTTTGCGTGAGTGCAACACCGAGCTTCTCGGAACAAGCAGTAAATCCATCGCAAGAGCAGAGGATCGTGAGCTGTTCAAACAGCTTTGCCAGTCGATAGGTGAGCCTACGATCCCCTCTGAAATAACATACAGCCTTGATGAAGCAAAGGCGGCGGCAGAGAGAATAGGCTATCCCGTTGTTCTGCGTCCTGCATTCACACTCGGTGGCACAGGTGGTGGCTTTGCATACAACGAGGAGGATCTCGTCCGTGTCGGAACAAACGCATTCCGTCTCTCGCCCGTTCACCAGGTGCTCATAGAGAAGAGCGTCAAGGGATATAAGGAGATCGAATTTGAGGTTATGCGTGACTCCTCTGACCGTGCAATAACAATTTGCGGTATGGAGAACATCGACCCCGTCGGCGTCCACACAGGCGACTCAATGGTTGTTGCTCCCATTATGTCGCTGAGCCGTGAGACTGAAAAAATGCTCAATGACAGCGCAATAAAGATCATCAAGGAGCTGAAGACCGAGGGTGGCTGTAATGTGCAGTTCGCACTCCATCCGACAACCAACGAATATTATCTCATTGAGGTAAACCCAAGAGTTTCACGCTCATCAGCTCTCGCATCAAAGGCGAGTGGATACCCGATAGCAAGAGTTACTGCAAAGGTTGCAGTCGGTATGACACTTGACGAAATACCTCTTGCAGGCGCAAGTGCGGCAGTTGAGCCGAGACTTGATTACGCAGTAGCAAAGCTCCCTCGCTTCCCGTTCGATAAATTCCCCGGTGCAGTAAACACACTTGGCACACAGATGAAGGCAACGGGCGAGGTTATGGGAATAGGAGCTACGCTTGAAGAAAGCCTGCTTAAAGCAGTTCGCTCACTTGAAACAGGCGTCTGCCACTTCCATATGCCGAAGTTCGACAACCTCACAGATGAAGAGCTTCTCTCCCACTTCGCACTTTTCCACGATGACAATATCTTCGCAGTATGCGAGATGTTCAGACGTGGACACAGCGTCGAGGAGATGTATGAAATAACAAAGATAACACCCTACTTCCTTGAGGCGTTCAAGAGAATGACGGATCTTGAGAGAGAGCTTGCGGCAGCACCCGGTGACATCGCACTCCTCGAGAAAGCCAAGAAGATGGGCTTTGCAGATAAGTTTATCGCAAGACTCTGGAAGTGGCGTGAGATCGAGGTAAGAGAGGCACGCAAGAGCGCAGGCATAATTCCCACCTACCCGATGGTTGACACGGCACACGCAGGCGCGTATATTCCGTATTTCTACTCGTCATATCACACAAAGAACGACTCCGTACTGACAAAGAAGGAGAAGATGCTCGTTCTCGGCGCAGGTCCTATCAGAATAGGACAGGGCGTTGAGTTTGACTATTCAACCGTTCACGCAGTATCAACCATTAAAAACTCGGGCTATGAGGCTATCATTATTAACAACAACCCCGAGACAGTTTCAACGGACTACACAACAGCTGACAAGCTGTATTTCGAGCCTCTGACTCCTGAGGATGTAATGAATATCATCGACTTTGAGTGTCCGATGGGCGTTATAGCATCCCTTGGTGGACAGACGGCAATAAATCTTGCAGAGCCACTTCGTGCGATGGGCGTTAAGATCATCGGTACGGATTGCGCCGCCATAGACAAGGCAGAGAACCGTGACCTCTTTGAAAAGCTCCTCTCCGAGCTTGGCATTCCTCAGCCCAAGGGACAGGCTGTTACAAATATCGAAAGTGGCGTCAGAGCTGCAGAGAGCATCGGCTATCCCGTGCTTGTGCGCCCCAGCTTCGTGCTTGGTGGCAGAGCTATGCAGATAGTTGCAAATGAAGAACAGCTTCGCCACTATCTCAAAACAGCAGTTGAGATAGACGAGGACAAGCCCGTTCTTGTAGACAAGTACATTCAGGGCAAGGAGCTTGAGGTTGACGCAATCTGCGATGGCGTTGATGTATTTGTGCCCGGAATTATGGAGCTTGTTGAGCGCACAGGCGTTCACAGTGGCGACTCCATCAGCGTTTATCCCACGTTCAGCGTATCGGATAAGGTCAAGGGTACTATACTTCAGTACGCAAAGAAGCTCGGTCTTGGCATCGGCATTGTCGGACTTTACAATATCCAGTTCATCGTTGACGAGAACGAAAACATCTTCGTCATTGAGGTTAATCCTCGCTCGTCAAGAACAGTTCCGTTCCTCTCCAAAGCAACGGGATACAGCCTTGCCGATATTGCCACTGAGGTAATAATGGGCAAGAGCCTCAAGGAGCAGGGAATATTCGGTATCTATCCCGACGAGAAGAAGCGTTGGTATGTCAAGGTTCCCGTGTTCTCGAACCACAAGCTCTACGGACTTGATTCCTACCTTTCGCCTGAGATGAAGTCTACGGGCGAGGCTATCGGATACGACGACAAGCTCAACCGTGCGCTTTGCAAGGCACTTCAGGCATCGGGAATGACCGTAAAGAACTACGGAACGGTGCTTGCAACAATAGCTGACAAGGACAAGGAGGAGGCTCTGCCCCTCATTCGTCGCTTCTACAACCTCGGCTTTAATATCGAGGCTACGGAGGGTACGGCACGCTTCCTTAAGGCAAGAGGCATTCGCACCCATATACTCAAAAAGATTTCCGACGGAAGCGATGAGATCACAGAGTCCATCCGTCAGGGACATATTGCCTATGTAATTAATACAAAAGTGCCCGGCAGCGATGGCTCGGAGAGCGACGGCCACCAGATAAGACAGTGCGCAACGGAGAACAATGTGACAATATTCACATCCCTCGATACCGTCCGTGTACTGCTCGATGTTCTTGAAGAAACAACTCTCACCATCTCGACGATTGATTCGTAAGGTAGGTAGATGATGAACCAGACAATTTTTGAGGTAAAAGAAAACCGTGCGCTGACAGGTAGCGTATATTTAATGCGCCTGTCGGGCGACACGTCGCATATAACTGCCCCCGGTCAGTTTGTAAATATCAAGCTTGACGGTTTTTTCCTGCGCAGACCTATATCGGTGTTTGACTGCGCAGAGGGAGAGCTTTCGATAATATACAAGGTTGTCGGAGGGGGAACGGAGAATATGAGCAAGCTGACAGTCGGCGCAAAGCTTGATATACTTGTCGGACTCGGCAACGGCTACGATCTTGAAAAAATCGGAGAACGCCCCCTGCTTATAGGTGGTGGAGTCGGCGTGCCTCCCCTGTATCTGCTTGCTAAAAAGCTCATCGAGGCAGGCAAAAAGCCACACGTCCTCGTCGGCTTTAATAAGGAGAGCGAGATATTCGGAGTTGATTTTTTCCGTGACCTTGGTCTGAGCGTAACCGTTGCGACCGTTGACGGAAGTGTTGGCGTGCGTGGCTTTGTTACTGACGCTTTGGGCGAGATAGAGTATGACTACGTCTGCACCTGTGGCCCTGAGCCAATGCTTAAAGCTGTATACAGAGCGACGGAATGCTCAGGACAGTACAGCTTTGAGGAGAGAATGGGCTGTGGCTTTGGTGCTTGTATGGGTTGCTCGTGCAAGACGGTTACGGGATATAAGAGAATATGCAAGGACGGCCCGGTGCTTACAAAGGAGGAGATACTATGGTAATCTTGAATGTAGATCTCTGTGGAATAGAGCTTGATAACCCCATCATCCCTGCAAGTGGAACATTCGGCTTTGGATATGAATTTGCAGAGCTGTATGATATCAACATCCTCGGTACGTTTTCATTCAAGGGAACGACGAGAGAGCCGAGATTTGGCAATCCCACACCGAGAATTGCTGAGTGTACGTCCGGAATGATAAACGCAGTCGGACTTCAGAACCCCGGAGTAGATAAGGTAATAAGCGAGGAGCTTCCACGTCTTTTCGAGGTGTACAAGAAAAAGGTAATGGCAAACGTGTCGGGCTTTTCCATCGAGGACTATGCTTATACCTGCGCAAGACTTGACGAGGTTGAGGGAATAGGCTGGCTTGAGGTCAACATCAGCTGTCCCAACGTCCACGGTGGAGGAATGAGCTTTGGCACAAGTGCAGCTGCGGCGGCAGAGGTTACACGTGCAGTAAGAGCTGTGACAAAGAAGCCGATAATAATCAAGCTCTCGCCAAACGTAACGGATATAGTTGAGATCGCAAAGGCTTGCGAGGACGCAGGAGCTGACGCAGTAAGCCTTATTAACACGCTTATGGGAATGAGAATTGACCTCGGCACAAGAAAGCCCGTGATCGCAAATAAGCAGGGTGGCTTTTCAGGTCCTGCAATTCTGCCCGTTGCGCTGAGGATGGTTTACGCCGTCAGTAGTGCAATCAGCATTCCCGTTGTCGGAATGGGTGGAGTAAGTACGGCAGAGGATGTAGTTGAGATGATGCTTGCGGGAGCAACGGCTGTTGAGATCGGTGCAGCAAACCTCATTGACCCCTACGCCTCCAAGAATATACTTGAGGATCTGCCTCGTGTTATGTATAAGTACGGAATTAAAAATTTAAGAGATATTATAGGAGGAGCACACGGATGGGAAAGGACGTAATCATCGCTTGTGATTTTTCAAGCGCAGAGGAGGTTTTTGCGTTTCTTGATAAGTTTGAGGATGAAAGACCTTTTGTGAAGATAGGAATGGAGCTGTTTTATGCAGAGGGCCCCGATATCGTAAAGAAGATAAAGGCAAGAGGACACAAGATCTTCCTTGACCTCAAGCTCCACGATATTCCTAACACAGTAAAGAAATCTATGGCAGTTCTCTCACGCCTTGATGTTGATATGACAAACCTCCACGCAGGTGGTACTTGCAGAATGATGGAGGCGGCACTTGAGGGTCTTACAAGAGAGGATGGAAGCCGTCCCCTGCTTATTGCCGTTACACAGCTCACATCCACAGACCAAGAGGCTATGGAAAACGATCTTCTCATCCGAGAGAGCGTTGACACAGTGGTTATGCACTACGCCGCAAACGCCGCAAAGTCGGGACTTGACGGCGTTGTATGCTCACCCTTGGAGGCAGGCAAGGTTCACGAAAGATGTGGAGAGGGCTTTTTGACGGTAACACCCGGTGTTCGCTTTGCTGATGGTGACATCGGCGACCAGAAGAGAGTTATGACACCTGCAGCTGCACGTGAGATTGGATCTGACTATATAGTTGTTGGCAGACCGATAACTGCGGCGGCTGATCCCATAGCGGCATATCGCCGTTGCGTAAGCGAATTTGTTGATTGACGGAGGGACAGAGATGGAGAGCTACAAGAGAGAATTTATTGAGTTTTTAGAGAGCGCAGGCGTGCTCAAATTTGGTGATTTCACAGCAAAGAGTGGACGAAAGATCCCATATTTCATCAACGCAGGTATGATAAAGACGGGCCGTGATATTGCACGTCTCGGCGAGTTCTACGCAAGAGCATACAAGGAAAAGCTCGGCGAGAGAAAGGCTGTGCTCTACGGCCCTGCATACAAGGGTATCTCGCTTTCGGTTTCAGCAGCAGTTGCACTTTCAAAGGACGGACTTGACGTTCCCTTCTTCTTCAATCGTAAGGAGGTTAAGGATCACGGCGAGGGTGGCGTTTTCGTCGGTTATGTTCCCACAGAGGGCGAGGAGATCGTTATTATCGAGGACGTAATCACAGCGGGAACTGCTATCCGTGAGAGTATGGAGATCCTCTCCCACCTCGGTGGAACAAAGGTTGTTGCAACCTTTATTATGGTTGACCGTAAGGAGCGTGGTCAGGGCGAAAAGGGTGCTATGGTCGAGATCGAGGAGCAGTTCGGCTTCCCCGTATATTCAATAGTTGACGTTTATGATATTATCGAATATCTCGAAGAGGACGAGTCCAATCGCGAGAACGTTGAGAGAATCAAGAACTATCTTGCAATAAACGGTGCAAAATGAGAAGTGTAATAAATATTGAAGACCTCAGTATAGAGGAGCTTGACGCCCTGCTTGACACGGCAGACGATATTATAGCCAACCCCGACAAATACAGGGATGCTTGCCGAGGCAAGAAGATAGCAACTCTGTTTTTCGAGCCTTCAACAAGAACAAGACTTTCCTTTGAGGCGGCGATGCTTGATCTCGGAGGAAGCGTGCTGGGCTTTGAATCGGCAGGCAACTCATCGTCCGCAAAGGGCGAGAGCGTGGCAGATACAGCACGCACAGTAGGCTGTTATGCAGATATTATTGCAATGCGCCACCCGCTTGCAGGCTCGGCGTTTGTTGCATCAAAAAGCGCAGGTATTCCCGTTATCAACGCAGGAGACGGCACACATAGCCATCCCACACAGACACTTGCAGACCTCTGCACGATTCGCAGACATAAGGGCGGCTTTGATAACCTCACCGTAGGCTTCTGTGGAGATCTCAAATACGGCAGAACAGTGCATTCACTTATCGAGGCACTTGCAAGATATAAGGGAATACGGATAGTGCTCATCTCTCCCAAGGAGCTTCGTCTTCCCGAATATGTAAAGACAGATACAATAAAGGGTCACGGTATGGAATACATAGAGACGGAGTCGCTGACGGATGCACTCGGAGAGCTTGACGTGCTCTATATGACACGTGTGCAGAGAGAGCGTTTTCCCTCGCTTGAGGACTACGAAAGGCTTAAGGACAGCTATATCCTCGATACAGAAAAGCTCGCATTTGCAAGAGATGACCTCATCATTCTCCATCCCCTGCCCCGTGTAAATGAGATAAGTGTCGCTGTTGATAAGGACAGCCGTGCTTGCTATTTTGAGCAGGTCAGAAACGGCAAGTTTATGAGAATGGCACTTATACTGAAGCTGCTTGAGGCTGCAAGGAACGGCGAGGAGGCGGCAGAGGACGAGAGAGAATACAGACACGATCTTGTCTGCCAAAATCCCGGTTGTATTACAAGCGTGGAGCAGGAGCTTGAGCATATTTATTATAAAGCTTCAAACGGACAGTACCGTTGCTTGTATTGCGAAAAGAGAGAAAAATAAAAATAAAACAAAAAGCACATCTGCCACTGGCAGATGTGCTTTCTCTCTTTAGCTTTGGGGTGGAACAAAATCTTTACCAACATCGTATGAGACGGAGTCGGAGAAATGCCACCATTCACCAAAATATGGAACGAAGCCCCCGTTTTTCATAGCTTCTTCAAGGGTGGTTGCGTTCTCTCTTGCCACGGGTGTGCAATCGGAATAATTTCTGTCGGCAAGAACGGAAAAATCGTCAAATCCCGTCGGCATCTGCAGCTCTTCTCCGTCAAGGGTAATAAGCGTGATGTCTACGGTGTTGCCACGGCTGTGGGAGCTGTAACCATAATAGGGATTTGCAACGTATGTGTTGTCGGGATATACCTCCCAGAGCTTAAACTGTGCCTCCGTCGGTCTAAATGCATCCCAGATTTTGAGCCTGAAGCCCATTTCTCTCAGCTCGTCAGCGACAGACTTGAGCTTGCATACGGTTCCGTATCGCAAATACGCATCGTTAAAATTGTATATGACCTTGCCCGTGAAATTGTTGGTGGTCGCATAGCGAAGCTCAATTACAGCATCGGGAATGTAGTCAAGAATGCGCACAAAGTCTTCGTCACGAGGTGGTGGTGGGGGAGCCGTCGTCTCCTCGGCTGTTGTTTCTTCAACTGTTGTTTCTTCGACAGTTGTTTCCTCTACTGTTGTTTCTTCGGCAGTTGTATCCACAACTACCGTTTCGTCAAAAGCAGTAGTTTCATCCAAGGGAGTGGAGGATGGTGGAGAGAGGGGAGAGGTGGTGACGGTGGGTGGGATACTGCTGTCGACCCCTGAGTTTTCGGTGTAATTACATCCACAGACAAGCAGGGCAAGCGCAAGGAACAGAAGAGGGATGAGGATTTTTGGTGATTTGAGTTTGGTTTTCATTTTTCATTTGTGTTGTTTGTATGCGACGAGCGCAGGTGATTTTAAAGGTTGGCTTACAGTTTTATTATAGCATAAAAATTATAGGATTGCAAGTAAATAAGTTGCTTGAGAAGCTTTTTGGTATACAGAGATGATGGAGAGGGCAGAGTATCGGCAAAATTCGCTTGACAATGGTGGCGCAAGGGTGTATAATTAACAAAGATAACTGCCCGTGGCACAGCTGGATAGCGCGTCAGACTCCGACTCTGAAGGCCGAAGGTTCGAATCCTTTCGGGCAGGCCAGAAAAAAGCACTTGCGAAAGCAAGTGCTTTTTTCTATCCAAGCCGCAGGCTTGGTATATCATTGACGCACAAAGTGCGGCGTATATCATCAAGGGCGCGTTGCGCCCTTGTATCTCATCACGCGCCAGCGTGCATCTACCTGCGGCTTGATGATATACACGCCTGACGGCGTGATGATATACAAGGCTACGCCTTGATGATATACAGCCCTAACGGGCTGATGATATGCAATCCCTGCGGGATTGATGATATACAAGGCTACGCCTTGATATATACACGCTTTGCGTGTATATACCCTCTCACCCGACTACGTCGGGAGCTCTCCCAAAGGGCGAGCCTATCTGTAAATCTTCGCTTATATTAATAACTTATAGCTTGCGCAACCGGTAAAGTAGCGCACTCTCCCTCAGTCTCGCTATTTGCTACGCAAATGTACGCTCGACAGCTCCCTCTCGGAGTGAGCCTATCTGTAAATCTACGCTTATTCTAAAAACATAATGTTTGGTATTCATTTATAACTTGACAATATATAGAAACCAAAAACGCCAAAATATTTTCTGAACCCGTAGGGACCGGCGTCCTCGACGGTCCGTAAAGGAAAATCTTTTCGTTTTGACAATATACAGAACACCCCAAACACCACCTAAAAGAAAGCCTTCTCCAGTGGGAGAAGGGGGACCGCGAGAGCGGTGGATGAGGTGTGATTTAGTAAACATTAAATTAAAAAGTTGTGTTATAAAAGAACACCAAAACGCTACCTAAAAGAAAGCCTCGCCCACAGGGAGAGGTGTCACGGCGAAAGCCGTGACGGAGAGGGGGGATACACGCCTTCGGCGTGATGATATCCACACCTTCGGTGCAAATAATACAAGGCTTGCGCCTTGATGATATCCACACCTTCGGTGTGATGATATACACGCCCTGCGGCGTGATGTAGGAAGAAAAAATCCGAGAACGGTGTTCTCGGATTTTTTCATTTTTATAATTTTTTTGTTTTTCGTTTGGTGGTTTTTGATGATTTTTCGTCCGTCTCACTCAGCCTTTTTCTTTCTGAAGACCAAAAGCTTTGAGAGGATATAGTTGAGGATGGTGACTACCACCATTGAAACTGCCGTTGTAAGCAGGTCGGCGTCAATGGTGATGATGAATTTAAATGCCACATATCCAAGTGCAAGTAATGCCTTTGGCATCAGTACGCCAATACCAAGCTCCACAAAATAAGTGAAAAGTCTCGAGCCGACAAATTTGCCGAACTGCGCCCAAACTGCACCCGTCTCGCTGACCTTGTCGAGAAATACCCACTTTTTGTTTGTGAAAAATCCGAAGATCACGCCTGCAACCCAACCGAGAGAGACGGCTACGGTGCGAAGCAGGTCTGCCTCGTGGCTCTCTGCATCAAGTGGAATATCAAGCAGTGCCGAAAAAGGATAGAGAACAGCAAATCTGACGCCGTAAGCTACGACCGTTGTCATAAGCCCGACCGCTATATAGACGATGATCTCCCTGTATTTTTTGAAAAGCTCCTTCATTGTCTGCACCCTCGGCTTACGCTCTCTTCCATTCAGTTCCACCTGCCGTGTCAATAAGGGTTATGCCCTCTGCGGCAAGCTCGTCACGGATCCGGTCAGCCTCTGCAAAATTCTTTGCTCTCTTTGCTGCAGCTCTCGCCTCAACCAGAGCCTCAATTCTTGCGTACTCAGGGTCAGCCGCCGCTGCCGCTGCCTTTGCAGCCGCCTTTGCCGCAGCCTCGTCCTCTTCCTTCTTGATGATAGCCTTTGCAGCATCCTCAAGACCGAGCATAAGAACCGTCTCAAAATCACGGATAGCAGCCATCTTTGTTCTGTTGTTGGTCTTTGCCTTGAGCACATCGTAAAGCGCAGTTACTGCAAGCGAGGTGTTAAGGTCATTGTCAAGTGCCGCCTTGAATTTTGCCTTGAGAGCGTCAAGCGACGCCTCGTCGAGCTCGCCGTCATTCTCGCCCTTCAGTATGGTGACGATCTTTGCTACGAGCTTGTTGTATGCAACGCAAGCGTTGTCGAGGTTTTCATAGCTGAAAACGAGGGATTTGCGATAATGTGACTGCATACAGAAGAAACGGTATGCAAGGGGAGCGTAGCCCTTCGACTCAAGAAGCGAAACGGTCAAAAACTCGCCGCTTGACTTACTCATCTTGCCGGAATTTGTGTTGAGATGGAGAACGTGCATCCACCAATTGCACCATTTGTGACCGAGGTATGCCTCGCTCTGCGCGATCTCGTTTGTGTGGTGTGGGAATGCGTTGTCAATACCACCACAGTGTATGTCGACACGCTCGCCCAAGTGCTTCATAGCAATACAAGAGCACTCAATATGCCAGCCGGGATAACCCACGCCCCAAGGGCTGTCCCATTTAAGCTCTTGATCGTCAAATTTCGATTTTGTAAACCAAAGCACGAAATCAGCACGGTTGCGCTTGTTACCGTCAGCCTCAACGCCATCACGAACTCCGACCTCAAGGTCCTCCTCGTTGAAGTCGTGGAATGCATAGTAATTGTCAAGCTTTGAGGTGTCAAAATAAATATTTCCACCTGCCTCATAAGCATAGCCCTTCTCAATGAGAGAGGAGATGACACTAATAAAATCGTCAATGCAAGCAGTTGCAGGCTCAACAACGTCAGGTGTGCGAATTGCAAGCTTGCGGCAGTCCTCAAAGAAGGCATCGGTGTAAAACTTTGCGATCTCCATAACCGTTTTCTTTTCACGGCGTGCGCCCTTGAGCATCTTGTCATCGCCCGTGTCACCGTCACTTGTCAGGTGACCTACATCGGTGATGTTCATAACACGGCGAACCTCATATCCGAGGTATCTCATATAACGGTCAAGCACGTCCTCCATAATGTAGGTACGCAGATTGCCTATATGTGCATAGTGGTAGACCGTAGGTCCACAGGTGTATATTGAAACACGTCCGCTTTCGTTCGGAACAAATTCGTCACGGGAATGTGTAAGAGTATTGTAGAGGATCATTTTCCATTGTCCTTTCCGTGCATACTTGCACTTAAAAATCAATCACATTATATTATAACAAATAAAGGCGCACTTGTCAAGACGGGAGTGCAAGACGACGGCGTGCTTGTTGCAAAAAAGAGTTGGAGAAAAGAAAGAAAAAGGCAAAAACGGATGAGTTTGGTCGAAAAATTATTAATAAATTTAAACTTTTTGCAGTTTAGGGAGTAAGAGGGGCACAAATTTTCAAAAATCTCTTTACTTTTTGCTAAAAAAGTGGTATGATATTATGGGTCTTGTTGGAGACTTATAAACAGGACTCAAACGCAAAAAACGAAAAAATTAAAAATTCATATAAACGGAGGACAAACAACATGGCGATTAAGCGTACAAAGCTTTCCATGGACGGTAACACCGCTGCTGCGCACGTCTCTTATGCGTTCACCGAGGTTGCCGCAATCTACCCCATCACCCCCTCAAGCCCTATGGCTGAGACAACAGATGCTTGGTCTGCAGTAGACAAGAACATTCTCGGCAAGCCTGCTCGCAACATTTTCGGCGAGAAGGTAAGCGTTATCGAGATGCAGTCTGAGGCAGGTGCAGCAGGTGCAGTTCACGGTTCTCTTGCAGCCGGTGCTCTCACCACCACCTACACCGCATCCCAGGGTCTTCTTCTTATGATCCCCAATATGTACAAGATCGCAGGCGAGCTTCTTCCCGGCGTTATTCACGTATCAGCCCGTACAGTAGCTTCCCACGCACTTAACATTTTCGGTGACCACTCCGACGTATATGCTTGCCGTCAGACAGGCTATGCAATGCTTGCTGAAACCAACCAGCAGGAAATTATGGACCTTGGTGCAGTTGCACATCTTGCATCCCTCAAGGGCCGTGTTCCCGTGCTCAACTTCTTCGACGGCTTCCGTACCTCTCACGAGATCCAGAAGATCGAGGTTTGGGACATCGAAGACCTCAGAGAGATGGTAGACTGGGACGCTATCGACGCATTCCGTGCACGCTCCATCAACCCTGAGCATCCCGTACTCCGCGGCTCTGCAGAGAACGGCGACATCTTCTTCCAGCACCGTGAGGCTTGTAACCCCTACTACGACGCATTCCCTGCAATCGTTGAGGAGTATATGGCTAAGGTTAACGAAAAGCTCGGTACAGACTACCGTCTCTTCAACTACTACGGCGCACCCGACGCAGATCGCATCCTCATCGCTATGGGCTCTGTATGTGACGTAGCAGAAGAGGTTATTGACTATATGAACGCACACGGCGAGAAGGTTGGTCTTGTTAAGGTAAGACTTTACCGTCCTTTCCGTGCTGACAGACTTGTTGAGGCTATTCCTGCTTCCGTTAAGTCCATCGCAGTTCTCGACCGTACAAAAGAGCCCGGTGCTCTCGGTGAGCCTCTCTACCTTGACGTTGTTGCTTCTCTTGCATCTGCAGGCAGAAACGACATCACAGTAGTTGGCGGCCGTTACGGTCTTGGTTCCAAGGACACAACTCCTGCATCCATCTTTGCAGCATTCGAGAACCTCAGTGCAGCTGCTCCTAAGAACGGCTTTACACTCGGTATCGTTGACGACGTTACATTCCACTCCCTCGAGGAGAAGCCCTGCCCCGATACAGCAGCAGCAGGCACAGTATCCTGCAAGTTCTGGGGTCTTGGTGGTGACGGTACAGTTGGCGCAAACAAGAACTCTATCAAGATCATTGGTGACCACACCGATAAGTTCATTCAGGCATACTTCCAGTATGACTCCAAGAAGACCTCCGGTATCACCATTTCCCACCTCCGTTTCGGTGACACACCCATCAAGAGCCCTTATTACATCAATAAGGCTGACTTCGTAGCTTGCCACAACCGTGCATACCTCAACAAGTATGATATGGTTCAGGATGTTAAGCCCGGTGGTACATTCCTTCTTGACTGCGACTGGACAGTAGAGGAGCTTGACGCTCACCTTCCTGCAGCTGTTAAGAGATACATCGCACAGAACAACATCAACTTCTACATCATCGACGGTACAGGTATCGCTCTCCAGCGCATCGGTAACGGTAAGGTTAAGAACACAGTTCTTCAGTCCGCATTCTTCGCACTCGCAGGCATTCTTCCCAAGGATGAGGCTATCGAGTATATGAAGAAGATGGCATACAAGTCCTACATAAAGAAGGGTCAGGCCATCGTTGACCTCAACTATGCAGCTATCGACGCAGGTGCTGACGCATTTGTTAAGGTAGAGGTTCCTGCAGCTTGGGCTACCTGCGAGGACGATGCTCCTGCTGCAGCAGCAACAGGCGACAACCAGATCCTCGTTGACTATGTAAACTCCATTGCAACTCCCGTAGCCGCAATGAGAGGTGACTCCCTCCCCGTATCCGTATTTGCAGATCGTGCAGACGGTACATTCCCGCAGGGCGCAGCAGCCTTCGAGAAGAGAGGCGTTGCAGTTTCCGTACCCGTTTGGGATCCTACCAAGTGCGTACAGTGTAATATGTGCTCCTTCGTATGTCCTCACGCAGCTATCCGTCCTTACGCTCTTAGCGAGGAAGAGGCAGCAGCAGCTCCTGCAGATACAAAGTTCACTGCAAAGCCTGCAATGAAGACAAACTACAAGTTCACAATCGGCATCAGCACACTTGACTGTATGGGTTGTACACTCTGCGTTAAGGCTTGTAAGGTTGGTTGTCTCACAATGGTACCCTCCGAGACAGCACAGGCACAGCAGGCAGCATTTGACTACTGCGTAGCTAACGTATCCGAGAAGGAGCTTCCTTACGGTACAGCAACAGTAAAGGGCAGCCAGTTCAAGCAGCCCCTGCTTGAGTTCTCCGGCTCTTGCGCAGGTTGTGCAGAGACATCCTATGCACGCCTTATCACACAGCTCTTCGGTGAGAGAATGTACATCTCCAACGCAACAGGCTGTTCATCTATCTGGGGCGGCTCTGCTCCCTCCACTCCTTACACAGTAAACCGTGAGAGTGGCAAGGGTCCGGCTTGGGCTAACTCCCTCTTTGAAGACAACGCTGAGCACGGTCTTGGTATGGCTATCGGTCAGAAGACCATCCGTAACAAGCTCATTGAAAAGGTTCGCGCACTTAACGCTCCTTGCGACGAGTGCCGTGCAATCATTGATAACTACCTTGCAACCGTTGACGACGGTGAGGCTAACGGCCCTGCAACAGACGCTCTCGTAGCACTTCTTGAGAAGTGGGCAGCTGAGGGCTGTGAGGCTTCCAAGGCAATCCTCGCTGAGAAGGACTACCTCGCTAAGAAGAGCGTATGGATCTTCGGTGGCGACGGCTGGGCATACGATATCGGATTTGGTGGTCTTGACCACGTTCTCGCATCCGGTGAGGATGTAAACGTTATGGTATTCGATACCGAGGTTTACTCCAACACAGGTGGACAGGCATCCAAGGCTTCCCAGATCGGTCAGGTAGCACAGTTCGCAGCAGCAGGTAAGGCAATCGGCAAGAAGAACCTTGCAGAGATCGCTATGTCCTACGGCTACGTATACGTTGCACAGGTTGCTATGGGCGCAGATATGAACCAGCTCCTCAAGGCTCTCTCTGAGGCTGAGGCATATCACGGTCCTTCACTCATCATCGGCTACGCACCCTGCGAGATGCACGGTGTTAAGGGCGGTATGCAGAACTGCCAGCTCGAGATGAAGAAGGCTGTTGATGCAGGCTACTGGCAGATGTTCAGATACAACCCTGCTCTTAAGGCAGAGGGTAAGAATCCTCTTACAGTTGACTCCAAGGAGCCCACAACAAGCTACCGTGAGTTCATCACAAGCGAGACTCGTTACAGCCGTCTTGCACAGCAGTTCCCCGAGTGAGCAGCAGAGCTCTTCGAAAAGGCAGAACAGGCTGCAAAGGCTAAGTTCGAGCGCCTCGAAAAGATGGGCAAGCTTTACGAATAATTCAGCTTGAATAAAACAATAAGAGCAGTGCCATTTGGCACTGCTCTTTATTTTTGTGGTGGGTGTTCGATTTGATTAATCCTGTAGGGGCGACCACCGGACGTCCGCAAAACGGGACGCCGAGGACGTCGTCCCCTACGGGTAAGATGAAGATGACCGCCC
>JAZPXL010000055.1:0-43298 GCA_045543615.1 Eubacteriales bacterium
CTTGACGCAATTCGTGCAAGACTGAAAAAATAAAACTGTACATATATAGATAAGGAGACACAGGAATATGTCCAAGGACTATACCAGCACACTTAACCTACCGCAGACAAGCTTTGCGATGAGAGCCAATCTGCCACAGCGTGAGCCTGAGATGCTCAAATATTGGCAGGAAATCGATCTTTACAATCTTCTTCTCGCAAATGCAGAGGGAAGAGAGCAGTTCGTTCTTCACGATGGCCCTCCCTTTTCAAACGGAAATATCCATATGGGACACGCACTCAACAAGACCCTGAAGGATATTATCAACAAGTCAAAGATTATGGAAGGCTACCGAGTACCCTTTGTTCCGGGATGGGACAACCACGGTATGCCCATTGAGTCTGCAATTATCAAGAAGAACAAAATCGACCGAAAGAGAATGTCGATTGCAGAGTTCCGTTCAGCCTGCCACGCATTTGCTCAGGATTTCGTTGACAAGCAGAGCTTGCAGTTCCAGAGACTTGGCGTAGTTGCTGATTGGGCTCACCCCTACACCACAATGGCTCCTGCTTTTGAGGCAAGAGAGGTTCGTGTGTTCGGTGAAATGTTCAAAAACGGATATATCTACAAGGGCCTTAAGCCTGTTTATTGGTGTCCTCACGATGAGACAGCTTTAGCTGAGGCTGAAATTGAATACAGTGACGACAAATGCACATCCATTTTCGTTAAGTTCAATGTAGTTGATGATAAGGGTATGCTCTGTGGCAAGGTTGATCTTGCTAAAACATACTTCATCATCTGGACAACCACAACCTGGACTCTCCCCGGCAACCTTGCTATCGCAGTAAATCCCGTGGAGGATTATGCAGTTATCCGTGCAAATTCGGGTGAGTGCTACATCACAGCCGAGGCTCTTGCAGCAAAGACTATGGCAGCGGGCGGCGTTGAGGATTATGAAATTCTCTTGACTCTCAAGGGCAGTGAGCTTGAATTTATGAAGGCTCGTCATCCTTTCCTTGACCGTGACAGCGTTGTTGTCACAGCCGACTATGTTACTATGGACAGTGGTACAGGCTGCGTTCATACAGCTCCCGGCTTTGGTGCTGACGACTATAACACCTGTCGCAGATACAATATCGACATCATCGTTCCCGTTGATGACCGTGGATATCAGACAGAAGAGGCAGGCAAGTACGCAGGCCTTTACTATGAAAAGTCAAATGAGGTTATCCTCTCCGATATGAAGGAGAGTGGAGCACTCTTCGCAAGCGAGGAGACCGTACACTCCTATCCTCATTGTTGGAGATGTAAGAACCCCATCATCTTCCGTGCGACACCTCAGTGGTTCTGCTCGGTTGAGGCGTTCAAGGATGCTGCAGTTGCCGCCTGTGACTGCGTAACCTGGCTTCCTGCCTGGGGTGGCGAGAGAATGGTACAGATGATCCGTGAGCGTGCCGACTGGTGTATCTCCCGTCAGCGTCATTGGGGACTTCCCATTCCCGTATTCTATTGTGCAGATTGTGGCGAGGTTATCTGCAACGATGAGTCCATTGATGCAGTTGCAAAGGCGTTTGCAGAGAGAGGCTCTAACGCTTGGTTTGAGCTTGAAGCTGAAGAAATTCTCGGCGAGAGCTTTGTATGCCCCGTTTGCGGCAAGCGTCATTTCACAAAGGAAACGAACACACTTGACGGTTGGTTTGACTCAGGCTCGACTCATTTCTCAGTAATTGATGATAACGAGGACACCGAGTGGCCTGCCGATGTATATCTTGAGGGCGCAGACCAGTACAGAGGTTGGTTCCAGGCATCCCTGCTTACAGCCATCGGAACAGGCAAGAGCGAAGCTCCGTTCCGTAAGGTTCTTACACACGGCTGGGTAGTTGACGGTGAGGGCAAGGCTATGCACAAGTCCCTCGGCAACTCCATCTACCCCGAGGATATCATCAAGAAATACGGCGCAGACCTTGTTCGTCTGTGGGTAGCGTCCTCCGACTATACGGTTGACGTCCGTGTATCCGACAACATCTTCAAGCAGCTCTCCGAGACTTACCGTAAGATCCGTAACACCTCGAGAATTATGCTTGCAAACCTCGGTGATTTCAATCCCGACACCGATATGGTGGAGCTTGACGATATGTTCGATATCGACAGATATGCACTCTCCAGACTCAACGCACTTATCGCTACTGTAAGGAGCGCATACGATAATTACGCATTCCACCTCGTTTACCACGCAATCAACAATTTCTGCACGATTGATATGTCGAAGCTCTACATCGACATCACAAAGGACAGAGTTTACGTTGAGAAAGCTGATTCAACGGCTCGCCGTTCAGCTCAGACAGCTCTCTATATCATCATCTCAGCTATGACAAGAATGATTGCCCCCATCCTCTCCTTCACAGCAGAGGAGATCTGGCAGGCAATGCCTCACGCAGAGGATGAGAACAAGACCAGCGTGTTCCTCAATCCCCTTCCCACAGTTTCTGAGTGCTACAATTTCGAACAGACAGAGCTCTTCGATAAGCTCTTCTCAATTCGTGATGACGTAATGAAGGCACTTGAAATTGCCCGTGCAGAGAAGAAGATCGGAAAGTCGCTTGACGCAAAGGTTACAATCTTTACTGAGGACGAGGAGATTCTCTCAACCCTGACAAAATTCAGCGCAAGCGAGCTTTCAACAGTCTTCATCACAAGTGGAGCTGAGATTGTAAAGTCCGCACCCGTGGCTGACGCATTCGTTCCCGAGGAGGGCGGCAGAGCAATCGGCGTGCTCGTAACGGCTGCTGAGGGCTGTCGTTGTGACCGTTGCTGGTGCTATTCAACTGAGGGCGAGAAGACAGAAGAGGGCTTCATCTGCGCTCGTTGCAAGGCAATAATTGATAGCCTTTAATTAATGCACTTTTGTGCAATTCGCTCAAAAACGCAAGATTTTTTGGGATAAAGTGGTTCTAAAAACCGTCTGTTTAGGCTTTGTTTTGCATCTTGTTACAAAATAATCAACTTTCGAAAAAAACTCTTGCAAAGTTTTTGAGTGTGTGTTATAATGATATAACGATTTGATGTTGAATTAAATATCAATCATACTCACAAAAATTCAAAAAGGAGTACAATATGAAAACATTTCTCAGAATCGGCTCTCTTCTGCTCGCAGTATTGATGATGCTCGGCATTCTCGTTGCTTGTGTTGATAACACAACTCCCGGCGATGACACAACGGATAATGCAGTGGTTGAGGGTGGAGACACTACCACCGGTGCTAATGTTGACGCCAACGGCTATCTCCGTGACGATCTTCCTGAAAACCTTGACTATAAGGCAACAATCAAGCTCCACCACTGGAGCGACGCTCATCGCCTTGAGTTTGAGATCAAGGAAGAAGAGCTCACAGGCAACCTCGTTGAAGAAAGTGTTTACACTCGTAACACCAATACCGAGGAAAGACTCGGCATCACATTCGAGTGGACAAGTGCAGCAGGTGATTACAGCCACCAGGCATCCTTCATCTCCGGCGTACAGAACGCATATTCCGGCGGTACATATTATGATATTATCGCAAGCTATTCCAGAACTATGGGTACAATGTCTGCAAAGAACCTTCTTATCGATATCACAGATATTGATAACAGCTACATTGACCTTGAAAAGCCTTGGTATTCCCAGAACCTCGTTCCCAAGTGCTCTATCGGTGACTCCCTTTTCTTCGTAACAGGTGACGTAGCTACCAACACACTTTATATGATGTATGGTATTTACTACAACCTTAAGATCCTTGAGGACAACCATCTCGAAGATCCCGTTAACCTTGTTGACGACAAAAAGTGGACAATCGCTGCACTTCAGAGACTTACAAAGGACCTCTATGTTGACCGCACAGGTGACGGCCTTACCGATGACGACCAGTACGGTATGACCTGTAGCTCTCTCCACAATGACGTATTCTTCTCCTCCTCAGGACTTATGATTATCGAGTCCGACCCCGAGGAGCTCATTAAGGTATCTCCTGACTATACAAGCACAAAGCTTATCGACCTTGTTGACAACCTTGGTGCTTGGATTGCTACCGACGATATATTTATGATGGGCGACAGCCAGTCCGACAGACTTGAGACAAACTTCAAGGAAGGCAACTCCCTCTTCCACGTTAACCGTGTATTCATCGCAGGCGCAGAGCACAAGAACAGCTTCAACGGCGTTGAATGGAACTACGGTATCGTTCCCGTTCCGCTTCACGACGAGAACCAGGAGCAGTACTACACCCTTCTCAGTAACCCCTTCACATTCTGGGGTATTATGAACGGTTGTAGCGACACATCCCGTGCATCTGCAGTTATCGAGTGTATGTCCAGCGAAGGCTTCCGTCATACAACTCCTGCAATCTTCCAGACCAATATGAAGTACCGTTACACCACAGGTGGTACAAACATTTATGCTCATATGTTTGACATCATCCGTGATAACATCACCTTCGACCTTGGTAGAATCTTCTCTGCAGACCTCAACTACCCGATCGACGATATCAGCACCGCTTCCTACAAGGGAACAAGCTGGGCATCCGTTGTAAAGTCCAATAACGCTGTTCTTGGCAGACGTCTTGAAAGACTTATCGATCAGTATGAGGAATTCATCTACGATTGATTTATAATCAAATAAGAGGGCGACCGATTTTGGTCGCCCTCTTCTTTTTCAAAAGCTATTGAATTATTCATATCTGTATGTTATAATATATAAGGAAAAATGCGCAGAGATGTCTCGCGGCAACGATAAGGATAAAAAGTATGATTTGGATTATAATAGGAATAATAACTGTTTTTTTGGATCAGCTGACAAAATGGCTGGCTGTCATATATCTTGAAGGCAAGGAGAGCGTATATCTGATTGACGGAGTGCTTCGCTTTACCTATCTTGAAAACAGGGGAGCTGCGTTTGGAATGCTTGATAACCAGAGATGGGTGTTTCTACTTGTCTCAACGCTTATGATAATAGGACTTCTTGCTTATATAATTAAGGCAAAGCCGAAGAGCAGGTTTGTTATGACCTCGCTGACTCTTATTATTAGTGGTGGCATCGGCAATATGATCGACCGTGTTCTGCTTGGATACGTCATTGATTTTATTGACTTTTGCGCATTCCCGACTGTTTGGAAATGGGTGTTCAATGTCGCTGATGCTGCAGTATGCGTCGGAACGGCTATGCTTCTTTTGTACCTCGTGCTTGATACTGTCAAGGCAGTAAAGGCTGAGCGTGCCGCAAAAAAGGCAGGCGTGAGCGCAAAGACCGGCGTGACAAATAATGACGAGACAACGAGCGACAATCCGGAGACAACGAGCGACGAGACAGGCGAGAGGGAAGAGAAATAATGACGGAGAACGAATACTCTGAAAGCTATACAGTCTCGCCGGGTGAGGACGGAGTTAGGATAGATAGCTTTATTGCCCTTGTAAGTGGTGCGTCCGTGTCTGACGATGACGGACGTGCGCCGTTGTCGAGAAGTGCGGCGGCAAAGCTGTGCGAGAGTGGCGCAGTTTTGGTTGGTGGCAGAGAGGTAAAGAAGAATTATGTGCTCAGGGAGGGCGAGACGGTTACGCTTGTGCGACCCGACGCCGAAGAATTAGATGTTGCACCTGAGGATATACCACTTGACATCGTTTACGAGGACGCAGATATTATTGTTGTAAATAAACCATCCGGAATGGTGGTACATCCTGCGCCCGGAAATATGACGGGTACGCTCGTTTCAGCCCTGCTTTTTCATTGTGGAGATAGCCTTTCGGGCATCGGAGGCGTGTGCCGTCCGGGAATCGTCCATAGAATCGACAAGGATACCTCAGGACTTTTAGTTGTTGCAAAGAACGATATGGCGCATCGCTCGCTCTCCTCTCAGATTGCAGAGCATACGGCGTTCAGGACTTATCTTGCGCTCGCCGTCGGCACACCACGGCAAGAGTGTGGAGATATTGATCTTCCGATCGGCAGACATCCTGTCGACAGGAAAAAGATGGCTGTGTTGAGAAATGGCGAGGGGCACGCACGAAATGCGCTGACACATTACACCGTAAAGGAGAGCTTTGTCGGTGTTTCGCTCATAGAATGCAGGCTTGAAACCGGACGCACACATCAGATAAGAGTGCATCTGTCGCACATAGGTCATCCCGTTCTTGGAGATGGCGTTTACGGTGGGGACAGAGCTCGTGCAGCAAAGCTGCACGCAAAATATATTTCGGGACAATGCTTGCACGCATACGCCCTTGAGCTTGACCATCCAAGGAGTGGCGAGCGAATGAGGTTTACCTCACCTCTGCCAGAAGATATGGAAAAGCTCGTTGAAATTTTCAGAGCAGAAAGAGAAAAGAATGCTTGATTTAAGCGATGTTTTGATAGTTACTGACCTTGACGGCACGTTTTTTGGCAAAAAAGGTTCGCTTATCGACCGTAATGTTGAGGCTGTTGAGCTTTTGCTTGCCCACGGTGGTCATTTTACTGTTGCAACGGGAAGATACCACGTCAATCTTAAGTGTCATTGGAGGGATATGGAGCGCATCGTGCGCATCCCGATAATCTCCTGCAACGGTGCGTGCCTGAGTGACGCTCGGACGGACGAGGTCTATGCCGAGAGGTTTATAGACAAGCATCGTGCGATGGATGTCATATATTATATTAAGGAAAATTATCCAACGGTCGGTGTCAGACTCAGTATACCGAACGGATTTTTGTCATCCACGGATATGTGCAGAGCTAACGCAAGGGTGCGTCGTGAGATGGATAATCAGGACAGAACGTGCTCGCTATTGCTACCTGAGGACCGATGGCTTGAATACGATTGGTACAAGATAGTCATAAGAGGCGAGAGCGAGGAGCTTGATGCACTTGGCGAGGACATAAAGAGAATTATGGGCGACCTGCTTTCGACCGTCAAATCGGAGGCAACATTCCTCGAATGTCAGGCTGTAGGAACGAGCAAAGCAACGATGCTGCCGTATCTGAGGGATATTTGCCGAGAGAGGACGGGCAGAGAGGTCACACTATACGCCTGCGGAGACTACGAAAACGATATAGAAATGCTGAAGGCGGCTGACGTTGCAGTTTGCCCAAGTGGAGCTATGGACGAGGTAAAGGCTGTAAGCGACCTCTGCCTGTGCGACCATACCGAGGGACTTATAGCTGACCTTGTTGAGTATATTATTAATGAACGCAAGGGAAGATCATAAAAAAGACGGATGCACAGCATCCGTCTTTTTTATGTGAACATCAATATTCTTTCCTGCCGTCAAATGCGCAGGCGAGGGTGTGGGCGTCGGCGTATTCAAGCTCGCCGCCGATGGGAATGCCGTTGGCAATTCTCGTTACCTTGATTCCCGTACCCTTGAGCAGTCTTGATATATACATAGCAGTTGCCTCTCCCTCGGTTGTGGGGTTGGTTGCTATGATGACCTCGCTTACGTCCTCTCTTGCAACACGCTCGATAAGCTCACGAAGCTTAATATCATCGGGCGTGATATTCTGCATAGGGGAGAGCATACCGTGGAGAACGTGGTAAACGCCTGTGTATTCTCTTGCCTTTTCGATAGCCATAAGTGCGCGTGTGTCAGCGACAACGCAGATTACGGTTTTATCACGGCTCTCGTCACAGCATATAGGGCAGACCTCTCGGTCGGTCAGGTTCTGGCAGACGGGGCAGTAGTGAATATTTCGCTTTGCTTCAAGTATGGCTTTGGCAAAATTCTCTGCATCGTTATCACTCATATCGAGGACGGAGAACGCAAGTCTCATAGCCGTACGCTTACCGACACCACCTAAGCGGCCGAACTGCTCTGCAAGTATTTCAAGCGACTTTATGCTGTCGGACATAATCAGAACGCTCCCTCAGGAATGCCGTATTTTGCTGCAAGTGCGCTCATTTCCTTTGCGGCATCAGCCTCAACTCTGGAAAGTCCCTCGTTTACCGCTGCTGTGATAATATCCTCAAGTGTTTCGGGATCGTCGGGATCAATAATTTCGGGTGCTATTTTGATCTCAGTTACTCTGTGTGTGCCGTCAAGCTTGATGCTTACAGCTCCACCACCTGCGCTTACCTCATATTCACGCTCTTCAAGCTCAGCTGCGAGAGCCTCACGCTCCTCCTGGAACTTCTGTACCTGACGCATCATTGCGTTCATATTCTGAGGGCCACCGCCCATTCCCTGTGGAAGTCTTGCTTTCATTTTATTTCTCCTTATATGTTTATTCTTCGTTGTTTGCCAAAGCCTCAAGCTCGTCGGCAAGAATCTTTGCGTCGCTCGGTGCTCCGCCCTGTGCGACCTCTTCAAAAACTATGTCCTTTGTGTCTATCGGACGATCAAGTGCAAGGGATGCTGAACTGCAGAATGCACGAAGCTTGTCGGGCATCGAGAGCATCGACTTTGTAAGTGATTTTGAATAACAAATTATAATTTTACCGTCCGTGTCCGTGTACGCACTCTCTGTGCGCAGAAGTGCCGCAATCATCGGCGCAACCTCACCAAATGAATCGAGGATCTCTGCCCATTGTCTTATTGGCTTTAGAGTGCGCTCGGTACTTTTGGGTGCGCTTGTGCGAGCTTGGGCTGTTTGTGCCTTTGTGGGTGCAGGCGCACTTTTTGTCGGTGGTGCTGTTGGTACATCATCGTATTCGTAAGGCGGTTCGGGGATACCGAACGGAAATGGATCTTCCTCCATCTCGGGTGGTGGAGGTGCATCCTCCTCTGTCGGAGTTGGCACGTCAGGGATATTGTCCGTTGCCACGGGCGCAGTCGTCTTGGCAAGGCTTATGGATGTAGCCGAGGCGAGCTTTGCTTCAAGTGCGCTTATGCGAGCGAGAAGTGCTTCGGGTGTTGTGCCGAGTCTTTCGTCTGAAAGACGGATGAGTGACAGCTCTGCTACCGTACGCTTTGATGCGCCGGGCCTCTGCATCAGAGTAAAAGCATCGTCAAGCAATCTGCAATGATACGAAAGCACCTCACGGGTAAAGAGTGCGGCATCTCTGCGCAATACCTCGCTTTCGGTGTCGGTAAGGTCAAGATATCTGACGGCTGTGTTTTGCGCTGTTTTCATAACGAGCATATCACGGTAATAATCAATAAGCTCCTGCCAGAAGACAGAAATATCCGTCGATGAAGCGTCAGTTTCAGCCACAAGCTCGAAAAGCTTTGCGGCATCCTTTGATGCGATGGCACGGACGACCTCGCTCATAGCACCTCTGCCACGCACGCCGATAGTCTCGCTGACGGCTGAGGCGTCAACCTCCCGTCCTGATGCGGCGCAAAGCTCAAAGAGGCTTATGGCATCTCTCATACCACCGGTCGCAAGTCTTGCAAGCATAAGTGCCGCCTCATCGGTGAGGGTGATATTTTCTTCTTTTGCGATATATTTAAGTCTGCCGACAAGCACGCTTGTTGCAATTCTTCGGAAGTCGAAGCGTTGGCAACGGGAGATAATTGTCGGTGGCAGCTTTTGCATTTCCGTTGTAGCAAGTATGAAGACAACGTGCTCGGGTGGCTCTTCGAGAGTCTTTAGCAGGGCGTTGAACGCCGATGTTGAGAGCATATGCACCTCATCGATGATGTAAACTCTCGTCTTTACCATCGAGGGAGTGTAGACCACTTCGTCAAGAATATTTCGGATGTCATCCACCTTGTTGTTGGATGCGGCGTCCATTTCAAGAACGTCAGTTGTAACGCCGTCAAGAATTGCACGGCAGTTTTCGCATTCTCCACAGGGATTGCCATCCTTTGGGGAGAGGCAATTTACGGCTCTGGAGAGTATCTTTGCGCAGGTTGTCTTGCCCGTACCTCTTGAGCCACAGAAAAGATAGGCGTGGCAGAACCGTCCAAGCGATGTTTCATATTTCAAAATATCGGTGATATGCTCCTGACCGCAGACCTCGTCAAAGGTTGTGGGACGCCATTTGCGATATAAAGCCTGATGCATTTCTACCTCCTAAAAAATTGGCTGCAAAATAAGACCATACACCCCTTAGTCGAACTTCGCATCTGCACGTTAGTACGCCCCTCTGCTCGGGACAGGCTGACTCGCGGCACATCAAGCTGCCTGCTTAAAGCTGCTTGGTTCCCCACCTGACTTGGTTCACAGCGCTCAATTGCGCAAGACCCATCCTTCAACACAGAGTGACGCTCGCAGACTGCATCTGCTCCGCCCTCAAAAGGGGAATGAACCCCCGCTATAGCGGTTTTCGGGTACAGGGCACCGCTAGCTCCCCGGCTGGTATGGCCTTATTTCACAGCCAACGCCGTAAAATAATTCTTACTAAGATATTATACCAAATTTAAAACGATAATGCAAGGGGTTAGAGAGCATTTTATTAAAAATTTCACATCTCTACCCCACGCACCCATTTGTTGACAAAGCTATTTATGTGTGCTATAATAAATCAAGTGTTTTGTTTACTGCTGAAATATTAAAGGAAAAGAGTTTATATGAAAAAAACAGCAAAATTGCTCATCCTTCTTCTCGTGCTCACTCTGCTTCTGTCCTCTTTTGTTTGTTGCGTGGAGACCGACGACGAGGGCGACGAGGAGAGCATTGACTACTCAATTGATATGAACACCGAATACAAGAGGGGAAGCGGACTTGCGGACGGTGGGGGAGAGAAAATCCCCGTTATATTGCTCCTCGGTCAGAGCAACGCCTCGGGCTGCTCCATCGTTGAATACCTTTCCTTGAACGCAAGTGAGGAGGATTTTGCGAGATACAGCAGAGGGTATGACAATATTCTCATAAACTATTGTATCGACAATCACCATTTTTCATCCGAGGGTGGATTTGTCAAGGTTGACCTCAGCTGTGGCTGTGGCAACGGATTTTTTGGACCCGAGGTTGGACTTGCCGATACGCTTGACAAGAAGCTGTCGGGCGAGAGGGTGATAATCCTCAAATACACAATGTCGGGATATTCACTTGCAAATCATTGGCTGAGGGATGGCGAGCGAAGCGATATTTACAACGCTTGCGCCCTATTTGTCGAGCATTATATGGACTACCTTGCAGAAATGAATTACAAGCCTGTGCTCAAAGCGATCTGTTGGATGCAGGGCGAGAGTGATACGGCAGAGAAGAACGCTGTGCGTTACTATGACAATCAGGTGAAGTTTGTTGACTACCTGAGAGCTGATTTTGACAAATATAATGACGGCGAAATCTATTTTATAGACGCAGGAATTTCAAGCAGTCCGTATTGTGAGCCGGGGTATCCTGTGGTAAATGAGGCGAAGGAGAGAATATCGAAGCTCTCACAGTACAATCTCTATTTTTCAACCATTGATGCAGGACTAACTACGCTTTATGAGCCTGACTATGCCCCCGACCTTGGACATTATGACTCGCTTTGCGAGATAAAACTCGGTGAGATGTTTGGCGAGCGTGTAGCTTCAATTCTTCAAAGCGATGACGAAAAGTAAAGAAAAAGCACTTGTGCGATGCACAAGTGCTTTTATCTATTGATGAATTAAGCCATACCTGCCATTACAATTGTGAGAACAATTGCAGCGACAGAGAGAATGATCATCGGGATACAGGTCTTAAGTCCTGCAAGTATACCTTTTTCGGGGTTGTTGAGGAAGATCTTCTGGAATGCTCGTTTCTTTTTCTTCGTCTTTGAAGCGACAATTATCTGTACTATTAATATTGCAAGACATCCGAGAATCGGAATAGCGTTTCCTGTGCTTGCAGCAGAGAGAAGGGAGAAAACTGTGGCGATGAAGCAAGCTGCCTTGATGAAGAACGAAAGAACAGCAGCTCCGGTACCTCTCTTGAGAAGCTCGGGGTTTTCAGCCCATTCCCAGTGATAATAATTATTCTGGAGGTTGTAGTACATCTGATATTCCTTCTTCTTGTATGTGAAGATGATAGTCAGAACGGGCACGATGTAAGCAGATATGGACCAATCCTTAGACTCATAGGATGTGGTGCTCTTGGGAAGAGCGTTGGTAATAACACCCTTGAGAGCGTTCTTCATCTCGTCGTATGTAAATACGTTGCCGTCGTTGAAGAGCTGATAGGGGATTTCAGCTGCACTGTTTAGTACCTTGTACTCGCCGTTGCCTGAATATTCTGTCAGGTGGAGGCTGTCGTGAACTCTTGTGGACTGTGCGTATTCGGTGATTCGAGTGTGCTTGATATTTCCACCAACAACATAGTCAACAGGAATATCGTAGCGATAGAGAACGCAGGAGCGTACAGAAACCTCGGGAGAGGAGAGCTTCAGAGCTGATACTGCCTCAACGAATTTGGGGTCAGCCTGCTTTGTTCCCTTAAGTGCTTTAATGATGGTGTCGAGAGCCTCTTGATGAGAGGTGTTTTCCTTCATCAAACCGATCTCTTCGCAGTAATAAAAATATTTGTTGTCAAGTCCCATTGCGAATGTGATCTCCTTTTGAGCATTTTTTCTAATTATACCATTTGACCAAAATTGTGTCAAGAATAAAAACGAAAAATGTCTAAATTAGTTTAATATGCATCTTTTTCTTTCCTTGACAGGACTCAAAAATAGTGGTATAATGAAGAAAATAGGCACTTTTCGACAAGGTGTTGTAAATTTTTTACATTCTTTGTGTTTTGGAGGGAATAGATGTTTTCGGCAGAAGAATACGATATTATGATCGATGAGCTATTGTATCGCCCTCAGGTATCATTTGATATGCTCTGTTACATAGCCGAAAAGACGCTCAGACCGACCGTAAACTTTTGGTGTAAGAGTTGTGCGGCGTTGTCGGGTGGTGGCTATGAGGATGAGCTTATGAGTGAAATTCACTTAAGGCTTGTCAAGACCGCTGTGGATTATTTTCTCCTTGGAGATGGAGCTGAGGGTGGAGTAGCTGATGACTATGAGCAGTTTGGACTTTGGCTTTTGAGGGTAGCGACCAATACAAAGGAGCGATTTGTTTCACAGAAGTTTAGGTCACAGGTTCCGGCTGCTGACGAAAGAGAGCGACTGTCTCTACCTCACGACGACGAGTTTATTGAGGGCGAGGACAGAATTGCAAAGCTGTCCCGTGCGCTCAGCGTTGTTATCAGGTCGGACAAAACCTCTGTTCGTGTGATAGTCTGGCTTTGTGAAAATCTATTTGTGCTTGACAGGGAGAACACAAGGCAGAGAAGCCGAATGCAGATCATTGAGGCGTTTGAGGATAAAACGCTATATGAGATAAGGGATTTGGTTGCATCGGCGTCTCTGAAATTGCCGTGGCTTTCGATAACGGCAGATGACGGCAAGATACTTGACGATGCGCTATCAAGAGTGGTTGACGGCAGGGCCCTTGGCGAGATGAAGCTTGGCGAGGTTATTATAAGCACCTGCAGTCGTAGACAGATAAGCGAATGGTTCTATGAAATGGATAGTATTATAGGGAGGTTTATCGGTGATGGAACATCTGAGTGTTGACGAAATGATAAGATTTGTTTCTCTCTCGTCGCTTGATGATGAGTCGATGGAATTTGCCGAGACGGTAAACCGACACATAAGAGAATGCGACGAATGCAGAAAAAAGGTGTACTCCTTCCAGCTTTTGTACGATTCATTTGAAACGGCAGGATCGGGTGGAGACTTCCAGAAATATATCTATGCAAGAATGGTGAGTAGCACCAACGAAAAGACAATTGAAATCAAGGCAAAAACAGGAGAGGACAGATAAAGGCGACGTGGCTTTTATTGAGGATATACTATGATAGAAATTAAGAAAAGTGATTTTTTGGAATTCGTCCTTGACAAAGCGATGAATATCCATAAAAAGCCGAGGACTATGCTGACAGCAGAGCGTTTTCTGACGGCATTGCTCTACATAATCAGGGACGGCGAGGTGTCAAATAAGGAGCTTGACGGAGCTGTTTCGGTGCTTGGCAGATACAGAATTGACACGGTGAGTGCAATTGCAGCACTTGACGATCAGCTCCAGAACGGCGCACCTCCTACAATAGCCGACAGTATGTACCTGAGGCGAATGATGTCGGAGGCAAGAGAGAAGGCAGAAAGCTCGGGTATGAGCGCGATCACAGCCGATCTTGTGCTTTCGTTCATCCTCGGTGACCCCAGCTCATCGATAAAGAAGATTATCGGAAGCGCAGGCTCATCCTCGGGAAAGACAACGACAATATCATCGTCGGAGAACACAACGCCGACCCCACAAAACCCCCACACCCCCTCGCTTCAGCCGTCAACTGTGCCACATCCGCAAGCTCCTACCTTTGCGCCAACGGACACGTCATCGGCAGAAGAGGCTGTTGCACCAACCACACCACCTCCACAACCAACGCCGCAACCCACACCTCCACCCCCACAGCCATCAGGTAGGGGAGGGGCGATATCGCACGATGACCTTGTTGCAGCTATTGAGGCAAGAATGGGACAGGTTATGGCGAAAAAGCAGGGAGAACAAGCTCCCACGCCAACACCTCCACCATCCACACCTGCTCCGTCGGGTGAGAGTACGGACGGTAGCACTGAGACGGGAGAGAGCACAGGCACACCCAAGGGAGTTAAGGATGAGATGGCATCCCTTGTTGCAGAGGTCAAGGATATTCGACGTCAGCTCCGTCAGACCGTCTTCGGTCAGGACGAGGCTATAAATGTGTTTGCAACGGGATATTTCCAGGCAAGAATTCTCACGATGACGGACAAATCTCGTCGCCGCCCTGCCGCAACCTTCCTTTTTGCAGGCCCTCCCGGTGTCGGTAAAACATTTCTGGCTGAGCAGGTCGCACAGGTGCTCAAGCTTCCGTTTATGCGCTTTGATATGAGCGAGTATTCCGATAAGGAAGCTAATATTGAGTTCTGTGGATCTGATAAGGTATATAAGAACGCACAAGAGGGTAACGTAACAGGCTTTGTTGAGCAGAACCCACGCTGTGTGCTCCTTTTTGACGAGATAGAGAAGGCGCATCTTGTGGTTATTCACCTTTTCCTGCAGATGCTTGATGCAGGCAGACTTCGTGATAACTACACCGATAAGGAAGTTTCCTTTACAGATGCAATAATTATTCTTACAACCAACGCAGGCAGACAGCTTTATGAGGAGAGTGCTGACGGAGATTTCTCCGACACGTCGAGAAAGGTCATCATCAGCGCGCTTCAGAAGGATATAAACCAAATAACAGGCGCACCGTTCTTCCCACCTGCACTTTGCTCACGCTTTGCGTCGGGTAACGTGGTGATGTTCAACCATATGAGAGCGCACAATCTGCGCACCATAGCGCAGAAAGAGGTCGAAAGACACGCAGGTAATCTTGAGAACGAGTCGGGCATTAAATTTGATATTGACGAGAAGATTTATACGGCACTTCTGTTCTCGGAGGGAGGAGCGGCAGATGCACGAACTGTGCGAAGCCGTGCAGAATCCTTCTTCAACGATGAGCTTTATGAGCTTTTGCGCTATATCTCGTCCGACAAGGTCAAGACTGAAATTCCCGATATTGAGAAAATCAGCTTTGCTATCGACCTTGAACACGCCTCAGCCGACATAGTTGAGCTGTTCGAGGCTTCGGAGAGTGCGAAAATTCTCGTTTATGCAAGCGAGGAGGCTGTCAGCCGTTGTCGCTCACTTGCAAGTGGATGTGAGATTATTTCCGTTTCGTGCCAGAGTGATGTTGTCGAAACACTCAAAAAGCAGGATGTCGACTTCATTTTGCTTGATATGAAGACGGGAATTGACGAGGAAAGCATCTCTACCGTCAGCCTTGTTAATGTTGAGTCGGAGGCGAGAAATATTCTCAAATTCCTTCGTGAGAAGAAGAAAGGATTCCCCGTTTACCTGCTTGACGATGTAAGCTCGCCTCTCAGCGAGGAGGAGAGATCGATCTTTACGCAGTCAGGCGTGCGTGGAGTGCTCACTCTCGGACGTGACGAGGAGTTTGCAAGCGAGATTGTCAGCATTTGCGAGAAGCTGCATCAGCAGGCAAGTATGGCAAAGCTTGGCGGTGAGAACAAGCTCATTCGCTTTGAGACCTCGCAGAGCGTTAGTGCTGACGGCAGGGAGGGTATCGTAACCCTGTTCGATTTCAGTATGGCTGTTGCCATCGAATCCGAGGATGCAAAGAATGTACTGAGCACACTCTCAAGGCCGACAGTTCGCTTTGAGGACGTTATCGGCGCAACTGATGCAAAGCAGGAGCTGAGATATTTCATCGAATACCTCAAAAATCCGAAAAAATATATGGGCACAGGAGTCAAAGCACCCAAGGGCGTGCTGCTCTATGGCCCTCCCGGAACGGGCAAGACAATGCTTGCAAAGGCGATGGCGTGCGAATCGTCAGTTACGTTTATTGCGGCAGAGGGCAACCAGTTCCTCAAGAAATATGTAGGAGAGGGCGCAGAGCTTGTCCATCAGCTCTTTAAGACTGCACGCAAATACGCTCCGTCAATCCTATTTATTGACGAGATAGATGCGATAGCAAAGGAGAGGGGCTCGGATTCTGCAACAAGTGCAGGAGCAGCCGAGACACTGACAGCGTTCCTCACCGAGATGGACGGCTTTGAAAATGATCCCTCAAAGCCCGTCTTCGTGCTTGCCGCCACCAATTTCGAGGTGGAGGGCAGAGGAGCAAGAACTCTTGACGCAGCACTTATGAGACGCTTTGACAGACTCGTGTTTATTGATCTGCCGAGCCGTGACGACAGAATTAAATTCCTCAGGATGAAGCTTGAGCACAATCCTGCTCTCGCAATAAGCGATGATCATATTGAGGATATTGCCCTTCGCTCAACGGGAATGAGCCTGTCGGAGCTTGACTCCATAGTTGAGCTTGCGCTCCGTTCTGCAATAAGAGGTGGCAGTACAAAGGTTGACGATGCCATCTTTGACGAGGCGTTTGAGACCTTCAACGGTGGAGAGGTCAAAAAGTGGAACGAAGAGCTTCTCTTGCGTGTTGCAAGACACGAGGCAGGCCACGCATTTCTCTGTTGGGAGAGTGGGGAAAAGCCCACCTACCTGACAATTGTTGCGAGGGGCGACCACGGAGGATATATGCAGCACGCCGATGAGGAGGGCAAGGCAATCTACACAAGGGATGAATTGCTCTCAAAGATAAGAACCTCACTTGGTGGCAGAGCCTCCGAGATGGTGTATTATGGCGAGCGTGACGGAGTGTCAACGGGAGCAAGTGGAGACCTTTCATCTGCAACACGTCTGGCACAACAGATCGTCTGCACATACGGAATGGACGATCTCTTCGGACTTGCTGTTGTCACAAATAACAACGCCAATTCGGGCGAGATGTCGCTTGAGGTTAGGGGTGCTGTCAATAAGCTCCTCTCCGAGCAGATGACACAGGCTATAAGGCTTATTACCGATAACAGATACCGTGTTGATGCGCTTGTTGATGCGCTTATGAGCAAGAACCACCTGAGTGGCAAGGAGATCGATGCGATACTCTCAGGTGCAAAGGAGAGCTGACGGGAATGGATCTTTGGACTTACCTTAGCTTGAGCGAGAAGCATATCGTAATGTACGGTATGGGCAACGGTGCTGACAAAATTCTCGCCGTATGCGAGAGGTACGGCATCGTCGTCGAGGACTTCTTTGCAAGCGACGGCTTTGTGCGAGGACAGAGCTTTCACTCCAAAAGAGTGATGAGCTTTTCCGAGATTTGCGAGAAATATTCACCAAATAATGTCATCGTTCTCGTCTCATTTGCCTCGTCCTTGCCGGCTGTAATTGAGCAGATTGAGAGAGTTGCCTCAATATGCGAGACTTATATTCCGGATGTTCCCGTCCGTGGTGAGACAATATTCTGTGACGAGTTTTTCGAGGCAAACCGAGAGAAAATCGCACTTGCAGAGTCTCTGCTTGCAGATGAGAGATCGAGAGAGGTCTATCGCGGCGTGCTTGAATTTCGCCGTAGTGGAAAGCTTTCTGTGTTGCGCTCAACTGTCGATGACAGAGTCAGCGTGATGCGAGAGCTTCTCTCGCTTGACGAGTACAGATACGCTGTTGATGTCGGTGCTTATGACGGAGACACGGCAAGAGAGCTATTTGAGCTGTCACAGACGGTTGAGAAAATTATAGCTCTTGAGCCTGACCGTCGCAATTTCCGTAAGCTTTCAGCCTACGCCGAGGGCGAGAGGAGAGTGCGTGCGATAAATGCGGCGGCGTGGAATGATGAGTGCGAGCTGATATTTGACGATAGCGGCAACAGAAACGCAGGTCTCCTTGAGGGCGAGAGCCGTAGGTGTGCGCCTGTACGGGCAGTAAGCCTTGACTCTCTCTGCGCAGGTGAGAGGATAGACTATATAAAATATGACGTCGAGGGAAGCGAGAGGGAGGCACTTCTCGGCACTCGGCACATAATTGACACGAGCGCACCTGAGCTTCTTGTCTCTCTTTATCATCGAACAGAGGATATATTCGAGCTTGTTTTGCTCGTCCATTCTCTATGTCCTGACTATAAGCTGTATTTGCGCAGATACGAATACATTCCGGCGTGGGATCTAAATCTCTATGCAGTTAAAAAATAAAAAGACGATCGCCATATTCCACAGGGAATATGGCGATCTTTTTTAGTCTTCATTCTGTTTTTTTGAGAGATTTTCTCTTGCAGAGGCAAACATAAGACGAATTCGGTTGAGCTGATTTACCTCACTTGCACCGGGGTCATAGTCAATAGCTGCAATATTAGCATCGGGATATTCTGCACGCAGGCGTTTGATAACACCCTTTCCGACAACGTGGTTTGGCAGACAGGCAAATGGCTGAATGCAGACTATGTTGGGTACTCCCGAATGGATAAGCTCGATCATCTCGCCGGCCAAGAACCATCCCTCTCCGTACATATTACCAATTGAGAGGAAGGGCTTTGTCATCTCGGCGATATTGTCTATATGCATCGGAGGCTCAAAGCGAGAGCTTGCGCTGAGCGCATCACTTGCCGCCTTGCGTATCTTGTAGATAAGAGAGATGCCGAGATTTGCAAGAGTGGCTGAGGATCGCTTGCCACCGAGGTAGTCGGCACGGTATTCCTTGCCGTACATCTTGAATGCGAAGAAGTCAATGAGGTCGGGAACAACAGCCTCACCGCCCTCTTTCTCGATAAGTCCCACAAGGTCATTGTTTGCAAGAGGCATATACTTTACAAGTATCTCACCGACAATTCCGACACGTGGCTTTACCATATCCTCATAAATGGGGAGAGCGTCGAAGTCCTCAACGATACCACGGCAGACGTCACGGTAGCTCATTCGCTTGCCCTTACCGATGACGGACTCAATGGAGATGCGTGTCCACTTGTCCTTAAGCGCATTTGCAGAGCCTGCAACACGCTCGTATGGGCGAGTGCGATACAAACAGCGCATAATGAGGTCACCGTAGATGAGTATTTTTATAGCGGCAACAAGCATCTGTGGCGTAAACTTGAAGCCCTCGTTTTTCTCAAGCTTGCTCATATTGAGCGAGATTACGGGAATATGTGACATTCCTGCCTTGTCAAGCGCACGGCGGATAAGCCCGATATAATTGCTTGCACGACAACATCCCCCCGTCTGCGTCATAATGAGGGCGAGACGATTTGTGTCATACCTGCCCGATAGAATAGCCTCCATAAACTGACCTACAACAAGGATCGATGGATAGCAGGCGTCGTTGTTTACATATTTAAGTCCTGTGTCAATGGCTGTGCGATTGTCATTGTCAAGAACCTCAATATTGTAGCCAAAGCTACGGATGACAGGCTCGATTATATCGAAATGAATGGGGCTCATTCGGGGCGCAAGGATGGTGTAGCCATCCTCTCGCATTTTCTTTGTAAACTCTGTTCTATTGTATCTGACAGGAACGGGATTTGCTTTTATGTTCTGGCTGCGGCGCATCTGCATTGCGGCAAGAAGACTGCGTATGCGTATGCGAACGGCACCGAGGTTGTTTATTTCGTCAATCTTGAGGATGGTGTAGAGCTTGCCACTCTTTTCAAGTATCTCGTTTACCTGGTCGGAGGTTACTGCATCAAGTCCACATCCAAAGGAGTTGAGCTGAATAAGCTCAAGATTGTCACGCTCACGCACGTACTCAGCCGCCGCATACAGACGTGAGTGATATACCCATTGGTCAAGAACTCTTATTGGACGCTCGGGCATAAAGTCGATGGGCAGGCTGTCCTCAGTGAGCACAGCGAGGCCATAGGACGCAATAAGCTCAGGGATGCCGTGATTGATCTCGGGGTCGATATGATATGGTCTGCCGACAAGCACGATGCCAACGCCACCGTTTTGGTCAAGCTCCTCGATAACACGCCGTCCCTCTTCTCTGACATCTGCCTTTGCACGAAGCTGTTCATCCCAAGCAAGACGTGCAGCACGGCGCACCTCGCTCTCAGGAATATTCCATTCCTTGCGACAAACGTCAACAAGTCTGTCGGAGAGTATCTTTTCTGAGGTAAACGCCATAAACGGACGGATATACCTTACAGAGCCACTTGTAATGCTCTCAACATTGTTTTTGAGGTTTTCTGCGTAGGAGATGACTATCGGGCAGTTGTAATTGTTCTGCGTGCTTTCCTTGTCCTTGTGCTCGTAATATACACAGGGATGGAATATGGTAGTAACTCCACGCAAGGAGAGCCACTCAACGTGTCCGTGTGAGAGCTTTGCAGGGTAGCACTCGGACTCCGAGGGGATGGACTCCATACCAAGCTCATATATCTTTCTGTCGGAGAACGGAGAGAGAACAACGGAGAAGCCAAGCTCCTTGAAGAAGGTTGCCCAATAGGGATAGTTTTCGTAAATATTGAGCACACGGGGAATGCCGATCACTCCACGGGGAGCATCCTTTTCTGCGAGTGGCTCATAGTCAAACATTCTCTTTGCCTTGAAGGCTACAAGGTTTGGTGCTCTTTTGTGCTCGGCGTCACTTCCAAGTCCCTTTTCGCAACGGTTGCCCGTAATATGCTTTTTGCCACCGGGGAATTTGTTGATGGTGAGCATACAGTTGTTAGAGCAACCACCACAACGTGTAGCCTTTGTTGTGTATGTAAGGGAAACTATCTCGTCGAGAGGAAGCATTTGTGTCCTCTCACCACAAACATAGCGACTCTTGGCAATAAGAGCAGCTCCGAAAGCTCCCATAAGTCCCGAGATGTCAGGGCATATAGCTTCGGTGTTAGCAATTTTTTCAAATGCACGAAGCACAGCCTTGTTGTAGAACGTGCCACCCTGAACGACTATGTGAGAACCAAGCTCGGATGCGTCTGTAAGCTTTATTACCTTGTAGAGCGCATTCTTGATTACGGAGTAGGCAAGACCTGCAGAAATTTCAGGTACTGTTGCCCCCTCCTTCTGTGCTTGCTTGACATTGGAGTTCATAAATACGGTACAGCGTGTACCGAGGTCAACGGGACGTGTGGCAAAGAGTGCCTCTTTTGCAAAGTCTGCGGCAGAGTAGCCAAGCGAATTTGCAAAATTCTCAATAAACGAGCCACAGCCCGAGGAGCAGGCCTCGTTGAGCAGAATCGTGTCAACAACTCCACCACGAAGTTTAATGCATTTCATATCCTGACCACCGATGTCAAGCACGCAGTCAACAAGTGGATCAAAGAATGACGCCGCAGTTGTGTGCGCAATAGTCTCAACCTCGCCGTCGTCAAGAGAAAACGCAGACTTGAGCAAAGCCTCACCATAGCCCGTCGAGCAGGCTCTTGCGATAACAGCTCCCTTCGGAAGCTCTGCCTTCAGCTTGCCGATAGCTTCCATAGCGGTTTTTATCGGATTTCCGCTGTTGTTTGCATAGTAGGAGAAGAGAAGCTCACCACTCTCACCTATGAGAGCGAGCTTGGTTGTGGTCGAGCCTGCATCTATACCGAGATAGCAGTTGCCCTCGTAATCGGACAGAGATCCCTTTGGCAGAACTGCTTTTTCGTGGCGTGCGCAAAATGTGTCATACTCCTCCTTTCCATCAAAGAGAGGATCAAGTCGTGGCATCTCAAAGGTTACTTTTACGCCACTCTCAAGCTTGTCAATAATGGAGTCAAAGGACACAGGTGCGCATCCGTCAGCATCAAGTGCTGCGCCCATAGCGGCAAAGAGATGCGAGTTTTCAAAGTCTATGGTTGACTCATCGGTCAGCTTCAGCGTTCTGATAAACGCCGCCTTAAGCTCGGAGAGGAAGTGTAGAGGGCCGCCGAGAAATGCGACGTTTCCACGGATGGGCTTGCCACAGGCAAGACCTGAAATAGTCTGATTTACAACAGCCTGGAAGATGGATGCGGCAAGATCTGAGGTGGTTGCTCCCTCATTGATAAGGGGCTGGATGTCGGTCTTTGCGAAAACACCACAGCGAGCTGCGATGGAATAGATCTGCTTGTAATCCCGTGCCGCCTCGTTGAGCCCCGCAGCATCCGTCTGCAAAAGAGCCGCCATCTGGTCAATAAACGAGCCTGTGCCACCTGCACAAACGCCGTTCATCCTCTCTTCAATACCTCTGTCGAAATAGATTATCTTGGCGTCCTCGCCGCCAAGCTCGATTGCAACATCGGTCTGTGGTGCGACGCTCTTCAGCGCAGTAGCAACAGAAACAACCTCTTGAATGAAATCAATGCCGAGAGCGGCTCCGAGATTGATAGATCCCGAGCCTGTGATCTTGATTTTCAGTATTGAGTCGCCAAACTCTGCGCGTGCCTCACAAAGCATATTTGAAAGTGTCTTTTGTGTTTGGGCGAAGTGTCGGCAGTATTTTCCGTACACCATCTCGCCGTGCTCATCAAGCAGAACAAGCTTTACTGTGGTAGAGCCTATGTCAATGCCTGCACGAAAGATTTTTTCTGACATTTATACCTCTTTATTTTTGTTTTAGCAAAATTTATAAAAATACTTATGTATTATATCATAAGATATTCAACTGAAAGTAAACTTTAACACAAGCTTCTTTGAAAAAAGCCAAAATGATTTGAAATTTTGTTTTATTTATGTGAAAAGCTGCGAAAACAAGAAAAGCTAAAAAGCCCGACGTGTGTCGGGCTGCGTTTATGAGTCAAGTATTCCAAACTCAACGCCGATACGGTGTATCATCAGGGTGGTGTTGAGCATCATAGCATCGGGTGGATAGATTTCCTTAACATATCCTGTGCGATACTTTTTGATGTATTCAACAGCAATTTCCTCGACGCTCTTGCCTTCCCTGAGGTACTTTGCGTAAAGCTCTGCCGATTCGATTGCTGAGTGACGGATATTGTCAAGGTAAAAGCGTGTGCGTTCGGCGTCAAGTGTTCCGAGATGGGGAATGAGAAGCTTGTCTATTTTGAGCGAAAGAGCACGGTCGATGGATGCAATAGTTGACTCAAAGGAGATGAGAAATGAGGGTAGAATGACCTCTCCGCCATCGTAAATTCCGAGAGTTTCAGTTCCGATGAGAAAGGCGTCGTCCTCAGAATAGTACCCGATGGAGCATTTTGTGTGACCGGG
The DNA here is from genome assembly GCA_045543615.1 of Eubacteriales bacterium. Taxonomy (GTDB): domain Bacteria; phylum Bacillota; class Clostridia; order Oscillospirales; family CAG-272; genus CAG-390. The sequence continues at coordinate 23,387 of JAZPXL010000055.1, forward strand.
CAGGTCGATAACACGGAACGAAAAATCACCTGCCTTGACTATGTCACCATCGTCAACCTCGATGTCAACACGGAGAGAAGAGCCGAGGAAGGGATAGTCCTCAACACCACATTTCTCTGCGATACTGCGATCAAGCTCGTTCATCTTGCGCAGTGCGCCCGGACGGTTGAATATGGATGCGGCATATCTGCCTGCAACAACAACAGCATCGGGATAATATTTCAGAATATATGCGCTTCCAAGTGCGTGGTCATAATGCGAATGCGTAAGGAAGATATAGTCGAGTGTTCGCTCTCCAAGATATTCCTTTATTTTCTCTGCCATAGCAAAGCCCGTAAAGCCATAGCCTGTGTCAAGCAGAATGGCAGTCTTGCCGTCATCAATTAAAAATCCACTGTCTCCCGGATGGACACGCATATCCGTAACGGTAAAATCTCTCATAACTTTTTCCCTTTTTGCGCGAATAATACATATAATTATATATTATAATACTTTTTGCGTCCGATTGCAAGTTATTTGAGCTTTTTTCTTGTGCGTGATAATATACAAAAATATCTCACTCAAAGCAGAGTGACTTTGTAGTTTTTCCCTTTGTTTGTTGACAAGCGTGTGCTTTGGGTGGTATAATAAGCATATAAAACAAAAAGGAGAAAGACAAATGGCAAGCTTTACAATAAATTTTTATTCATCGGCAATCGATCATCACGTGGACGTGACGGTTATGATTCCGGAGAATTGCCCAAAGGATAATATTCCTGTTCTCTGGTTGCTTCACGGTATGACGGGCGACCATACGGGATGGATTCGCAACAGCTGTATTGAGAGATATGCAAAGCAATACGGGATTGCCGTTGTCTGCCCATCTGCCGCTAATAGCTATTATTGCGATATGGTATACGGCGAGAAGTATTATACTTTTGTTTCACGTGAGCTTGTGGACTATATGAGAAAGATTTTTAGATTCAGCGAGAGACGTGAGGACAATTATATTGCAGGACTCTCGATGGGTGGATATGGAGCACTTCGTATAGCTCTGCTCAACCCCGATCAGTATTGCGCAACAGCACCCCTCTCAGGCGTGCTTGACATTGTAAGAGCCCTCTCGAATTGTTCTTGGTCGGGTATTGCAAGAACTATCTGGGGCGAGAATTTTGCAGAGAACGTAAAGAAAACTGACAATGACATTTTCTATATCGCAGAAAATTTCCCCGAGGACAAGGAAAAGCCCTATGTGTTTGCAGCTTGTGGATATAATGATTTTCTTCTCAAGGATAACAGAACGGCAGCAGCGAAGCTCTCTCTGTGCGGCTTCCATATTGATTATATGGAGGGAGAGGGCGAGCACAACTGGGATTTCTGGGATCATTGGATACTTATTGCCATAAGAGAGATGTTCAGAAACACAGGCAGAGAGGTAAAATAAAAAATCTGAAAAATGTAGAGCTTTTTTTGAAAAAAGCATTGACAAAGCACATATAGTGGTGCTATAATACAGAAAAACAAACCGTTGACGCGGAGATAACGGCAATGATGCCTTTACAGAGAGCCTGTGAGGATGAGAGTCAGGTAAGAAACAAGTTGTCAAATGGACCGCTGAGGGCGCAGTCAAATGTAGCTATATAAGGCTTACAGAGTATTCTGCGACGCTACTGCAGGCGTTACTTGCAGGAGATATGACAGTATCTCATAAGAGCGCATCGTTTGATGCGAATCAAGGTGGCACCACGGATATTAATTCGTCCTTGACAGAACTGAAATTCTGTCGGGACGATTTTGTTTTATCCCGATGGCAAGGAGAGAGAATGAGCTACAATTATTTTGATAAAACACGGCGATGGCGTCACCGAGAAAAGCAATAAGAGAATTAAAACTGAAATGAAAATGATAATACCACTCAATATTTGGAGGAAATAGTAATGATACTTAACGGCGTAGATTTTGAAACATATTTTAAGAATTATCCCACAGCAGACGGTTATTTTGGAAAATACGGTGGAGCTTTTGTATCCCCGGAGCTTGCACGAGCAATGGTCGAGATAAACGAGGCGTACAAGACGATCTGTAAGTCAAGAGCGTTTATAAGCGAGCTTCGCAGAATACGCAAGGAGTTCCAGGGCAGACCGACTCCGATCTCACATTTGCAGAGACTTTCCGACAGTATAGGAACTGGAGTTCAGCTGTATGCAAAGCGAGAGGACTTAAACCACACGGGCGCACACAAGCTAAATCATTGTATGGGCGAGGTATTGCTTGCAAAGTTTATGGGCAAGAAGAAGGTTATTGCCGAAACGGGAGCAGGTCAGCACGGAGTTGCACTTGCAACGGCTGCGGCATATTTCGGACTTCAATGCGACATATATATGGGTGCTGTCGACATCAAAAAACAAGCACCGAATGTTGCAAGAATGAAGATACTTGGTGCTAATGTTATTGAGGTAACAGAGGGACTTCAGACGCTCAAGGAGGCTGTTGACGCCGCATTTGATGCGTATTGCAAGGAATATAAGGACGCTATATATTGCATAGGCTCAGTTCTCGGCCCGCATCCCTTCCCGATGATGGTTCGTGATTTCCAGAGCATTGTGGGAATTGAGGCAAGAGAGCAGTTCGTGGAGATGACGGGCGAGCTTCCCGACGTAGTCGTTGCCTGTGTAGGTGGCGGCTCTAACGCAATGGGAACGTTCGCAGGCTTCCTTGATGATCCCGTTGAGATATACGGAATTGAGCCTCTCGGACGTGGCCCTGCGCTTGGCGACCACGCCGCAAGCCTCAAGTACGGCGAGGAGGGCGTTATGCACGGCTTTAACTCGATAATGCTTAAGGACGAAAACGGCGAGCCTGCACCTGTTTATTCGATAGCAAGTGGACTTGATTATCCATCAAGTGGCCCTGAACACGCATTCCTCCGTGATATAGGCAGAGTGAAGTACGATGTTGTAAATGACGAGGAAACAATAGATGCGTTCTTTACACTTTCACGCCTTGAGGGAATAATCCCTGCAATCGAAAGCTCGCACGCAGTAGCGTACGGAATCAAGCTCGCACACACAATGGGCAAGGGCTCGGTGCTTATCACGCTCTCCGGCCGTGGCGACAAGGATATGGACTATATCATAGAAAAATACGGCATCCCGGAGATTAAGAGATAAAGAAGTTTTGAGTATTAAATGCTGATGGTTGCGCCAAAGGCAGGCAAATCAAAAAGGGGGGTTGACAAAGCTCCCCCCCTGTGATATAATAATAACGGAGAGAACCGATGACGGTTACTCCTAGATGAATGATTAAAGAATTAACCGCTCAAGTTTGGTCGCAGAGGCGGTTAATTCTTTTTATTATGATTATCGATGTAGTTCAGTAGTGCTATAACAAATCCTGCAAGCAGGAACAACAGCTCCCAAGTTACGTACACGAGCATCACCTCCCCTCTCGGGAAGGCAAAAAGAATCTGCGTTCCCGATTAAGGGAAGCAACCGCCACCGTATGGCTCTCTCCGTATGTCTTTCGACACCAACAGTATTATATCATATTCAATTACAACAGTCAACAGAAAAAAACTGCAAACAAAAAACCGTATGGGTGCGCAGAACACCTTGTTGGCAGAGAGTCTTTTGTCTGTCGAGAAAACTTAAATAATCCCCCGACCTCTGCAAGAGCAGAGGTCGGCTTTTTGCGCAGACAAAACATTGACACGGGCGAGGGGGTGTGATATAATTATTATATAAAGCTTGCATTGTGTCAATAACCCAAGCGCAACATACATCGGCAGTTTTTTGCCGTTTTTGCCACAAAGGAGGATAAAGATGAGAATTACATTTTTAGGTTCAAGCCACGGTGTTCCTGAGCCTAACAGACGGTGCTCCTGCACTCTGCTTGAGGTCGGGGAGAGAAAATATCTTATTGATATTGGAACAAATCCCATTGAGCTGCTTGTCAGCCGTGGTATTCACCCAAACTCAATAAACGCAGTTTTCATCACTCATATGCACGGAGATCATTGTAACGGTCTTATACCCTTTGTTGATCTTTGCAGCTGGTATTATAAGAAAGCAAATCCTCACATCTGCACACCACTTGACAAGTCCACCCTTATGGACGGGCTTTGTGGTTGGTTTGGTGCTATTGGTCGCACCGTCCGTGAGTTTGATATTTCAACTATCGAGGACGGCTTTGTGTGGGACGACGGAACGATTCGCCTGACAGCCATCAAGACCAAGCACACAAAAAACTCCTATGCATTTTTGGTTGAGGCTGAAGGACGGCGCGTCTTCTTCAGCGGTGACCTTTCCCACGAAGGTCCTGCCGACGATTTCCCGATGCAGATATTTGACGAGCCTATCGATCTTGCTATCTGCGAGGCTGCCCATTTCCCTGCAACAGACTACGTTCCTCTTTTTGCAGACAAGGGCGACAGACTTCGTATGCTCTGCATAACGCATTATACACAGGGCAGAATATCCTCGGTATATGAGGCTGCTAAGACGCTCGCAATTCCGTTTGTGCTTGCAACTGACGGACGAGAGATTGTGCTTTGATGCGCAAACTCGACTAATCAGAACGGAGAGTCCCTTTTATGTGGATTTTTATTGTAATTCTTACATTGTTGCTTGTTTTTCTTGCAGTAGTGCTTCTGCGAGCTTTGGCGTTCAATCCAAAGCCACAGCCCGAGGTGGACAGCTCGGAAATAGAATTTGACCGCAAGCGAGCAGTGCGTGCTCTTGCCGAGCTTATTCGCTTCAAGACCGTTTCGTACAGAGACAAGGCCCTTGAGGATGATGGCGAGTTTGAGCGAATGGTTGAGCATCTGCCACGTCTCTATCCGAATGTGTTTTCCAAATGCGAATTTAAGAGATTTGATGGACGTGCTCTGCTTCTGCGCTTGCGTGGCAAATCCGACGGTGCGCCCACCGTTCTTATGGCGCATTACGATGTTGTGCCCGCTGACGAGTCGGCCTGGGACGTGCCCGCCTTTGAGGGTATAATCCGTGACGGATGCGTCTGGGGACGCGGCTCACTTGACACAAAGGTTACCGTAAACGGCATTCTCTTTGCGGCAGAGCATTTGCTTGAGGGTGGCTTTGTGCCACAGAACGACATTTATTTTGCCTTCTCGGGTGGCGAGGAGGTAAACGGCGAGGGTGCTTTGCGCATAGTTGACTATTTTGAAGAGAAAGGTATTGTGCCTGCGTTCGTTCTTGATGAGGGTGGTGCTGTTGTCGAGAATGTTTTCCCGGGTGTAAGCGCACCCTGTGGTCTTATCGGAATTGCCGAGAAGGGTATGATGGATGTCCGTTACACCGTCCATTCGGGTGGTGGTCACTCCTCGGCTCCAAAGCCGGGCGCACCTGTTGACAGGCTTAGCCGTGCGTGCCTGTCAGTGCTGAAGCGACCCTTCCGTGCTCATCTTACGCCTCCCGTGGCAGAGATGTTTGACACGCTTGGCAGATATTCGACATTTGGTTATAAGATAATTTTTGCAAACATTGGTATTTTCCTGCCCCTGCTTGACCTTATCTGCAAGAAGAGTGGTGGCGAGCTTAACGCCATTATGCGCACAACTGTTGCCTTTACGCAGATGGAGGGCTCTTCGGCGTCAAACGTTATACCACCAAAAGCAACGCTTGTATCAAACCTCAGGCTAAATCCCTATGACAGTATAGAGAGTGCACTTGCGTATCTGAAAGGGGTGGTGGGGGATGAAAACGTCAGCGTTGAGTGCATCCACGGAATGAATCCAAGCAGAATATCCACCACCGACAGCGAGGGCTTTGAGAAAATTTCATCTGCCGTTGCGTCCACCTGGAGAGGCTGTGTTGTTTCTCCATATCTGATGGTTCAATGCTCCGACAGCAGACATTACGGCAGAATCAGCGACAGAGTTTATCGTTTTTCGGCAATGGACTTGACAGGGGAAGAGCGCAGTACAATACACGGCAACAACGAAAAAATTCGCATCGAAACACTTTGCAGAACTGTTGAGTTCTTCATCAGGCTTATGCGTGGTTGTTAAAAATACAGGAGGAGAAGAATGGAGAGAGGAAGCATCAGACTTGGCAGCGAAAGAGAGACGGCTGTGCTTTTTGTTCACGGCATTGTCGGCAGACCGAGGCATTTTGAGGATTTTGTGCCTTTAGTGCCGCAAAGCTTGACAGTGTGCAACGTCCTGCTTGACGGTCACGGTGGCAGTGTTGACGATTTTTCGCATACCTCTATGCCAAAATGGAAGAGGCAGATAGACAGGCGTGTCAGATTTTTGCTTAACACGCACAAAAGCATTGTTATAGTTGCGCATTCTATGGGCTGTCTCTTTGCAATAAAGCAGGCAATCAAGCACCCACAGAGAGTAAAGGCTCTGTTTTTGCTTGCCGCACCTCTTGACGTGCGAGTTCGTCCCGAGCTTGTAGTCAATGTATGCAAGGTTTATCTTGATCGTATCTCGCCCGATGACGTGCAGGCTCTTGCGGCACAGCGTGCCTACGGAATTGAGCACGACTTCAGGCTTTGGAAATATTTCGGCTGGATTCCTCGCTATCTTGAGCTGTTTGGAGAGATCGGGAGCGTCAGAAAATGCCTTGATCTTCTTTCTGTCAAGACGTATATGTTCCAGTCAAAGTACGATGAGATTGTGCCGATAAGCACCACTCGCCTCTGCTATCAGAACTCAAGCATACATACAAAGATACTCAAAAAAAGTCATCATTTCTATTATGAGCCCGATGATTACAGATATCTGCTCTCGTATTTTGAGAGATTTATTACAAATATTGAGTGATAGGAAAAACGCCGACGCAAATATGCGTCGGCTTTTTTCTTGACACGGGATGCTTTAGGTGGTATAATTAACAAAAAAGGGACACGCATCCCGTATTTGCGAAAGAAAGGTATGAAGACAATGAAAAATCCCAATTCCTTGGACACCCTTTGCGCCGCACTCGCATTTGCGTTGGGCATTACTGCGCCCGAATGTGCCGCTGACGCAAACGAAGCTTTATGCGACTATATAAGCGAAAAGCTTGGAGATGGCAAAGCCGACAGAATTTTTATGTACAATCCCGATGCTATTGCTGAGTGGATATATAGAAAATACCAAACACAGTTTACCGTAACACAGAAGAGAATGGAGCTTGAGCTTCCACTTGCTACCGTTATGCCGTCGGTAACACCGGTTTGCTTTGGTACGATGTATACAGGCGCACAGCCCGATGTACACGGTATTAAGGCTTACGTCAAGCCCGTTATCTCGATTGATACAATCTTCGATGCGCTCATCCGTGCAGGCAAAAAGCCCTGTATAGTTGCAACTGCAGGTGACAGTATGGCAAAGATCTATCTTGAGAGAGATATGGATTATTTTGTTCTTGATTCGACCGAGGAGGTCAACGCAAAGGCAGCAGAGCTCATTTTGGAAGACAAATATGATTTTATTGCCGTTTACAACGGAAACTATGACGCAACAATGCACAAATACGGACCTGAAAGCTTTGAAGCTATTGGAGAGCTGAGGGCAAATGTCCGTACATTCGGTATGTTCTATGAAATGATACGCACGCATTGGAAGAGTCACAACACTCTTCTCGGCTTTGCGATGGATCACGGCTGTCACGAAATTGACGGTGGCTGTGGCTCACACGGACTTGATATGGACGAGGACATCAACATCGTTCATCTCTATAAGATCATAAAGGCAGAGGAATAACAGCCCTTCGCATACCACAAAGGAGAAAACCAATGAAAAATATTCTTGTTGAGGGACACCGTGGCTTTAGCGCACGCTACCCTGAAAATACGCTTCTGTCTTTCGGAGCTGCTTTTGATATTGGCGTTGACGTTATAGAGTTTGACGTCTGGCTTACAAGCGACAAAGTCCCCGTGATTATGCACGACGGCTCACCCAAACGCACCTGTGGCGTTGACGGACACTTGAGAGATATGACTCTCTCAGAGGTCAAGAGCACGCTTGAGCCTGCGTACACCGAAAAATTTGGCGACAAATTTGTAGGTCAGGGCATCACAGTTCCCACACTTCGTGAGCTTCTTGAGTTCTGCAGAGAAAAGAAGCCCTCCATCCGTCTTGGTGTTGAGCTTAAGGAATACACCGAGGAGAACGCTGATATTACAATAGCTCTTCTTCGTGAATACGGTTTTTTTGATAAGTGTTGGATCTACTGCTTCAACTCAAAAATTCTCAAATATTGCCGTCAGAAGTACGGTATTGCTACGATGGGCTATCCCGACTTCAAGATGAAGGAATTTGAGAGCGACACGTATTCCTACTATTGCGAGATCGGACTTAGCATTGAGGTTGTCAAGTCCGAGGTGCTCCCCATATACAAGGCAAAGGGAATGCCGATACATATGTATTGTGCAGACAATGAAGAGGATGCACAGAGATTTATTGACGAGGGTGCGTCACTTATCACGGGTAACGATCCGACACATATACTTAAGCTTCTCGGAAGATTATAAGAAAAATGCACCGACTGCAAAGCAGTCGGTGCTGTTTTTTATGCTTTTGTTTCTTCGTTTTCGATATTTACATACTGCTCGTATTCGGGAGTGCCGGGTGCAGGGGGAGGCGGGGGTGTGATTTTTTCAGAGCCGATGAAGAAGTCGAACCCATCAGCATCCTCATCGGTGATGCTGTCGCTGTCGTGGTCATCGTCATCGATGTGCTCTTCGTCCTCATCCCATTCGTCAAAGGCAATCTCGTTTCCGTCCCCATCAAGAACGGGAGGTGCGCCCTTGCGTGATACTGCGGCAAATGCAGCCATAGCAGAGACAAGAGAGAGGGTCAGCAGGGTGAGCGTTGCAGAAGTAAAGCTTGCACCAAGAAGGCTTATGAAGATATAGATGGGTGGAACGAAGGTGAGCGTGGCAACAATTGCAGGATGACGGCGACATACAAACGAGAAGACGATGACTGCAAGAAGAATTATGACAAGTCCACGGTAGGTGGAAAGCTCGTCGGCATTTATCGTTGTGGCAAGCTCGGCGTCAAGGTCGGTTGAGGTAAACTCGTTGAGTGCAGTGGTGAGCAAGCGTCTTGCTTCAACAGCACCGTGCATCTGGAATACTCTGTATGCACTTTCGATGACGTGGGGGATGGTGCAGAGTCGTGGTGCAATCTTGAGTATTTCTGCCGACATCTCCTCGACATAATCGGCAGTTTTCAGCACCTGATACTGCAAATAGACCACATAGGAGCTGACTGCGAGCGCAAGCGTCTGGCAAATAACAGCCGCAGAGGATGAGGAGGTTTCAAAAATTCTGATCTTTGAGCGTGAGGTGTCAGCCGTGGCGGCGTAAATAATTGCCCCAACTGTATGAATAAGCGTCAATATTACAATTGTCATCGGGAATTTGTCAAGCTCCTCAAGTCTGCGCAGAGTCAGCGCATAGCAGAGAGCAACTGTGGATGAGACTACGCCAAGAGAGGGTATCTTTTCAAGGAATATTCCCGTAGCGGCAGATACGAGCAGGACAAAAATCAGGTTGAGATGCTCCTCGTGCTTGACGTTTGAGTCAAGAAATTGCTCAAGCTTGCCGGGGACTTCCTCAACAGTTCCGTCCTCAAGCACCTCGCCCTCGTCGGGCTTGAACTTGACATAGAGTGTCAGCAGATATATTAGTATGAGCACAGCCAAGCAAATGGCAATGCCACAGGTGATATTTTTTACTGTTTTCACTTTGCTTTTCCTTTCACACGGTCATTTTTGCACAAGCCTGCGGCATTCTCTGCCAAGGCTCTTGCCCTCACGGGCGAGGTTTATTATTCTGTCGACATCACGTCCACTCTCCGTTGTGAATAGAAAATGTCGACGGGTGATATAAGCGTCACGCATCCCCTTTTGCTGATCGAGAATGTATGTCGGAAGAGAATTGAGGATCATTGAGCGATGCCCGAAAAGCTTGAGTACGGGGAATTTCACGCCACGCCTGTCGGTAAGCGCAAGACGGCCCGAGGCGCAGCTTTTGCAGTCACCAAGCTCACGCCCAACGCATTTTTCTGTTACCATTAGTGGTATGCGACCGTAGACTATAACGGACGATGCACCCGACATATCACGAATTCTCGGTGCTGTCAGCTCAGGCGACAGGACAATATCCGAAAAGCCGAGTGCGTGCAGACGAGCAACCGATTCGTTGTTTGTGGCATTGAGCCTGAAGTCTCCGTGAATGACAAAGCCCTCCGCCAAAGCCATATCAATATGACCGAGGTTGCCGACAAGTGCATCGGTAGCACCAAGACGGCGTGCTTTTTTGAGCATCTCTGAGACCTGCGCCTTCTCGCTCTCGCTTATGATAGGGGGCAGAATAACACCCGCGGGAGCTTTGCGCTCTCGAGCGGCGTTTTCGTAGTCCTCAAGAGGAATAAATGCAAGCGAGAAAAACTCCGATGCCGCTTTTGTGTAGCTGTTAAAATCGTAGAAAACGGCAGTATTTCTTATCTCAGCACCACGCCTTTCCCTTGCACGCAGGGGCGCATAGGGAGATGTGGCAGGTGCTCTTTCTGTGTATTCGGGGATGGGTGGAAGATCTCTTTTTGTGGCAGGCGTTGGCTTTTTCGCCTGCGCTGAGCGTGACTTGTCGCCCTCGGTGCGAATGCCGAGCATTTTTCGGTCAATCTCACCGACAAAATATCCGTCGGTAAAGCCTTGACGTGAGAAAACATCGGCAAGATAGCGCATCTCGTCGGGTGTTGCACCTCTTGATTCGTCAAGAAGCCTGCGCCAGACACCGACAACAGCTCTAACATATTCGGGTGGCTTCATTCTGCCCTCGATTTTAAGCGAGGACACGCCCATATCTATGAGACTTGGCAGATGCTCTGCAAGCGAGAGATCCTTAAGGCTTAGCGGATAGGAGTTGGAATAGGGGAGACGGCAGGGCTGTGCGCAAAGCCCACGGTTGCCGCTTCTGCCACCCACAAGGGAGGAGAAGAGACATTGTCCCGAATGGCAGACACAGAGCGCACCGTGAACAAAGGCCTCTATTTCAATGGGCGAGAGACGGCATATCTCTCTCATATCGGCCTCGCTTGTCTCACGGGCAATAACCATTCTCTCAAATCCGAGAGAGGACAGCTTGACGGCGGCGTCGAGATTGTGCCCCGACATTTGCGTTGAAGCGTGCAGAGGCAGATCGGGGAATGTGCGACGCAAAACGGCCGCAGCACCCGTGTCTGCAACTATGAGAGCGTCAGCTCCGGCGAGATACACACTCTCCCCAACAGAGAGAAAATCCCTCATCTCACGGTCAAAAACAAGCGTGTTGAGCGTGACATACACTCGCACACCTCGCTCGTGCGCACGAGCGATTGCCGTTTTCATCTCGTCATTTGTGAAATTGGCAGCACCAATTCTTGCATTAAAGGACGGAGCACCTATGTATATGGCGTCAGCTCCACCGTCAAGCGCAGCGTTGAATGCGGCGGGTGAGCCTGCAGGTGCTAAAAGCTCAGGGAGACGGTCGGTCTTATTCAGTTGAGTGTTGCACACAGAGCTTGTGTGGTTTTCTTTCATAGACGCCTCCCGAAAAATGCCTGTTTGGTCTTGACCAAAGTAATTTTATGTTGTATAATTGATATACATAGTTATTATACTACAAATTTTCGTGAGAATAAAGAGGTTTTTGCGAAAAAAGCAAAAAAGGTGGGAGTTTTTTAGCGATGCAGGGAAAAAGATTTGCAAAAAACGATTCGGGCTTTGTATGTGGGCATTGTGGGCGTGAGGTTTTGCCGCTTCAATCGTCCTCAAGAAACCATTGTCCGTTCTGCCTGTGGTCAATTCATATTGACGAAAATCCCGGGGACAGAGCGTGTGAATGCTTGGGGCTTATGGAGCCAGTGCACGTTGACCTCGATCCCAAAAAGGGCTACGTCATCGTCCACCGTTGCACAAAGTGCGGAGAGATAAAGAGATGCCGTGCAGCTCACGAGGCGAGGGTTCAGCCTGACGATATAGACCTAATAATTAAGCTGACAGCAACGGAGATATAGCATTATTTGCTTTTTTCGTCGTTGTTGTTGACTTTTTTCTGTGTTTGTGCTATAATTCTTCTGTTATAGTGAAAGCAATTTTTGATTAATATATTATTTGGAGAAATACTATGCTTGATTTAAAGTTTTTGAGAGAAAATCCCGAAATAGTAAGACAGAATATTCGCAACAAGTTCCAGGATCACAAGCTTCCCCTTGTTGACGAGGTGATTGCACTTGATATTGAAAATCGCCGTATCAAGAGCGAGGCTAATGAGCTTCGTGCAGAGAAGAACCGTTGCTCTAAGATGATTGGCGCACTTATGGCTCAGGGACGCCGTGAGGAAGCTGAGGAGATGAAGGCAAAGGTTGCGGCAAGCGCAAAGAGACTGTCCGAGCTTGAGGCTCTTGAGCCTGTGCTTGAAGAGAAGATCAGAACTATTATGATGACGATTCCCAACATCATTGACCCCTCAGTTCCGATCGGTAAGGATGACAGCGAGAACGTTGAGGTCTGCCGTTACGGTGAGCCTGTAACTCCCGATTTTGAAGTACCATATCACGCAGATATCTTTGAGCGTTTCTGTGGCCTTGACCTTGATGCTGCTCGCCGTGTTGCAGGTAATGGCTTCTATTATCTTATGGGCGATATTGCAAGACTTCACTCTGCAGTTATCTCATACGCTCGTGACTTTATGATCGACCGTGGATTTACCTATTGCGTCCCTCCCTTTATGATTCGCTCCGATGTTGTAACAGGCGTTATGTCTTTTGCTGAAATGGACGCTATGATGTATAAGATCGAGGGTGAGGATCTCTACCTCATCGGTACAAGTGAGCACTCAATGATCGGTAAGTTCATCGACACCATCAATCCCGAAGAAAGCCTTCCCTACACCCTGACAAGCTATTCTCCCTGCTTCCGTAAGGAGAAGGGCGCACACGGCATTGAGGAGAGAGGCGTTTACCGTATCCATCAGTTTGAAAAGCAGGAGATGATAGTTGTTTGTCGTCCTGAGGAAAGCCCTGTTTGGTTCGATAAGCTCTGGCAGAATACAGTTGATCTCTTCCGTTCTCTCGATATTCCCGTTCGTACACTTGAGTGCTGCTCAGGTGACCTTGCAGATCTCAAGGTCAAGAGCATTGACGTCGAGGCGTGGTCGCCCAGACAGCAGAAGTATTTTGAGGTAGGAAGCTGCTCCAACCTCGGAGACGCACAGGCAAGAAGACTTAAGATCCGTGTATCTCAGAAGGATGGACAGAAGTATTTCGCTCACACACTCAATAATACAGTTGTCGCTCCCCCCAGAATGCTCATCGCATTTGCAGAAAACAACCTCTGCGCTGACGGCTCGATCAATATCCCCGTAGCTCTCCGTCCCTATATGGGCGGCGTGGATAAGATCTACCCCAAAAAGTAATATAGTAAAACGAAACAACTCCACGCAAAATGCGTGGAGTTGTGTTTTTTAATTACTCGTTTTTGTCAGGTAGGAGTGCAGCAAGCCTGAGCGCACGCTTGTATGCCTCGGCGTGATAGCCGAAGATGTCGAGATGATGGTAAATATCGTGCGTGTTCTTTCCCGGCTTTGAGTTGTAGTTAAGCTCAAAGGTCAGCTCGCCCGAGTAGTTGACACGGGCAAGACGGTCTGCTACGCCCTGCCAGTTGGCAACGCCGTCAAAGGGCATAAGATGGGAGTCATCGTGCCAGGTGATAACGGTGGGGTCTGTCTGTCCGAGGTTGTCATTTATATGAGTGCAGAGCAATTTGTCGCCGTAGAGAAGAGGAACATCGGACGAGCCGTTGTAGCACATTTCGTGGCCTGTATCCCAACAGAAGCCAACGGAGGAAGACGAGCCGAGCTTTTCGATGATGAGCTTGAGGTATTCGATGCCCTCAACATTCTCAAAGGCAAGCTTTGTGCTTGTCTTCTCGGCAGCCTCAACGAGACGGGAGAAGCGAGCAATACCAAGGTCGGTGGGATTGTGGCGATCCATACCGATGATGGGGTGAATTATCATAATCGGCACTTCGCTTGCGGCGCATTCCTGGAGGCACTCAATAAGCTCATCAATAGCACCGTCACCGTCCTCACCCTCCTCCCAGGGCTGATACATCCTGTTAAACGGAGCGTGAACGGACTGATAGTAGAGCCCTGCGTTTCTTATGTACTCAGCGTGGGGAGCGATTCTGCCACGTGACCAGCCTGTGAAAACGCCGTCAAATCCTGCAGCCTTTACAGCGTCAATGGTCATATTGAAGTTCACACCACCGATACCGGGATTGTGATTGATACAAATTTTTCTTTTCATTGGTATAGATCCTTTCTGTATGGGAATACTGATTTTGATGTAGAGACTATCCACTTAAGAAATATTATAGCACTAAAAGCATAATAAAGGAAGAGAAAAAACAAAAAAACTAAAAAAGAAAAAGAAAAACAAAAAGAAAAGTAAGAGAGAAAAGCAAAAAAGAAAAAATAATAAGAAAAATTTCAAAATGGTATTGACAAAACCACTTTTTTCTGCTATAATAAGCAACGCACGCAAGAAGTGTGCAAACAGGGCAGCATAGCGGCGTCGCCAAGCGGTAAGGCAACGGACTCTGACTCCGTCATTTCCTAGGTTCGAATCCTTGCGCCGCTGCCAAAAAGAAAGAGGATGGCTTTTGTCATCCTCTTTCTTTTTTATTTTTGCTGAAGGGGCAAGGATTCGAAGCAGTGAAAAAACAACCTAAATGGTTGTTTTTGAACGGTGACCGAAGGCTTTGGCGTCGCACAACCACAAGAAGAATCGGACGTGCGACGCCAAAGACAAGAAGAATCCTTGCGCCGCTGCCAAAAAAGAACAACCACCCGATGGGTGGTTGTTCTTTTTTAGTAACACTCCACGGATGAAGAACCTCTTTGTGTCGCAAAGCGACACAAAAAAGTTTGCGCGCTATCGCCGAATAAAACTATAACACCCAATAATGCGCGCAAATGTAGGTTCTGAATCTCGGCGCCGCTGCCAAAAAACACCATCGCAAAGCGATGGTGTTTTTTTATCCAAGCCGCAGGCTTGGTATATCATTGACGCACGAAGTGCGGCGTATATCATCAGCCCCTGTGGGGCTGTATCTCATCACGCGCCAGCGTGTATTCCCTGCGGCTTGATGATATTCAATGCTCCGCATTGATGATATACCGCAACAAGTTGCGGATGATATACACGCCTTCGGCGTGATTGGGATGCGAGGATGCGGAAAGCTCTTGAATCACCTTGCAATATATGATATAATATTTTCGAAGGGAGTGATTGTATGGCTAAAAACTATTTATTGATCTATTCAGAACAACTTGCGAGCGATATAGAATTACTTTGTCAAAATATAAAAGCCCCCTCTAACACTCTTTTCCAAATTCGCAAGAGTTCAAGTAGTGTGTACGCAAATATACGTGAGGCAAATTACGGGCAAAGTAAAGCCGATATGCTTTCAAAGTTCGAAATCGCGCTCAAAGAATGTAGCGAAACCGAAGGCTGGTTGCAGTTGTTACATAATACAAACGGAATAGATGAGGAAATCTATAAATATTATCGGAATCTTTGCGGTCGTATCAGACGAATGTTGATTGCGAGTTGCAAAACTTTGAAGGAGAATACGAAATGAAAATTTCTATTGATGAATTACAGGATTATTTGTCAGACCGATATTGTGGCTGGGCTACCGAGCAAGCTATGTTTATGAAATTGGTAGAGGAGATCGGGGAGGTTGCTGAGGTATTGAACAAGCGAGCCGGCCGCAAAGCTTCTGACGAAAACGATTTACAGGAGCAATTAGGTATGGAACTTGTGGATATGATACACTACATTGTTGCCATTGCTGCAATTAATGATATTGACCTTACAACTCTTATGATCGAAAAAGACAAAAAAGCATCCATCAAGTATCATCACACAATAAATCTCGAAACATTCTTGTCCGAGAGAAAATGATTTTGCAGGCATTTAACCATTCTTACCCACTTCACGCACCTTTTTTTGCGTTTTTACCTACACTTACGCACCGTTTGCGCGGTTCTTCGCAACAAAAAAGAACTTTTGTCTACCGACAAATGTTCTTTTTTGAATGATGTTTGCCTGTGGCAAATGATGTGTGGCTTCGCCACATTTTATGGCAAACATCGCATCATTGCGCCCAACGGGAGCAACATCATTTTGAGCGAAGCGAAAAACATCATATCGCCGCAAGGCGATGCATCATTATGAATATATACAATGCGCCCCCTTGATTTATCCCTCAAAGTGTGATATAATGAAAACTGAAAGGTGGTGAGGGGATGAAAAATCTTGTAGTTAACGCAAGAGGGGCGTTTTTTGCTGTGCTTTCGATTGCTTTGATTGCGCTTGGCGTATGGACAATTTCCGATGATACGGCGATTTCTGTTTGCATCATCGCCCTTGGAGCACTTCTGCTTTTCATCTACGCTCTCGCTTTCCCGGCTTTCTGTGTCATCAATTCCGATGGAGTGGCTGTATATTATTTGCTTGGAGCTGTAAAGAAAAAAGCGAGCTTTGAGAGCTTGAAGATCGTTGAAGATCATCACTCCCGTTTTGGAGCTCTGCCTTGGTGGAGAGAATACCATTTCGCTTATTTCAAGACCCGTTTCCCTCTTTGGGAGCGTGCTTGCATTCCGAAAAACCGTAAATCACAACGCCTGATAGAGAAGTATTACGGAAAAGCAGAAAAGGTCGATTGAAGCTTGTATATTAACCTGAATATCAGAAGCAGCTCACCCAAATGGGTGAGCTGCTTTTACGCAAAAATCTTGCTTACCGCTTGATTTTGCTCCAGACGTATTTGATAAGAGCTGTGCCGAGGACGAGAGAGAGAACGGACGTGCCAAACATATTGAGCCAGATGCCGTTAAGTCCGAGTGGCCAGAGCGCACCAAGTATTGCGACGGGGAAGAGGCACGCCACGCAGACGGAAAGAATCGTTGCTTGCAGGGGCTTTTCAATAGCACCAAGAAAGCTCTGCGCTGAAATTGTGAACCATCTGACAAGGAAGGTCAGGCAGAAGATGCGAAGCGCATTACTTGAAAGCTCAAGAAGCTTGATTTCCTCAGGATCAACGAAGAGAGATGCGAGAGGTGTTGAGAAGAAGAACATAACGGCAGCTCCTGCAATACTGATGACAGCAGAGCCAATAAAGCCTGTAAGTGCGATTTTCTTTACTCTGTCATAATTCTCAGCACCAAAGTTGAAGCCGATGGCAGGGGCGATGGAGTCGCTGATGCCATAGATGAGAGGGTGACAGAGGTCGCTTGCGTACATAAGAACTGCGTATGCAGCAACGGCAGTTGTTCCACCACCCTCACCGAATGCTCGTGCGCCAAGCGTCATAAGCGAGATGTTCATCATAATTGATGTCACACGCCCGGAGATGTTGCTAAGGAACGTCGGAGAGCCACAAGCGGCGATCTCCTTGAGCATAGAGATGCTGAAGCGTGGGCGAGTGAATTTGAGAATCGTGCGACCACGAAGAAAGGGGATTGAAGCTAAAACTGAGCACAGACACATAGCGATTGATGCGGCAAGTGCCGAGCCTGCAACATCCATATCAAGTCCAATGAGGAAGAGGACGAGGAGGGCGATGGTTGCTATGTTTGAGAAAATGTTGATGAACATACTTGTCTTGACGTAACCACTTATGCGCAGGTAGTTGTCCATAGCAAAAAAGATGGTTGTCAGAGGGCTTGTCAGGGCAAATATGCGAATGTATTTGGCAGATGTGCGAAGAAGCTTATCGTCAGCTCCCATAAACCTTGCCATAGGTTCGGCAGCAAAAAACATTATCGTTCCCATAACTACTGCAGCAATAAAAATGAGGATGAGCGAGCAGGAAAAGATGTTGTTTGCGCTCTTTTCATCCTTTTTGCCGAGTGCAATGGAAATGGGAACGGACGCGCCAACTCCGACAAGGTCGGCAAGAGAGAAGTTTATCATAACCACGGGCATAGCAATGTTGACGGCGGCAAAAGCCTCCTCGCCAAGCTGCTGACCGATAAAAATACCCTCGAAAATGCTGTATATGGACATAGTGAACATACTTATCATACCGGGCATAGCCACGGTGAAGAAGAGCTTCCACGGATTCATTGTGGAAAACATAGTTTTGGAATCCATCTTCATATGAGTATATCCTCCTTTGCCAAAAATGAATACAGCACCAAAAAAGCGCACAATGGACAGTATAGCACATAAACAGATAAAAGTCAACAACAATTGATTGATGATGAGGAATGTGTGGGCAAACAGTAATAAAAAATTGCAAAAAAACAAAAAAACTTAAAAAAAGGTATTGACAAACGCCGTGTGATGTGATATAATCTTATGCGTCCGACAGGATGAGGTCGGAAATGCTGGTGTGGCTCAATGGCAGAGCAGCTGATTTGTAATCAGCAGGTTGTTGGTTCGACTCCGATCACCAGCTCCAAAGAATCCGTCGCAATTGTCGAGAGACGAGAGCGACGGATTTATATGGGGGATTTCCCGAGCGGCCAAAGGGGGCAGACTGTAAATCTGTTGTCACTGACTTCGGTGGTCCGAATCCACCATCCCCCACCAACAAAAAGAGCACTGCAAAGCAGTGCTCTTTTTGTTGGTGAGGACGCGCAGCGTGTGTGGATTCGGAAGCCCGGCAAAAAACTCTCCGGTGGAGAGTTTTTTGAATGATGTTTGCCTGTCACGCAAATGATGACGGCTTCGCCTAATGATGAACGCTGACTCGAATGCTGCGTGGCTTCGCCACATTTTATGGCAAACATCGCATCATTGCGAAACGAAGTGGAGCAACATCGTATTTGCGAAGCAAATGCATCATATCGCCGTAAGGCGATGCATCATTTGACAAACAACCGATTTTGTAGTATAATAGCGGTGATAGGTGGTGCTACTATGAAAGAAAACAAACTCGTTGAGCTTTCAATGGAATTTTCCGTTGACATTATAAACCTCGTTAAGAATTTGAAAGCAAATCACGAAACAATTATAGCAAACCAAATCGGCAGAAGCGGCACCTCTATTGGAGCGAATATCCACGAAGCACAATATGCGCAAGGAACAAAGGATTTCATTTCTAAATTTGAAATTGCTCTTAAAGAAGCAAGTGAAACAGGATATTGGCTTGAATTGCTTTATCGCACAAAGTATATCGATGAGCAAACCTTTAAAACACTATCTTCAAAATGTACCTCGTTGAGAGTTGATGCGGATTGTATCTTGTAAAACTGCAAAGGAGAACTCCAAATGAAAAAGAGAAATAAAAACACAAAGACGGGGTTGTTGTCCTTATTTCTTCAAATTCTCGTAGTTCTTTTTATAGGCTTTTGTATTTGTAACGTTTGGGGTACTGTTATCCACTGTATATTCAACGGATTTGATGATTTTTTACTTAAAATCATTGACCTACCCTATTTACTTTACTTGTTTTTTTTCGCTGATCATATCGTTAATTCTAATTTTCGTAATACGCCCAAAAGCAAAATAGTGCAAATTTTAATATTTACGCACCTTTTTTGCGTTTTTACCTACACTTACGCACCGTTTGGCGCTTCTTCGCAGAAAAAATCACACATTTGTCTACCAAGACAAATGTGTGATTTTTTCAATTAAATCCGCCTTTGGTGGAAGAAATCTGCCTTGCGGCAGGAGATGAAGGCGGATTTAATTTCATCTGAGGTGGTACGCCGAGATTTCATCCGAGCTTGCTCGGATTTCATCGTGCTACGCACAATTTCATTGACTTTTCCTTTTATTTGCGCTATAATAAAGCAAAGCCAACAAAAAATATCGTTGAAAAGGAGACTTCATCGCATGGGACATTTTGTTGAATTAGTATTGGAATTCCTGTTCGGTCTTGCAAAGGATTCTCCCGATAAAATGCCCTCTGTAAAT
>JAZPXL010000056.1:0-25716 GCA_045543615.1 Eubacteriales bacterium
GAGAGACGCAGCAATAAAGGCGTAGACAGGATTCAGCGTAAAGCCTGCAAGCAGGACAAAAACATCCCCAAGATTCATATATCCCTGAAGTGGAGATGGAATTTTCAAGAACAAAGTTGTAACACAGGTAAGTGCGGCAAGAGCTGCAGCGAATGATAGTTGTTTTACGTGGTTTTTCATTTTTTGTACTTCGCTTTTGTAATAATAATTTACTGTTGAATTATATCATCATTTTCTGTGATTGTCAACAATTATTTTGTGATTTATCCGAAACAACTTGAAAAAGTAACAATTATGTGGTATTATGTAGATAATAAAAAACAGAACGGAGACTCCAATGAAAAAAACGACCATTCGTGTTGTGTCGGCAATTCTTACGGCGATTTTGATAATCGCTCTCGCTCTGCCCCTCTCTGCCGCACCCACAACCTATTCCAAAGCTTTAAACTCAGGCACACGTCACGAGCTTTGCAACACGCTCGACGGTACGTCGGCTCAAAGCTATTATGGATCTGCATACAGCTACGCAAATCTTGCGTCCAAATCGTCAAGCGAGCTGTTCAATTCACTTCGCACACTTATGACGTCTACGCACTCACGCCAGACCTCTTACAGCGATTGCAGAGATTACGGATATAAGACCGATTGCCAGAAAGAAAACAGCAAGGTAACTCTTATATACACGTCCTTTGAGGCAAATCAGAGTGATTTCAGCGGATCAGCTCCCGGTTGGAACCGTGAGCACGTTTGGCCCAAGAGCCTTGGTGGCTTTAACCAGAGTGGTGCAGGCTCAGACCTCCACCACATCCGTCCAAGTGACGTTACCACAAACTCCATCAGAGGCAACGACAAATACGGCAACGTAAACGGTGGCTCTGCGGCAAACGGCTCCTCCCTCGTCGGTGGTATGTCGGGTGGCACTCGTGGTGGTGGATACTTCGAGCCTCACGATAATGTCAAGGGTGACGTTGCAAGAATTTGTCTTTATGTTTACGCACGTTGGGGTAAAGAGTTCCCTCAATGCTCAAGCATCACAAACGTTTTCCAGAGCGTTGACGTTCTCCTTGAGTGGTGCGCTCTCGACCCCGTTGACACTTGGGAAATGGGTAGAAATGAAGTTGTACAGAGCATTCAGGGTAACCGTAACGTATTTATTGACTATCCCGAATATGCCTGGCTCATCTTCGGCAAGGAAGTTCCCAAAAATATGACCACGCCGTCAGGTATGGCATCAAACGGCAGCAATCCTCCCCCCTCTGTTCCCACAACTCCCGAGGACACAACAACTCCACCCACTCCTCCCATTACTCCCACGCCATCAACCTCCCTCGACTCTTCAAAGCAGTACACAATGTCACTCGTTCAGGCAACCCTTGGCAAGACCTTGTACTTCAACGGTTCAATGGACGGCTACTACCTCGCTGTAACGGAAAAAGAGAGCGAGGCTGTGCTCATCACGCCTGAGGCAAGTGGGGACGGCTATAAGCTTTCATTCACAATAGGTGGAGCTAAGAAGTACATTGACCTCTATGACCGTGGTGGTGGAAAGGCAGGAGTGCAGCTCTCAACAAGCACATCCACAGTCTTCAAGTACAGCGAAAACGCAAAAACCTTTGTTGTAACAATTTCCGGTGCTGATTACTACCTCGGCACATACGGCACATACAAGACCTTCTCAGCGTCGTCCGTAAACTATATTACAGGCAGCAACGCCGCAAACGTCGGAATTACACAGTTCCCTGCAGTCCTCACCCCGACCACAGAGGATGAAACAACACCCGTTCCCGACACAACAAAGACCCCCGAGACAACCACATCCCCGGAGGTTACAACCACACCCCCGGAGGTCACAACAACACCCGACTCTGAGACTAAAGCTCCCGAGATCACAACAACGCCCACAGATGACACAACGAATGCTCCCACGGTTGATACAACTACCGCGCCGTCAGGTGATACAACTACCACGCCGTCAGGTGATACAACTACCACGCCCATAGATGACACAACAAAAGCTCCTGACGCTTGCACACACGCAAACACAGAGACACGAAATGCAGTCTCTGCTACTTGCTCAAGCGAGGGCTACACAGGTGACAAATATTGCACCGATTGTGGAGAGAAGACCGAGCAGGGCAAGGTTATTGCAAAGAACTCCTCTCACGATTGGCTTGAATGGACAGTATTCATTGAGCCTACCGAGGAGAACGATGGCAGCCGTGTTCGCAAGTGCGCACTCTGCGGCACACCCGAAACCGAGACAATCCCCGCACTTGGCACTGCAGGTGGCGATAACAATACCGTTTTGGTTGTTGTTATAGTTTGCGTAGCAGTTTTAGCTGTCGGCGCAGCTGCAACCGTAGTCATCATCAAGAAAAAGAAATAATTGCTAAACTAAAAGCAGTCGCAAGACATTTGTCTTGCGACTGTTTTTCTATTCTTTTTATCAATTTATCAATGATACTCAGGAAGCCAGCCACGGTGAGCCTCGATAAGATCGTCGCAAAGCGCAACGATATCATCAATAGAAAGCTCTGCGGCTGTATGCGGCTCAAGCATTGCTGCCTGATAAATATGCTCCTTCTTTCGTGTGCGAGCTGCTTCAATTGTGAGAAGCTGAACGTTGATATTAGTCATATTCATAGCGGCAAGCTGAACTGGAAGTCTGCCTACGTGAGTGGGCTGAACACCGAGCTTGTTTACAAGGCAAGGAACTTCAACGCAAGCGTCGGAGGGCAGGTTGTCAATAAGACCTGTATTGAGAACGTTACCACCAATCATATAGGGAGTGTTTGTTACTATCGACTCCATTATGTATGACGCGTATTCTCTTGTTCTCTTGTGGCTTACGTCGTTTGAGACGTATTTTGCTCTGTCTCTATTCCAGTTTTCAATCTGTCTTATGCAACGGCGAGGATATTCGTCAAGAGGAATACGGTATCTCTCGATAAGCTCGGGATACTTGTCCTTGATGAAGAAGCAGTTGTATTCTGCATTGTGCTCACTTGACTCTGTGCAATAATATCCAAGGCGGCGGATATACTCAAGTCTGACAAGATCCTTGAAGCCCTCGGGGGGATTGTCAAGAATTTCACACGCACGACGACGAATCTCAGGATAGAGATCGTTTCCGTCAGCGTCCTCGATCTCAAGCAGGAATGCCATATGGTTGATACCAGCGATCTTCTCCTTGATGGGACGGGACGGCTCCATACCAAGCTCACGAAGAAGTGTATCGGAGCAGACCTGTACGCTGTGGCAAAGGCCGACGGTCTCAATTCCTGTGTATCTCTGCATATATCCTGCAAGCATTGCCATCGGGTTTGTATAGTTGAGGAAGAGTGCATTAGGGCAAACCTTGCGCATATCCTCAGCGAAGTCCTCAAGTACGGGAATAGTACGAAGCGCACGGAAGATACCACCTATGCCGAGTGTATCTGCGATGGTCTGACGAAGACCGTATTTCTTCGGAACCTCAAAGTCGATAATCGTGCAGGGATCATAAAGACCAACCTGAATCGCATTAACAACAAAGCTTGCGTCTCTAAGTGCTTCAATTCTCTCTTCGACGCCAAGATACTTCTTGACGGTAGCACGGCTTTCATTAATATTGCGATTGAGCGAGCATATCATCGTATATGATTCTTCAAGTCTGACAGGATCAATATCGTAAAGTGCGATTTCTGCGTCTCTGAGCGCAGGTGTAAGCATAACATCACCCAATACATTCTTAGCAAATACGGTGCTTCCCGCACCCATAAATGTAATCTTAAGCATTGTAAGTTCCCCATTTATAAATAAATTTCGAGATGCCCTTGCATCAAAACAAATTATATCACGATTAGTTTGTTTTGTCAACGAAAAAGATAGCTTTTGTTCCATTTTTTTGATGTTCGGCACATTCAGTCCCAACTGTTTCTTCATATAAAAGCCAAAGGGAAAATATTTACAATTTGCACTTGCATTTTGTCTTTAAAAGTATTATCATTATAATATCGATTGTTGGGAGGAGACGTTATGTTCGGTTATGTGAAGCCTCATGTTCCACTTCTGCGTGTTGCAGACTATGAATATTATAAGGCGGCTTATTGCTCGCTTTGCAGATATATGGGCCGTGAATGCGGCGCACTCTCTCGCTTGACGCTATCATACGACATCACATTTCTCTCCCTTCTCCGTCTCTATCTTACAGGTGAGCGCGCGACTATTGAGCGACACCCCTGTGCATTCTCCCCCGTTTTGAAGAATATGCTCTCAAAAACCGAAGCGGTAAGCTATTGTGCCGCCTGTGGTGGCGTTCTTGCCGCACTCAAAAATGAGGATGACATCGCAGACGAGCGTGGAGGAAAGCGACTTTTGGCAAAGCTCATCCGTCCTGTAACAAAATCCTGGACACGCCGCGTCGAGAAAAATTGGGGAACGCTTGTAAAGAGGACTCAAAATGGACTTGACGCTTTCTACGCCGTTGAGAACGAAAGCCGCGACCTCTCAATTATTGACGGCAAGCTTGACGGTGCGGCTGATGCATTTGGCGCATTACTCGGAGAGCTTGTGGCAAGTGGTCTTGAGGACGAAAACTACGAAATAGCAAAGCAGATCGGAAAGCATATTGGGCGGTGGGTATATTTCGTTGACGCTATTGACGATATGCAAGAGGATATAAAAAAAGGCAGATACAATCCAATTATTTCCGCATACGGTGGAAGAATGCCAAACGAGGACGAGAGGCTCACTCTCTCCTGCCTGCTTGGAGCTGAATGCAATTCAGCCCTGAGCTTTCTGTCTCTGTCCGAATCGGACACCGACTCACCCGAATACAGAATTATTGAAAACACGATATGTGAGAGTATGCCACGAGTTGCCGAGGCTGTACTTAACGGAACATATCAAAGGAGTGGCAGAGAGGACATAAGCCGAGGACTGCCGACCATCACAATGGAAACCAAGGAGGGCAAATAATGGCAAGAGATCCTTTTGTCGTTCTCGGCGTCAGCCGTGATGCCACAGATGAAGAAATAAAAAAGGCGTATCGTGCGCTCGCACGCAAGCACCATCCTGACAGATATACCGATCCCGCAGAGCGAGATGCGGCAAGCGAGCGAATGAAGGAGATCAACGCCGCTTATGAGGAAATACAGGACATTCGCTCAGGCAAGAGAACTAATTACGGCTCAACGGGTGGATACAGACAGCCCGGGGGCTACCGAAGCTTTGACGAGCACGAATACACGAACAGCAAATACGGCTCGTCGGGTGATGACAGATATTCAAAGATCCGTATGTTTATCAACGCAGAGCGCATCAATGAGGCTGCTGCAGTTCTCGCCACCTTCCCTGAAAACGAGCGTGGTGGAGAATGGTATTTTCTCCGTGGCTGTGTACTTCTCCGTTACGGTAAATATGCCGATGCGGCAGTTTGCTTTGATATAGCCTGCCAGCACGATCCCGACAACCCCGAATACAGAAGCGCAAGAGAGCAGCTCCGTATGCGCTCTCAAAGAAGCACCTCGTCCACCTCCTATTCAAGCACCTGCGATTGCATTCGCTGTTGCTGTCTTGCCAACCTCTGCATAGGTGGCCCTTGCTGTTAAACAACAAACGATTGCGAAGAGCGTGCAACCACAGGTTGCACGCTCTTTTTTGTCCAAGTTGCGATTTTAAAAAATTATGGTAAAAATCCATTGACAAACAAGTATTTTTAGTTTATAATAGTTATGTGTGTGGGATTTTTACTGACACGCAAAAGTTGATTTACCGAAAGGATGTTTATACAATGTACAGAATTGGTGTTGACCTTGGCGGCACAAATATTGCTGCAGGTATTGTTACAGATGATGGAGTGATCATCAGAAGAAGCAGCGTTCCTACGGGTGCAGGCAGAGATGCCGATGCAATTGTTGACGATATGGCTCGCCTTTGCTTCTCACTTATCGAGGAGGAGGGTCTTACGGTAGACGATATTGCTTCCGTTGGAATTGCAACTCCCGGCGTTGCAAACCACGATACAGGATATGTTGAATATGCAAACAACCTTCCCTTCCGTCTATATCCTCTTGCAGACAAGATCGGCGAGCGTTTCCCCGTCGGAAAGATCAGCATTGAAAACGATGCTAACGCTGCTGCCTGGGGCGAGGCTAAGGCAGGTGCCGCAAAGGGCACAAAGAGCTCTATAATGATTACACTTGGCACAGGTGTTGGTGGTGGTATCATCATTGACGATACAATTTATTCAGGCTTCAACTACGCCGGCGCAGAGCTTGGACATATGGTTATTGCCTGCGACGGAAGACCTTGCTCTTGTGGAAGACACGGTTGTTGGGAGGCTTACAGCTCAGCAACTGCTCTTGCAAGAATGACAGAGGAAAAGGCGGCTGAATATGAGGCAGCCGGCAAGAAGACAGCTCTCAGCGAAGCAATTGCCGTTCGTGGACACGCAACGGGCAGAACTGCTTATGACGCTATGAGAGCAGGTGACGAGGCTGCAAAAGAGGTTGTTGACGCTTATGTTCACTACCTTGCTTGTGGACTTGCAAATATCATCAACATCTTCCAGCCTGAAGTTATATCAATAGGTGGTGGTGTTTCCGGCGAGAAGGAAAACCTCCTCCGTCCTCTTATCCCTGAAGTAAGAAAGCAGACATACGGAACCGGTATCGTCAAGGAAACCGACATCAGAATTGCCGAGCTTGGCAACGATGCAGGTATCATCGGCGCAGCTCTTCTCGGTTAATTGAGTCTTTTACATAAAAACGCTCAGAGCATTCGCTCTGAGCGTTTTTTATTTATCCTGTCACAGCCTCTTTTTTCTTTCTGCCAAGACCTGAGAGGAAAAATATTAGTGCTGAGGCAATAGTAGTGACGGGTATGTAGATAACCGTACTTGCAACCCAACCGAATTTTGTTGCAATATCCTTAAACACAATAATGGGAGCAGGGTTCGGACCTACAAAGAACATATTAACCTCGTCACCGACGGTAATTCCGATGAGGGTATTGATGATGAACGCAACAAAGCAGAGTAAGCAAAACAGCTTTGCGACATCGAAAAATTCCTTTTTCGTAAATCCTGCACGGCGTGAGAAGATCACATAAAACGCAAGGAAGACCAGCATATAATGCCAGGTTACCGAGTGAATAGTGAGGAATACTCTCGAATGGAAGACGCCCGACGGTTCAAACACGCCTGCAAAGCCTCCAAGCAGATTGTATGTCATTATAAATCCATACGCCGCACGCTTGATCCTTTCGTTCTTGCAGAACACAGCCACGGGGCAGAGATACATCGGCATACTGCACATTTGGAACGGAAACTCACCCCAACAGATCGAGTGATCGTTTGTGATGTAGAAAAGGAAGAGCTGCTTGACTATCTCGCTGAGAATTAATATTCCCGATAAAGTAAGCAGAAGCACAGCGTTCTTCTTCTCGTCAAAGCGACGGCAAAGAAATGCGAGCGTGATGCAAAGTGTAAGTCCTGCCGTCATCAGAATCAGGTGAAATGTTCCGTATGCCGGTGGCGGAGTCATTTCTGCAGAAATCAAGTTCATAAATTCTTCGATAATATTCATATTGTCACCTTATGCTAAACTATTTAATTCTCCGATGATTGTTCGTTTCCTTTTTGCACTATCTCATCAAAGCTTACCGTAACTTTAAACAAGTCGCCGTCAACGCTGATTTTCATCTCGCCACCCAAAAGCTCAACCAAGCTCTTGGATATTGAAAGTCCAAGTCCGTTACCCTCGGTGTTTCTCGAGCTGTCACCACGGACAAATCTCTCACCAAGCTCCTCGGGCGAGATATTGAGAGGATCTTTTGAAATATTTTTGAAGGTGTAAATTATGCGACCGTCTCTTTTTTCAAGAGAGATATAAACTCTCGTCTGTCTTTGCGAATACTTGCAGATATTGCCAAGCAGATTGTCAAACACACGGTAAAGACTCCTGCCATCTGCCAATATCTTAGCCTCGCCCTCAGGACGAGAGAGCACCACCTCAAGCCCCGAGGACTTAAACTTGTCCTCAAATTCAGCAAGAGATTGTGCGATAAACACACCTGCATCACACTCGATCATATCAAGCTCAACGTTGCCACTTGATGCCTTTGCAGCCTCAATGAGATCGTCAATAAGTCTCTTCATACGAATTGATTGACGGTGGAGTACCTCGGCGTATTCGGGTATCTTCTCGCTACCCTTCTCCTCACGGCAGATGAGATCGGAGTAATTAATGATCGAGGTAAGGGGAGTGCGAATATCGTGCGAGACATTAGTGATAAGCTCCGTCTTCATCCTCTCGCTCCTAATTCTCTCCTCAAGTGCAAGATTCATTCCCTCTCCAATACCCGATAGCGTTTCTGCGTGCTCACGGATATCGGGCAATAGTCTTGAAATCTTTACCTTGTGCGCAAGGTTGCCACCTGCGATCTCCTTTGCGGCGAGCTTGACTTTGCGCAGGGAGAGCGAAATATATATGCCGACACCAAGCATAAGAAGCTTTTCAAGCACCCACCAAAAAGCAAGTCTTTCGGCAGAACCGTTATTAGCAAAAATGAAGAATGCTTCTACTGCCGAAATTATAAGCAGAATAACAACAGTTTTCGGAACAAGCGGGATGCTGTGGATGCCCTTACCTATAAGCCAGACAAGCTTATAAACCAGCGTGTTTGTAAACACCGTACCAAGCTTGATGCGCAAAGCAAGGCTCATACACCAGAGAATACCGATAATAAATATCAACGCCATCACAGGAAGTGTCGCCAAAAGCTCACCAAGCGTAATAACCGAGCCTATCATTTCGGTAAGCAGATAAAGCCCAAAGCTTATGGCAAGCAGAACACCTGCCGTCACAAGATCAAAGGGAATTTTAGTAAGCACACCGGGTCTGACGCCCTCTCTCTTGCGCCTCTTGCCCGCCGCCGCCATCAAAAAGGCAAAGCAAACAACAGCTACAATGAGAATGCCGATTATTATCAGGGGTATCCAATCCATAAGAAGATAGATTGCCCAAATAAGCACGTCATAGAGCATAAACTCATCAAATGCCTGCATCTTCTCGGCTACGCCGACCGACAGGTTTGTGGTCTTAGCCTCGCTTACGATATTGCCACTATCATCTAAAACTGCAGGTGAGGTTACAACCGTAAAGACATAGGGCGTGCGATATTTTGCACCCGTTTTATATTCAAGGGAAACGCCATCGTCCCCCTCGATCCTTATGTATTCAATATTGGATCTCTCAAGTGCCGCAGCGAGCCTGTCCTCTCCAAGCTCATAGTAGCCAATGAGGTCATAGCATTTGGCGTAGCAGATGTCCTCAAACTGCTCTTTGCGGAGCAATTCTGCATTCATCGTATAGAAATCCGATCTATAAGCCGCAACTACAACTCCAATCGAAAAGATAGCAACAAACGTGACAACCACAAGCACGAGCATTGCAATAAGCTTAAGCACAGAGCTGTGAGTCAATGGAAGCCTCTTTTTCTTTGCCTCAGCGTTATCCTTTCCGGGCCTCATCATACAGCTCCTTTCTCGATCTTATACCCCTGTCCCCAGACAACCTTCAAATATCGAGGCTCCGATGGATTAATCTCAATCTTCTCTCTCAGGTGTCTGATATGCACAGCCACGGTGTTATCCGTGCCGTACGCCTCCTCGTGCCAGACGGCAGA
This sequence comes from Eubacteriales bacterium, assembly GCA_045543615.1. GTDB lineage: Bacteria > Bacillota > Clostridia > Oscillospirales > CAG-272 > CAG-390. Next base: position 9,670 of record JAZPXL010000056.1, read on the forward strand.
ATATATTTCCGACGGAGAGAATACTCTGCCGGGATCATTCATAAGCAGACGCAGAATATCATATTCTGTTGGCGTCAGCATCGCTTCAACGCCATCGACAAATACCTTTTTTTCTCTGTCATCAATTTCAAGTCCACCAATCACCGTCTTCTCCTCGCCCCCCGATGAACCACCGAGCATAAAGTAACGGCGAAGCTGTGAGCGAACTCTCGCAATAACCTCAGCAGGACTGAATGGCTTTGTTATGTAATCGTCAGCACCTATGTTGAGTCCGAGGATTTTGTCGCTGTCCTCGCTTTTTGCAGAGAGCAGAATTATCGGGATATTGCTCCTCTCTCTCAGTATTGACGCAACCTCAATGCCGCTCATCCGTGGCATCATAATATCAAGCAAGAGCAGATGAATATCCTCGTTTTCAATCACCTTCAACGCCTCAACGCCGTTTGACGCCTCAAAAATTTTCATATCGGGCGCAGACAGATATATTTTCAGAGCAGACACGATATCTGCTTCATCGTCGCAAATCAAAATATTGTACATAATAACTCCTTTTTCTGCAGAGTTCGATTTGTTTTTTGATGATTTAATTATATCACATAGTTGTTTAAAAATAAAGAGGGAAAAACATTAAGAATTTATTAGGCTTAACGTTTTTTTGCCGTTTTTCTTCTTTTTCTCTTCATCTGTATTGCTTTTTTTCTCTATTAGTGATAAAATAAACTAAAAAAACAAGGAGGTTTTTCTTTATGTATCAAAGAATCAGACTCGGTTATTTCCCCGAGGGACGCAGAAAGGCTCTGACAATGAGCTTTGACGATGGACATACATCGGACAGACGTGCCGTTGAAATACTCAACAAGCACGGCCTTAAGGGTGCTTTCCACCTCAACGCAGGTAAGCTTGACCGTGAAAAATATCTCACACGGGCAGAGCTCGCCACACTCTTTGAAGGTCAGGAGGTGTCCTCACACACCTTCTCACATCCCAACCTTTCGCACACTCCCCTTGGAAATTTTATATATGAGGTGCTTGAGGACCGACGTGTACTTGAAGAAGCAAGCGGTCAGATAGTCCGTGGTATGTCCTACCCCAACGGCGTAAACTCTCCCGATATCGCAGACAAGCTTCGCTCTCTCGGCGTGGTCTATTGTCGCACAGCAAAGGCAAATGGTTCTACTGCCATTCCCTCCGACTTCCTCTTCTGGACGCCCACAACCTCATATTATGACGAGGAGGCACTCAAAAAGTTTGAACGCTTCAAGGCGGCAAAGGTCAACGCCTATATGAGTGTTTACTATTGGTGGACGCATTCCATCTCAATTCAGGCTGACGATGCCTGGGATAAATTCGACAGCTTCTGTGAGGCAATCTCCGGTTGTGACGATATCTGGTATGCCACAAATATTGAAATTTGCGAATACGTAACAGCAGCAAAGGCTCTCGTCATCTCTGCCGATCAGACAAAGGTCTACAATCCCTCTGCTGTCGATGTTTGGATCGAGGTTGGTATGAACCATCCTGTACAGATCCCATCGGGCAAGACGGTTACTCTTCCCGACTTCGGTGACGAGTACGCATATTGATCAGTAACAGAAGCAATGGACAGATATATTTTCAAGCTGTACTCCATCTTCGACATAGATGATGACGCCCCGCGTCTCAACTCGATCCTCGTTGACGGCGAGCCACTTGAACAGTTCAATCCAAAGAGAAAACAGTACAAGGCACTCATTCCCTCAGGCAGACCAAGAATGCCCGTAATCACAGCCACAGCCGATGAGGACGTGGAGATTGAGGTGCTCCGACCTACTGCAAATGACAACGAGGACACAGCCGTCGGTGTAATAATTGCCAAAAAAGGCAACAGCTCCACGGAATACAAGCTCATATTGCAAAAGGATGTCTCTCTCGGATTTGTTCTTCAATATGAGGATCGCTACTACTTCCATCCCTTCAACGCCAAAACCGAATATACCTCCTCGCACCCCGACATAATAAGCGTGGACGAGGACGGAATGCTTCGTGCGCTGAGGGTATCCTCAACTCCCGTTACTGTCACGGCTCACACCGAGGAAAAGGGCGAGATGACTGAAAGCATTACCGTAAACTCCGTTATCCGTGCGCAGATCAACATCTTCCTCATTACAGGTCAATCCAACGCATCGGGAACTCTTGACGGTGGAATCGACCGTGAGGGCGAGATGGCGAAATGCGATGCGCCAATTGAGGGCACTTGCTTCTGCCTTGACGCCAAAAATGACGATGGAAGTGGTGAGATATATGACCTTAGCCGTGGGCGCATTGGCTTCTCTGCCCCACTCGGCAGACGTTGGTATGAGCTTACGGGCGAAAAATGTATGATGATACAATCTGCAGTTGGTGGCTCTCCCATTGAAAAATGGATACCGGGCTACCCCTACGGCTCAAATCTTCTTGAGCGTTGTCTTACTGCTTACAGGCGTGTGGTTGCAGAGTTCACCTCCCCCGACTCTCCGTTTGAGATTTATCGCAAAGGATATTTTTGGTGCCAGGGGGAGACGGGACAAAAGCATCTCTACAAGGACGGCAAATGGCATTGGAACAGCCCTGTGACGATGTCCTACAGCGAATACTTCGACAAGTTTTTTATGTATCACAACGCCGTCTGCGAATGCTGCTCAATTGATTTTGGCGGGATAGTTCTCGTGCGCACGCTCTATTCTATGGCAAGCCGTGAAAATCAGCGTGCAGGCACAATGTCCGACCTCGTCCCTGTTCGCTCGGCGCAGTATGCAATAAACAATACAACGCCCTCCACGCTTCTCATCGTTTCAAGAATCTGCGATTTTGGTGACACGAAAAACGGATTTCCTGCAAAGCGTGGCTTTGGATATTTCGGAAACGAAAATCTACACTACACGCAGACAGGCTACAATGCGCAAGGACGTGAGATTGCAGAAAATACATTTGCTTCAATGTCTGCGGGGGTTGACCGTTCACCCTCATCGCTCGAAATCCTCGGTCCTGACGGCAAGCCAATGAATACATTCGACACAATAAGATTGAAGAGGGGCGAGGAGTTCCGTCTTGCAGCCATTACTCTTCCTCTTTATAACAACTTGCCTGAAATTGAATACGAAATTTCCTTTGGCGAGGAGTATTGCAGCGTTGACAAATTCGGTGTTGTTCGCTTCTTTGGTGACGAGCCTGTCGGCTCACACGCAGTGCTTGACATTAAAAGCGAATATGGATTTTTTGAATCAATCATATTCATTTTGTCAGAATAAAAATGAGAGCTGTTGCGTACGCAACAGCTCTTTTTTATTTTCTTTGTGACATCATTTTTTTCATTACGCTCGTTACAGGACGGTAAAGCACAAGCATAATCAAAAAATTAGCCACTCCGTGTATAAGATCGTACGGTATACCGGCAATCCACCAGCCAAATGCGGCACGTGCGCCACTTGCAAGCCATTCGGTAATCCCGTCTCCGTGTGCACCAAGAATGAAATGAACGCCCGAACAGAAAAAACCGAAAAGAAGTCCGAAAACTCCCGACACGCCCGCAAAGACTATTGCGCTGTCAAATCGACGAAGCAAGCTTACGATGAGCACAAGCAACGGCCAGGCAACAAGATACATCGCCCACCAATCGCCAAAGCCGAATATCATACCCTCAATGACGGTAAAAACAGGTACAACAAACCACATCTTCCGACCAAAGAAAAGTGTAAAAATGACAAGCCAGAAGGTAGTAAGCTCAATATTCGGAAGCTGATACATACATATCTTGCACGCCTCAATGAGTGCAACGGAAAGCGCAAGCATACAAAGCTCACGAACACTTAGAAAGCTCTTGGTTTCTTTAGTTTTCCTCTCGCTCATAAGCTCAACTCTGCTCGTACTTGATTTCAAATGCGTCGCCGTCTGCGACAGGCTGTTCGCTTACACCGTAGTTGCAATAGCCACCGTTGACATAAAAGCCCCAATATGCGCTACCCGTATTGAAGTCAGCAACCTCGCCACATACGACAGTTACGGTAAATCCATATTGGCTGTCGTAGCCCGAGAATGTAAGTCCTTTGTCCTCGCACTCACGCATAGCATCAATGAGATACTCTGCATCGGTCGAAAGCTCATAAGTCTCACTCTCTCCCTTTGAATTTGTTACCGTTATACTTATGTTCTTCTCTCCCCGGGCGGGCTTTTCCGAGAAAATGACATAGGCGGCAATCATTCCACCGACAAGCACCAGGGCGCAAAGAGCGCAAATAATGCCTATCCATAGCTTTTTGTTTTTCATTTTGTTCTCCTTTCAAAAAATATCGATGCCGTCAGCTCCGTCCACGCTAACGAGTGGAAGAAAAATTGCGGCATACGACACAATAGAGAAAGGAGACGCACCGGCTGTGCGCCCGAAATATGTCATCGCATAAAACCAAGAACTCGTGGTCTTGCAATATAAGAACTTGGCAGGTCTTCCGGCTCGGCTATCAACACACCAACCAGTCTTCTCAGGTTTCCCCAATGACTGTCTTTCGACACGGCTGGCACTCCATCCTTACGGCGACGAGTTCGCACAGGTCTTTCACCTGTTTCCCTTTTCACCAGATCGGGCATTACTGCCCACCTGACACCACGCTCCCTTTTCTTCACCGTCGATATTATAGCACAACGGCAAATAATTGTCAATAGAAAGAAAATTCTCTCAAAAAAAGAAAAAGAACAATGAAAAATTATCATTGTTCTTTTCTTTAATTTAATTGGGTATTATTCCTCGTCGCTCTGTATCTCAAAGCCGGTTGCCTCATATACCACACTCTTCTCAGCAAAGCCCTTGCGAATTGCTGAAAGTGTCCAAGGATATATTCGGATGCTCTTTGCTTTCTTGGGGCACCCCTTGACGCACGCCGAGCAACGAATGCAACGGGATGAGTCAATAGCAAACTTGTCAAGCGTGATAGCTCCAGTCGGACATACGGATGCGCATTTTCCACAGAATATGCACTCCGACTCGACAGTTTTCGGTACTGACGCAACAAATTTTGTCAGAATAGAAACCGGGAGATTGCCGAGAAAATCAAAGCCCCGTGTCTTGATAGGAAGCTCCTCATCATACTCATCCTCGACGACCGAGACTATAAAGCGTCCCACATCTGCAAGGCTGTCGGGCAAGGTCTGCTTTTCACTCAGCGCAAATGAATACGAATGCTCAAGAGGACAGCAAAGGATTCGGCAAAGAGGAATCTCGACGTCAGCGAGAAGCTGTCTTGCTCGTATGGGAGCGTCACCAATAACCCCTCCACCATATCCAAGAATCATTGCCGCACGGGTCACAAAGAGCTGTGCTCTGCTAAAAAACTGCTCAACAGGTATTGGAAGATTTCTCATATAAATAGGAAAAATTCCGAGAAGCAGGTCTGCGTGAAGCTCAAGTCCCGTTGCCGATTCTCTGTCATCTGCATAGGTAATGTCAAGGCAATCAACCTCATACCCCATACGGCTCAGAATAACCGTTGCGGCATCTGCGAGATCGCTGCAGCCACCATTTGGTGAAAAGGTTACAATAAGTACGCTCTTAATATCAAGCGACATCATCAGTCAAGATATCCGAGTCTGTAAAGCAGTTCTGCGTTGAGCACAGAACCACCTGCAGCACCACGGAGTGTGTTGTGAGAAAGTCCTACAAACTTGTAGTCAAACATTGTGTCCTCGCGAAGTCTGCCAACTGTAACGCCCATACCACCGTAAATGTCACGGTCAAGTGCGCACTGAGGACGATTGTCTTCTTCAAAATAAGTAATAAACTGTGCAGGTGCAGAGGGAAGATCAAGCTCTTGGGGAATTCCACGAAAATCTGCCCACAGACGAAGGATCTCTTCCTTTGATGGCTTGTTTTCAAAGCTCATAAATACTGCTGCTGTGTGTCCGTTTGTTACGGGTACACGAATGCACTGTGTTGTGATAAGGGGAGAGGTTGCATTGACAACAACACCGTTTTCAATATGTCCCCAGATCTTGAGTGGCTCCTGCTCACTCTTCTGCTCCTCACCACCAATGTAAGGAATAACGTTGTCGATCATCTCAGGCCATTCAGCAAAGGTCTTGCCCGCACCCGAAATTGCCTGATATGTGGTAGCAACTACCTTTGTCAGACCGAACTGAAGCAGGGGTGTGAGCATAGGAACGTAGGACTGGATGGAGCAGTTGGGCTTAACTGCAATAAAGCCTCTCTTTGTGCCAAGTCTCTTCTTCTGTGTCTCGATTACTGCGAGATGAGAATCATTGATCTCAGGCATAATCATAGGAACATCGGCAACGCCTCTGCAAGCAGAGTTGTTGGATACAACGGGAAGCTCGTGGCGAGCATACGCCTCTTCCATTGCGAGCACCTCGCTCTTGGGCATATCAACTGCACAGAATACGAAATCACAAAGACCCGAAATTGCGTCTATATCAGATGCGTCCATAACTACCATATCAGAGAACTTTTGGGGCATCGGCTCAGTAAGCTTCCATCTTGCCCCAACAGCCTCCTTGTATGTCTTGCCTGCACTGCGTGCAGAAGCTGCAATACAGCTTACCTCAAAATAGGGATGCTCAGCGAGAAGTGTCAGAAAACGCTGACCTACCATTCCCGTAGCTCCGACAACACAACATTTCTTCTTGTTTGTTACAACAAAGCTCATAATATTTTTCTCCTTATATATAAATGTTTATTCTTTCATAAAAATCCTAATAATCATACCACATTGTGTCGATAAAATCAACAGTAAAATGCAAAAAAGCAAAAAATTTTTATTCACAATTGTTTATGACCTCGGCATAAACCTGGTTTTTCGGAATACCTCTCTCTTCGCTGACACGCCTGATTGCATCCTTTCGGCTCATTCCCTCTGCCATGAGCCTTGCTGCGTGCTCTGCAATACTCTCGCCACTCACCTCTGCCACCACAGGTTCAGCACCGTCAAGCACAAGCACATATTCACCCCTCGGGCTGACGCTTTCGTAATACTTTACGGCAGTCTCGAGTGTCAGGCGCAATATCTCCTCGTTGAGCTTTGTCAGCTCTCGGCACAATGAAATTCTGCGTGTAGGCGAGCAGACGGACAGAAGGTCTGAAAGTGTCTTTGTCAGCCTGTGTGGTGCTTCGTAAATTATGGTAGTTCTCTCCTCTGCGGCAACGGCAGAAAGCCTTGTCTTGCGCTCCTTTCCCGATACGGGCAAAAAGCCCTCAAAGCAAAATCGCCTCGTGCAAAGCCCCGAAAGAGCCAATGCTGACACGGCGGCACAAGGCCCCGGAACTATCGAAACGACAACGCCTGCATCAGCGCAGAGAGCAACCAGCTCCTCGCCGGGATCGGATATTGCAGGCATACCGGCATCACTTATGAGAGCACAGCTCTCGCCACATTTTAGCCTCTCGACAATCTCTGCTCCCTTTTGCGTACGGTTGTGATCGTGATAGGAAACCATAGGCTTGTGAAGACCGAGCCGTGATAGAAACAGACCCGAATTCCGCGTGTCCTCGGCAGCTACAAAATCAACACCGTCAAGCACCTTGATGCACCTTTCTGATACATCAGCCATATTTCCAATAGGCGTAGCGACGAGATACAGCGTTCCCGAGGCCACCTTGTTTTTTTCTGCAAGGCTCATTTTGTTCTCCTTTATATAAAGCGTTCAAGACAAATTTCGTTGTCAAAAGAATTGTGTCGCACATGCTCACAGTATAATATACTGTAATGAAATTCATTTTAGAGGTGTGATATGGCGATAAAAATATACATAGACCAGGGACATAATCCCGTAAATCCCAATGCAGGAGCTGAGGGAAACGGTCTTCGTGAGCAAAATCTTGTGTACGAAATCGGCATCCGTCTGGCGTCTCTTCTGCGCCAAAACGGCAACTTTGAGGTCAGGCTCTCAAGACCAAGCGCAAGCACCCAGCTCGGCAACAGCGTTGCATCAAGTCTGAGAATTCGTGTAAACGAGGCAAACACATTTGGCGCAGATTATTTCATAAGCCTGCACACAAACGCATCAACAACGCCACAAGCAGGTGGGGTTGAAGCTCTTGTTTACGCAGACCCATCAACCGCCGCATCTCTTGCCGAGGATATACTTGACGAACTATCAAGCATCACAGGCTTTCGCAACCGTGGCGTCAAGGTTAGAAGTGGTCTTTATGTTCTGCGTAAAACCGTAATGCCGGCAGTGCTTGTGGAGCTTGGATTTATTTCAAACCCAAGCGAAGCTGCGCTTATGAGGGATCGCCCCGACCTGTTTGCCGAGGGAGTCTACCGTGGCATTGTGGAATTTACAGGTGTATAATTCCCCTTATAAATTATAACACATTGTTTTTTTATGTCAAGCCCTTTTTTCTGCGCTTTTGCCCCTCAGAACGTCCGACTAAATGGGTAAATATTATTTCCTGATTTGAGTTGAATACCCATCAAAATGCCCGTTTTTTCGTCATTTTTCGTCATTTTTTGTTTTATCATTTGATATGTCTTAATTCGATATTCTTCTAATAATTTAGAAGCTCATCTAATTTGTTTTGTCTCTAATTAGATGTTTATACCCTATATTCGATGGTTTTTAAGTGTTATGTCAAAAAAACGCTCCCGAGTGCGATTTTTGCCCTCGGGAGCGTAACTTTAGTTTACCTATATTTTTGTTGATTTTGTGACACTCTTATTTGTTAGGCAAGCCCACACATACGAAGCAGCTCTGCCTCATCGATTACAGTCACGCCAAGCTCCTTTGCACGAGTGAGTTTAGAACCTGCGTCCTCGCCTGCTACAACATAATTTGTCTTTTTCGATACGGAGCCCGAGCACTTGCCCCCCCTCTCCTTAATGAGTGCTGATGCATCTGCTCTACTCATAGTCGGGAGAGTTCCCGTGAGAACAAATGTAAGTCCCCGGAAGCTGTTGTCAACTGCCTTTGCCACGGCCTCGGTATTGAGTCCAAGGGAAGAAAGTCTGAGGCAAAGCTCGATATTTGTGGGGTGAGAAAAATAGTCAACAACGCATCCTGCAGTTATTGCACCGAAGTCCTCAAGTGCGCAAAGCTCCTCAAAGCTTGCGTTCATACAAGCCTCAAGCGTGCCAAAGCGTGCAGCGATTGCTGCTCCGGCAACCTCACCGATATTGCGAATTCCAAGCGCATAAATAAGCCTTTCAAGTCCACGGCTCTTTGAGCTTTCAATAGCGTTAATCAGGTTTTTGGCGGACAGCTCGCCCATCCTCTCAAGCGATGCAACGTCCTCTACTTTGAGCGTATACAGATCTGCAACGTCCCCTATTAGCCCCGACGAAATCAGAAGCTCAACTATCTGTGGACCAAGACCGTCAATATCCATAGCTCCTCTTGAGGCAAAATGCTCAATGGAGCGTGAGAGCTGCGCCGGACAGCTTGCGTTCGTGCAACGAATCGCTATTCCCTCCCCACTCTCGTCACGGCTGACAGGCTCTCCACAGGAGGGGCAAAGAGTGGGCATTACAAACGGCGTCTGAGTGCCGTCTCGCTTGCCGGGTACTGAGGAAACTATCTCAGGTATAATATCACCTGCCTTGCGTACAAGCACCGTGTCCCCAAGCATAATTCCCCTCTCTGCGATAAATTCGGAGTTGTGGAGTGTTGCTCTTGATACCACAGTACCTGCCAGGCGAACAGGCGCAAGCTCTGCTATGGGAGTCAGCACGCCTGTACGTCCGACTGCCACGGTGATGGATAACAGTTGCGTCTCCTTGACTTCAGGTGGGAACTTATATGCCGCAGCCCATTTTGGTGTGTTAGTTCCCTCGCCAAGAATTGTTCGCGCATTAGTTGAGTCGAGCTTGATAACCACACCGTCAATGTCATATTCAAGAAAGTCTCGCTTCTCTCCAAGCGTTTCTATATGGGAGAGAACGGAGGCAGGATCGTTCGTCTTTATTCTCTCACGAATGACGGGAAATCCAAGTGACGCAAGACGGTCAAGCATCTCAGTGTGGCTGTCAGCTGTCCGTCCGTCCTCCCAGAGGCTACCCTCCTGGAGATTGAAAATAAATACATCAAGTCGTCTCTCAGCGGCAATCTTCGGGTCAAGCTGTCTGAGCGAGCCCGCCGCCGCATTTCTCGGATTGGCAAGAAGTGCTCGTCCCTCCTCGGCACGCTTTGCGTTGATCGACTCAAAAACACGCCTCGGCATATAAACCTCGCCACGAACAGTGAAGCTCAGCTTTTCTGGCAAAGTGAGAGGAAGCGAGAAAATTGTTTTGATGTTCTGCGTAACGTCCTCGCCAACCTGTCCGTCACCTCTCGTAGCTCCCTGCACAAAAACGCCGTCAACATATCTGAGCGACACAGACAAGCCGTCAATCTTCGGCTCAACCGACCACACAGCTCTCTCGCCTCTCTCGGACAACACACGCTCAACTCCAACGATAAATGCAGAAAGCTCCTCAAACGAAAAAACATCGGACAGCGAATTCATACTGACGCTGTGCGTGACCTTTTCAAATTTGTCAAGTGGCTTCCCACCCACACGCTGCGTGGGAGACGCGGGATCAAAAAACTCAGGGTACGCCTCTTCAAGATGGAGCAGACGGTAATAGAGCATATCGTAATCATAGTCGCTGATTTCGGGCGCATCGTCAACATAATACTTCCTTGCGTGATATGCGACGGTGCGTCGAAGCTCTTGTATTTCTTTTAGGATCTGTTCTTTGTTTTCCATAGTGTTTACCTCACGGTTTTATACATATATTATTATACCATCCAAATGCAAGAAAGTCAAACAAAAGATACAAAAGTGTGCTCAAAACATTTTTCACAATTTTTTTGAATTTTTTTTAGAAAACCTATTTATTTTGCACAAATTATGTGATATAATATAATCGTAGAGGGAACAAGCCTCTATAGTACAAGTACAGGAGGAAGACAAATGAAAATCACCGTTGTAGGCAGACATATGAGTGTGGCAGACGATCTGCAGGCACTTGCTGAAAAGAAGCTTGCCAAGCTTGACAAATATTTTTCAAGTGAGGGCAAGGCGACAGTGACCTTCAGCCGCAAGAGAAACCGTGAGAACATAGAGATCACGATATCTGCGGCAAGCACTCTGTTCCGCTGTGAAACAGATGACACCACCTTCCGCAACGCACTTGACCGTGCAGTCGAGACGATCGACAGACAGATCAGGAAGAACAAGACTAAGCTTGAAAAGAGACTCCGTTCGCAAGCCTTTGAGGTAAGCGCAGCCGAAGCAGAACGCTTCGATTACGACTTGAGCGAAACTGAAGGAGTTGTAGTCAGACGTAAGGAATTCAGGCTCAAGCCGATGTCGGTAGAGGAAGCAATTCTGCAGATGAATCTGCTCGGTCACGAATTTTATGTGTTTGTGGATGACCAGACAGAAGACACCTGTGTCGTATATGCAAGAAAGGACGGAGACTACGGTCTTATCGTACCTGAAAAATAAAATACCCAAAGCAAACAGGGCTGTCACCACGGTGACAGCCCTGTTTGCTTTGATATCTAATAGGTAGATCAAAGAAGACTAAAACAGCGAAAAATGCAATTATTTTCAAAAATAAGTGTGTTTTATTAAAAATAACTGTTGACAAATGCAAAGGTTTGTGATATTATATATAAGCGTCAAATCGACTCATTAGCTCAGACGGTAGAGCACTTGACTTTTAATCAAGGTGTCCGGAGTTCGAGTCTCCGATGGGTCACCAAACACAGAGGGGTACTGCTTTGCAGTACCCCTCTGTGTTTAATAGACTTATTTTGACTCGAGCTCTCCTCGTTTTTGCAAAAAACGAGGATATGTTTGCGCTATCGCCAAACTAAAGACTTGCACCATATTATGCGCAAACTGTGAGTTCCGAGTCTCCGATGGGTCACCAACAAAAAAGCACCTCATCCGAGGTGCTTTTTTGTTGCATAATGCAAAGGACTCGAACTCTCCTCGTTTTTGCAAAAAAACGAGGATATGTTTGCGCTATCGCCAAACTAAAGACTTGTGCCAAATTATGCGCAAACTGTGAGTTCTGAGTCTCCGATGGGTCACCAAACACAGAGAGGTACTGCTTTGCAGTGCCTCTCTGTGTTTAATGGACTTTTTTGACTCGAACTCTCCTCGTTTTGCAAAAAACGAGGATATGTTTGCGCTATCGGAGAAATATAAGCTTCAATCATATTACTCACAAGCTGTGAGTTCAAGCCCTCCCGAATGTTTCTTCTTTTGTTGACGAATAATTCACAAAAAATTCTTGATTTTCTCCTTATATATTTATATAATATAAAGCTGTGCGCTATCGGCACAACACAAGTTTCTCGGAGGAAATATGAACAGCACCGTAAGACGTCACCACGGAGCTCATCACGCCCGTATTATTGACGCTATCATAAACTTCATCAAAAAGAACACCGTACTCTGCATAGCTGTCGCAGCAGCCGTGGCATCGTCTGTGTTAGTACCACCCGATGCAGAATATCTGAGCTATTTCGATTTTAAAACGCTCACCTGCCTTTTCTGCGTGCTTGCTGTGGTCTGCGCGCTTAAGAATATCAACTTCTTCTACATCCTCGCTTGTGAGATAGTTCGCAGGTTCGGAAACATCCGTACCTCCGTAATCGCACTTGTGTACATAACCTTTATAGGCTCTATGCTCATAGCCAACGATATGGCTCTGCTGACATTCCTGCCCCTCGGTTATTTCGTCTTAAGTACAACGGGAAAAGAAAAATATATGGCATTCACCTTCATTATGCAGAACATCGCTGCAAATCTCGGCGGAATGCTCACGCCCTTCGGCAATCCTCAGAACCTCTATCTCTACACGAAGTTCTCAATTCCAACTGGCGAATTTATGTCAATAATGTTCCTGCCATTCATCCTTGCAATCATACTCATAACCGTCTGTTGCATCGTCTTTGTAAAAAGCGAGTCCATAGAGGTAAGAGGTGAGCGTGAGAAAATTGACAAAAAGAAGGCGTTGGTGCTCGGCATCCTTTTCTCCCTCTCGATAGCAATAGTCTTCCGTGGCATTCCCTATTGGATAGGACTTATCGTTATCCCCGCAGTTCTCATTTTCATTGATAAAAAAGCTCTCAGGGATGTTGACTATCCTCTTCTCTTTACATTCGTTGCATTCTTTATCTTTTCGGGCAACGTTGCAAGAATCGAGGCCGTCAGGGAGCTCGTCGGTGCTCTTCTTGAAAAAAGCACGCTTCTTGTCAGCACCCTCTCCTGCCAGGTGATAAGTAATGTTCCCTCGGCTATTCTGCTCTCCAACTTCACCGACAATTACAAGGAGCTTCTCGTTGGAGTTAACATTGGTGGTGCAGGCACTCTCATAGCCTCCCTCGCATCCCTCATAACATTCAAGGAATACACACGCCATAACCCCACAGGTACTGTGGCTTATATCAAAAAATTCTCACTCTTCAATTTCGCATTTCTCGGCATAATGCTTGTAGTAATGATGATTGTTATGTAAGAAAAGGTGCGATTTCAACTTGTTGAAATCGCACCTTTTCTTTTTTGCTTACGCTAATATATGATTTTTAACCAAAAATTGTTTATGAAATAAACGATAAACAATATTTTTACCTTTTTTTCGCATTTAGGGAAGTTTTGCACGAATAGGGTATCAATCACAAGCAAATATTTGGTCAGAAATCCAATTTTAATTTGACTTTCTGTTGACAACCTAAGCTTTGTTTGTTATAATAATACTTACCTAATTTGTGAAGAATACGCTTCACCGAATCATTCAAGGAGGATTTTTATGAAAACCCGTTTCAAACTGTCGATTATTTCGATACTTCTTTTGCTTAGTATGCTCCTTCCGTGTTTCGTTGGTTGTGATAACAACTCCATCGATACACCCTCTGACAGCTCAGGCGAAGATGACACCACGGCTGCTGACGACGGCACAATCAAGATTACTCTCTCCGAGTACAAGATAGTCCGTCCTGATGCTTGGGAAAATACCGTAACTGCAGATTGCCTTTTCTTTGCTGAAGCATTCAAAACTCAGACCGGAGATAAGTCATATATTTGCAACACAGATATAGTTCTTGGTCAGTACGGCGAGCTTTCCGATGAAGTGCTCGACGAGCTTTCCACAAAGAAAGAGGTTCTTCTCGGCGCAACTAATCGCCGTGAATCCGCAAAGGCACTTGAAGGTGTTCCGGACAATAGCTATATTATCACAGTTGTTGATAACAAGATCGTTATCAACTCCAAGTCCCTCGACTATACCCTTGAGGGTATGCGCTACTTCATTTCCAATTTTGTAAACAAGTCCGAAAACGGAGTTATCACTCTTCCCAAGGACTATCGTTACATAAGCGAAGAGCTTTCCAACCTTATTATCGCTGACCAGGGTATGTCTCCCTACACCATCGTTTACAGTGGTCTTCTTGATGATGATGGTACAGTTGACCCTGAGGTTACGCTCGCACAGGAAATAAAGAGTGCATTCAAGAGCTCGCTTGGAGCTACCGTATCCTGCAAGAGAGACACACAGAGCAAGCTTGAGCGTGAAATTCTCATCGGCACAACCTCCCGTCCCGAAACCGTTAAGTTTCTCCAGAACCTTGACTATGACGAGTACGGATTTGGCCTTGTAGGCAACAAGATTGTCGTAGCAGGCTGGAACATTGTAACCACAAGACTTGCTGTAACACAGTTCAAGGGCTACCTCTCTGCTGCAAGAGTCAAGAACGATGACGGATCATACAAGCTTGAAGCTATCTCAACCTTCAATAAGGTTTATACCTTCAAGGCCGCTAAGTGGGAAATGGATATTCCTGCATACGAGGGCGGCACACTCAGTGGAACTAACCCCTCAGGCGGTACAGACCTTCTCTACTACATCGTTGACACCACAGAGGCAGCTTACGACGCATACTGCAAGAAGGTTGCATCAAACGGTTACACACTTGTTACCTCAAACGAACTTTCCGGCAACAAGTTCGCTCTCTATAAGGGCACAAAGCATTTCCTCTATACTTACTATACAGACTACAACAAGTCAGTCCGTATCGTAACAAGCAAGCTTGACTCCAAGCATCCTGAATATTGGACACCCGAATCCGTTCCATCCTACACAAAGATCGCTGAAACATCAGTAACTCAGATGTCCCACGACTACGGTAACGGTCTTTGGGGTATGGGCTACATCATCACACTCGAGGATGGCTCATTCGTAGTATTTGACGGTGGTCAGTCAACTGATTCTGCAAGCGACCACACAAAGCTCTACACAACACTCAAGAAGCTCAACAAGCGTGAGGATGGTGTTATCCTTATTCGAGCTTGGTTCCTGACACACGATCACCGTGACCACTACAACAACTTCGCAAAGTTCTGCACGACCTTTGGTGCAAACGGTAAGCGAGTAAAGGTTCTGGGCGCATACGTCAACCTCGCAGGCAGCGAGAACCTCGACAACGCACACGATCCTCGTGAGCTCCTTGCAAACTCCTCCAACTTCAAGAAACTTTCCGATGCAGTTGGTGGTATGGAGCTTATAACACTTCGTACAGGTATGAAGTTCTATCTTGCAAACGCAATGTTTGAGATTATGTATACAGAGGAAGACCTCTATCCTCAGAAGATACACTACTTCAACGACACATCCACAGTTACCCGTGTTACCATCGCAGGTCAGAAGATGCTCTTCCTCGGCGACCTCAAGGAAGACGGCTCTGCAGTTGTATGTGGTATGTACGGCAAGGATATTGCAAGTGATTTCGTTCAGGTATCCCACCACGGTTGGGATGGCGCAACAGTTGCTCTCTACCAGAATGTAGGTGCAAAGTTCGTCTTCTGGCCCGGTAGCGCAACTGAGTTCAAGAACCAGTATTACAGCGGCGGTATCACTCAGGCTGTTTCAAGATACCTGCGTGACCAGAGCCCTGCAAAGATATTCTGGAACGCATCAAAGACAACTACGATAAAGCTCCCGTATAAGCTGGGAGACAGATATGAAGAAAGCAACTGATGCTTGACAAAAAACCCCCCGTGCCAAAGGGCACGGGGGCTTTTTCTATTGACAAACT
>JAZPXL010000057.1:0-88816 GCA_045543615.1 Eubacteriales bacterium
CGCGACAGCTTTGTTATTATACTACTTTCCCTTAATTTTGTCAATACCTTTTTTCAACTTTTTTGTCCTTTTTTCTTTATTTGTCGGACTTGTCGGTTTATTACCTCTTTTTCTCCTCTCTTTTTGTGGGGTTTTAACAATCAGCTGTTGTCAAATAAAAACGCCCACCTGTTATTGCGAGAACAGGTGGGCGTTTCAAGGTGATTACTTCATTATTGAGAATTCAATAATAACAGGATGATGGTCGGACGGATACCAGCCGTCGAACTTATCGAGGCATACCTTATATGTCTTTACGAATATCGTACTAGGATCTACGAAGATATGGTCAATGAGAGCCGAGTCCTCGCCATAGCTTGTAAATGTCGGGCCACCCTGAAGAACCTTCTTGGCAACCGTTAGTGATGACTTATAGCCTGCTTGGGTAATCTTTCTAAATCCATCTGACGATGAGGAATAGTTAAAGTCACCTGTCCAGATTATTGGATAATCTGCGAAGTGCGCCTTTACGTATTCAAGCATCTTTTCAGACTGATATGTTCTGACTTGTCCGTTTGTCCAGTCGAGGTGGCAGTTTAGGTGAACGAATCTGACGCCGTCGCTCTTTCTTTCAAGAACCGTATAAACAAGACATTCGGGAGCTGCCGCATCCGGATGCTTAGAAATGACATCGGGTGTTTCGGAATGCCACTTTGTTCCACAATCAATCAGCTTGAATCGTGACTTGTTGTAGAAAATCATATTGCGCTCGCCGTCGCTCGAGCCGTCTCTTGAGAGACCTGTGTAGCCGTAATACTTACCGAATTCAGCAACGAGGATATTCTGCCAATATCCACTAACCTCTTGGAAGCCGATGACATCGGGCATATAAGTCTGAATCATCTGCTTTACTCTCTTGATTCGTGCAGTTTTTCCACCCGTACCGTCTGTGAACCAGACCTGTACGTTAAATGTCATCGCAAAAATCGAGTCATCGTTATACTCGCACACTGTCTTTTCCTCAAAGAGAACGTCTTGTTTGCTGAGAGTTGTCGGAATCTTTTCAATAAATCTGTCAACAGTAACCTTAAGAGCTGCCATATCTGCGGCAGCAAGAACATAATTCTTGCCGTTAAATACGATAACTCCCTCGTTTTCCTTGGTATCAGCGCAGTATGATGCATATTCATCATCAGTTGTGCGATTTGTTTTACCGATCAGAATTTCGTGCTCAATCTTCTCGCCCGTAGGGTACTTATCACTGACAACATCAAGATTAAAGCCACAAGCAAGCTTGAATGAAGAGGAGAGTTTTGTCGCAAATTCAGCCTCGCCGTTGGGTGAGGATTCGGGATAAACTATTCTGAAATCAATGGCAGGGATTCCGTTAAGCGCAATTGCGTCATAAGTCTTTCCTTCCCAGGCATTGTAATTAAGCTCTGTGGAATAGAAGACATCATCAGCAGTAAATTGCTGACCTGCCGAATACTTAGAGAGAATATTGTTGAAGAAGTGGTCAAGCGCACGAATAGTTCCACTGTCCGTCCAGCCGGCAATAACTATCTTCTTTTCTACAAGAGCATAACCATAGTCATTGGGCTTGAGGCTATCGAGGAATTTCTGTGTCTCGGGACGATTGGTAACGCCGATGAGTATCTCATATTCGCTCATCTTGAACGCTTCGACATCTTCACGGTAAAAATCATCTTTGAATTGAACGGTTGTACCAAAAACCTCTCTCATCTTCATATTGAAGCGAATAATTCCATCCAGAACGTCTTCACTGACAACCTCCGGGCGAATTATTGTATATGTAGCAATCGCGCTGCAAAGGATGGGATCCGGAGTTGGCTCTACAACCTCGCCACCGTCAGTTGTATCATCGCCGCCAATGTTCTCCCGGCAGCTAACGAAACAGCTCATCACCATAATTAGTGCCATAAATACAAGCAATAATCTCTTAAACATTGAGTTGTACCTCCAAAAATAACTATTTGAATTATAACACGGCGCACAAACTTTGTCAAGCATTTTGAATATTTAACCCGACACATAAACAAAATAAATCAAAAGGAGGTTTTGGATGTTAACCATAGCCATTCGCACAATAATTATATATCTGTTTCTTATCTTCGCAATGCGACTGATGGGCAAACGGCAGATAGGTCAGCTTGAGGTATCCGACCTTGTCAGCACTCTGCTTTTGTCGGAAATCGCTGCACTTCCTATCGAAAACAGGGATATCCCGATCTCTTTCGCATTAGTTCCGACCGTGGTACTTATGACCATCGAAATTGTCAGCGCAGCTGCGCAGGGTCGCTTTCCAAAGCTAAAGAACCTCTTTTCACCACGCCCAAGCGTGCTTGTCCGTATGGGAACACCTGATTTCAGAGAGCTTGAGCGCAGTCGAATTTCGATGGACGAGCTTATGGTGTCGCTTCGCAAAAGTGGTGTGACCGACCTCTCCGAGATTGCTTACGCAATTCTTGAGCAAGATGGAAACATCTCCGTCA
Source organism: Eubacteriales bacterium (assembly GCA_045543615.1). GTDB lineage: Bacteria > Bacillota > Clostridia > Oscillospirales > CAG-272 > CAG-390. The sequence continues at coordinate 2,493 of JAZPXL010000057.1, forward strand.
TCCCAAAGGCCTTTGCGAAAAATCTCACGCCAAAGGATATGGGCATATCCACAACCGAGAGTGGTATGTTCCGTATAGTCATTGAGCGTGGAATTGTGAACCACAATTCCCTCTCCGAGCTTGGCAAGGATGAAACTTGGCTTGCAAGGCTTTTGCAAAATGACGGAGTTTTGGCAGAAAACGTCATTCTCCTTCTTGTTGACGAGGGCGGAAACAAAAGAATTTTTACCACCGTGGAGGAAAAACAATGAATCCCAACACTCAAGTCAAGCTCTCGCTTGTGCTCTTATCTCTGCTCGTAGCCGTTTCAATAGCCAACACCTGTTTCATAACCTCAGTCGGAAACACCCTATCGGAAATGATTTTGTCTCTGCCAAATGAAGCTACGGACGCCACAGATGAGCTATCAGCCATTAAAAGCTATTGGGAGAGCAATAAGACACTCGTCAGCCTGACAATTCCCCGAAGCGAGACCGATGCAGTAAGTGAGCAAATAGATATTGCCATTGTATCGGCAGAGGAGAACTCAAGCGTGGAATACAAAAAGTCGATGGCACGACTTTTGCGTGCCATCGACAATTTAGTCCGTCTTGAAAGACTCAATCTCGATATTCTTCAATAATCAATAAATCGAATATTCGATAAGAACGGGATGATGGTCGGAGGGATAGTTTCCGTTGATCTTCTCGTTGCATACACGGTAGCTCTCAACCAAAATCTTCTTATGTGTAACAAACACAAAGTCGATAGTTGAATTACTGCTTCCGTAATCTGTATATGTCGGGCCCTTAGTAATAACATTACCTGCGATACCCGATGAATTCTTAAGCATTCCACTACTAACAATGTTGTTGTATGCATTGGAGGATGCGCCACAGTTGAAGTCGCCCGTCAGAACTACGGGATAATCGGTAATTGTATTGACATATTTCATAAGCGCATTTGCCTGCTTTTCTCTTGCAACGCCACTTTCGTGGTCAAAGTGGGTGTTGATAACCATAATTCTCTGTCCATCACTCTTGCGCTCAAGCAATGCGTATGTATAAATTCTGTTGAGAGAGGACTCGCTGTACTTTGACTTCACGTCGGGAGTATCCGAGAGCCACTTTGTGCCGTATTCAATGCACTTAAAGAGATCCTTTTTGTAGAAAATGGGGTTAAATTCGCCCTTTGTTCCACCGTCTCTGCCAAGACCGACAAAATCGTACTCGCTCTTGAGGAATGCGTTGAGCTTGCCAAGCCAATCTGTATCAACCTCCTGGAAGCCGATGGTATCGGGCTTATATGTTGCAAGCATCTTCTTGACACGAGCATCACGGTCTGTGGATGTTCCCCATACCTGAACGTTAAATGACATTGCAGAAAGCAATTTGTCATTGTAGCTGTATTCACTCTTCGCTTCAAGTGTAATAGAAACGCTCTCAGCCTTTTCGGTAGGAAGCTTATCAATAAGTCCGTTTACTGCTGTAAGCAGAGCAGTTGCTCCACTTGCGTGAATGAGGATGTCCTTGTCAGTATAAACTACAACGCCGGCATTGGCAGCAACTGAATCAAGTGCTGCGCTAAGCTCTGCCTCGCTTGAACGATTGGTTGCACCAATCAAAATCTCGTGAGCCTGCTCTCCGCGCTCTTCTTTGTCGCTTACAACATCAACAACAGCACCACAGATATCTGCGATCTTTTCTGCAAGCAGCTCTGCACCAAGCTCCTCGCCGCGCTCGCCCTTGTGGGGATATACAATTCTGTAATCATTCACAGGAACGCTTCCGATTGAAAGATTCTTTACAGGGTACTCTGCAACGCTTAGATAATCGTTTGCAGAGGTGTAGAAAATGTCGCTCTCGCTGAAGCTCTGTCCTGCAGAAAGCTTTGAGAGTATGTCGTGCTGGAATCTCTGAATAGCTGAGATAGTTCCCTCGTCTGTATTACCTGCGATAACGAGCTTTGTGCCGATGAGCTTATAGCCGTAATCATCTCTGTTAAGATCAGCCAGAAATTCAATGCTTTCCTTACGGTTGGTCTTGCCTATAAGAATTTCGGTATCAACCATCGCAAAAGCAGGAACGTTTTCCATATAGAAATCGGTCTTGAAGAGAAGATTGTTGCCAAAAATTTCTCTCATATTTGTGTTAAAGTCCTGAACTGCTGTAAGAAGCGTGTCGGAAATTTCGTCGGGGCGCACGATGGTGTACGTCGCAACAGCCTGAGCCAAAAGCTCAAGCTTGATGTTATTCGTTGTGTCCTCAGGCTCGGTTGTGTCGTCACCTGCGCCGTTGTCCTCACAGCCGACAAAGCAAGAAAACGCAGTCAGTGCCATAAGTATAGCAAGAAATAGTGATACTATCCTGATCTTCTTCATTTGATTACCACCTTTGTTTTGACGTTTTAATGGCTTCATTATACCACCACTCGCTCTAAATGTCAACTAAAAAGAAATGAACAATCATATTTTTTTCAAAAGCATTGATTTTTCCATTTACAAATGATAAGATATATTTATCCACAATAAGATAGAATAGGAACTGCTGTTTTGATACGGTTTGTATTGAAATGGCAGTCCTTATTTTTGCTCGTCCCTCTCGTAAAATCAACGCTTCCTCACTTACCGAGAAATCAAACGCTAAAATATAATTATTATGTCTTGAGCCTTACCGTTACATTTTAGAAAAGTGGCAGGGACTTACATCCTTGCCACTAAGATTGTTATTTCAGAAGTCTTTAATCAAAAGCTGTCTTCCTTTATCGCACAAGATACTATAATCTTCGCTTGTTGTGATACTGTTGGTCCTATCATATCAAGTATTATTATTCAGCAAATTTGCTGTTCAGATCAAAAGCGTGGTTCATAGGTCCAGAGCCTCGACCCAAATCGAGCATCGCAGCAAGTGCGCCCGAGATATAATCCTTTGCTTTCCCGATAGAAGTTTCAAGGTCATAGCCTTTAGCAAGATTTGATGCGATGGCCGACGAAAGAGTGCATCCCGTACCGTGAGTGTTGGGGTTGCTTATTCGCTTACCGCCAAACCATTTATAACTACCGTCTACATACAGAAGATCGTTTGCATCACTTATGCTGTGACCTCCCTTAAGAAGCACAGCACAGTCGTATGTATCACCGATAAACTTCGCTACACGCTCCATATCTTCATTTGTGCCAATGCTCTGCCCTGACAAAACCACAGCTTCGGGAATATTGGGCGTAACAAGAGCAGCGAGAGGAAGAAGCTCTCTTGTTAACACCGATATCGCATCGGTTTTCATCAATTCAGAACCACTTGTAGCGACCATCACGGGATCGACCACAATGTTCTTCGCCTTGTAATAGGCGAGTCTTTCGGCAATCACCAGAGCGAGCGCAGGCGAGCTGACCATTCCTGTTTTTACGGCATCCGGACGGATATCCTCAAATACCGCATCGATCTGATCTCTCAAAAATTCGGGAGTTACCTCCATAATTGATCTTACGCCGGTCGTGTTCTGTGCCGTGAGTGCTGTAATCGCACTCATCGCATAAACACCGTTCATCGTCATTGTTTTCAAATCTGCCTCAATACCGGCGCCTCCACTGCAGTCGCTTCCTGCAATGGTCAATGCTGTTTTCATTTTCATAGAATACTCCTTTCGTTTTTCAGCATCGTTTTATGTAGCGACATAAGGTGGTGCCCCCAATCTGCCGCTGTGTTTTATATTTTTGCTGTTTCGTAATTGGTAATATAATAATCACCGTTTTCTTTCATTTCCGTTTGTCTCGGTTCGTGTTCATCATATACTGCTGCAACAACAAATCCGTCACTCTTGGCTGTCATTAAAGCGTGAAGGACGTCCTCAAAGACGATAGTTTCACGCTTTTCTGTTTTAAGACAAGCAAGAGCTATACGGTAGATAATCGGATCGTTCTTTCCACAGCCGACCTCGGAAGTAGTTATGATCTCTTCAAAGTATTGTCCGACCCCCAAGCGTTGCAAGGCGGCCTGTGCAAGATGCCTGTCCGTGACCGTGGCTATACACATCTTCACGCCGTCCCTCGACAGTCTTTCAAGGAACTTAGAAGCCCCCTTTTTCAGAGGAGCTGTGTTTCGATAGAAATCCTCGACCATTCCGTTTACGCCGTCCATTATTTCCTTGACAGACAATGTCACACCATAGTGCGTACGATAATACTCTGCCGACTCTTCCAAAGTGAAAGTTTTAAAAACTTCGGCTAAATTTTCTCTCGCCTCAATACCAAGGGAACGGAGATAGTTCTCCCCGATGGTATCCCATATAGACATCGAATCAAGGAGCGTTCCATCGAGGTCAAATATTGCGCCTTTGATCATTTTGCTGTTGCCTGCCTTGTAAGAGCTTTGAGCTCTGCTGTCGCACTTGTGATATCTTCGGCAGCAAAAATCGCGCTTATTACAGCGACACCACAAATACCACTTCCACTAAGCTCAAGCACATTGTGCTTGCCGATCCCCCCGATAGCTACAACGGGAATGCTCACAGCTTCACAAATTGCCCTTAGAGTTTCACGGCTTACGTCATCGGCATCGGCCTTTGAACCCGTGTGGAACACTGCACCAACACCGAGATAATCAGCACCACTCTGTTCGGCAAGTATAGCCTGCTCTACGGTCTGCGCAGAAACACCGAGTATCTTGTCCTCGCCGAGAAGAGCACGGACATCTCCCGCCTCCATATCACTCTGTCCAACGTGAACACCGTCGGCGTTTATTTTTCTTGCTATCTCTACATTATCATTAATAACAAAAGGTACGCCGTATTTTTTGCAAAGCCTCTGTATTTCAATAGCTTCGGCAAGAAATGCGTCATCGTCAAGCTCTTTTTCACGAAGCTGAACAAAGGTTGCACCACCCCTCAAAGCTTCCTCTACCTGCTCGTAGAGAGTCTGCTTTCCAAGCCACGAACGATCGGTGACCGCATACAAAAGCAGATCTTTCTCATCGCACTTCATATTTTGCTCCCCTGTTAAGCGTTTCTGCATCCATATTGTAAATGGCATCAATGATACGGTTGCGAAGTGAGGAGTTACCCTCGCCATCTGCCATATTTCTCACACCGATCTCACCTGCAAGTCCCATTACGCAAACTGCGGCGGCAACAGCCTCGGTCTTGTTATCTGTATTGGCAACTACATATGCAGTTGCAATTCCCGAAAGCTGACAGCCCGTACCTGTTATACGGCTCATTTCGGGACGACCGTTGCGAATAACATAGCACTTTTCTGCATCGGCAACAAGGTCAATAGCCCCCGTGATCGCAACAACAGCTCCGGTCTTTGCGGCAAAGCTCTTGACGAAAGCTACCATCTGATCGAGATTCTCCTCAGTTACGGTATCTGCCGCATCTGCATCAACGCCCTTGGTCGTTCCACTGCCGAGAGCGAGTGTTTTGATTTCCGAGATATTGCCTCGGATGACGTCAGGCTTGAGCTTCTCCATAATTTCAATTGCAGTACCGGTGCGAAGCGCGCTTGCGCCTGCTCCTACGGGATCGAGCAGAACGGGATGTCCAAGCTCATTTGACTTTGCACCTGATATAAACATAGCTTCAATGCTACGTTCATTGAGCGTGCCGATATTAATGTTAAGTCCTCCACAGATGGAGGTGATATCAGCCACGTCATTGGGTTCGTCCGACATAATGGGGCTACCCCCACAGGCGAGAATCGCGTTTGCCACATCATTAACTGTTACATAATTCGTGATATTATGCACAAGCGGCGTGGACTTTCTTACGTTTTCAAGACAGTTTCCAAGCATTTTTGCCTCTTTCTCCGATTTGTTCGGAATAATAATATTCAATCATTCAGCGGAAACCATCGGCGGCACTGTCGCCCCAATCGCTCACCTGCATAAGTCCTATGCGTTCCCCGAGTATGCATAACGGACTTGAGGATGAGCAATTCAACACAGAATAAAAAATGGAAGCTACCTTTTTTGGTAACTTCCATCTGAATACACTATTGTTCAGGCATCCCTACGTTGGCATTATCCAAATCAGGTTAATGGGTCGAAGGTCTTACCTTCCTCTCAGCCTGTCCGCGCTCATAGGCGCATCAAGCTCCCCGCTGTTTAATTGTACGTTTATTATACTCCTTTTCTCAGGAAAAAACAAGTGGTTTTTGATATTTTTTAATTATTATAGTTTTCCCGATAGCTTTTTAGGTTTATTGATTATTCAACAAAAAATAGCACGAAGAAACCTTTATTTCATCAAACAAGTATATTGATTTTTAAACAAAATGGTGGTATTATATATATTGTAGTTTTTCCCATCCCGTCAAGTATAAAGAAAGGCACACACTTTGAAAACGGAGAAAAAACAGCATTCAACGACTATTTTGTTTTTGCTATGCTTTATGGCTTACGCACTATCCTATCTCGGAAAGTGCAACTTCTCGTCCTGTCGAAACTCGATAATCGAGTCGGGACTCATTACAAATGATTTCAGTGGAGTTATCTCTGCCTCATATCTCATAATATACGGCGCAGGTCAGTTCATCAGTGGGCGTATGGGCGTAAAGATTTCGCCCAAAACTATGGTCGGTGTCGGGCTCTTCGGTTCCGGATGTATGAACATCCTTATGGGAGTCAACTCTTTCCCGTGGCTTTTCGTGGTGATATGGGCACTCAACGGATTTTTCTGCTCAATGCTCTGGTCGCCCATCATCCGCATATTCGCCGAATGGATGGAGGAAGGCCCTCGCTATCGTGCAGGCGCAAATTTCTCACTCTCAACTCCTGCAGGAATGATTGGTTCATACCTGCTTTCCTCATTTCTCCTGAGCCTCGGTGATTGGCGTCTGGTATTCGTCATCTGTGGCATCTCGCTCTGCCTCTCAAGTGCCATATGGCTCATCGGTCTTAATTCAATAAAAGAGCAGGTAATTCTTACTGCTAAGAAAGTTGCCAAAGAGGCGCAGGCGTTGCTTGATGCAAGTGGCAAGAGCGACGTCGAAAAGAAAAAGCTTTCATTAAAAATCTTTCTTGGTACAGGACTTCTGATTGTCGCCGTGGTCGCACTTCTCAACGGCGCGCTCAAGGATTCGGTTGTTGACTGGATCCAGAAATATCTCATCGACACCTTCGGTGTGTCCGATTCAATGGCGTCACTCATCTCCACACTGCTCCCGATATTTACAATAGCAGGCCCTTACATAGGCATATTCCTTGACCGTCACGTTTTCCACAACGAGATTATGACCTCGTTCGCGCTTTTCCTTGCAACAACAGCAGCTCTCGCCTGCATCTTTATCCCCGGTATCTCGTCTCCAATTTTCTCCGTAATAATGCTCGGTACTGCTATGTCTCTGATGCGTGGAGTCAACTCAATGGTAATGACATATGTTCCGTACAGATACGGACATCTCGGAATATCCTCATCGGTTAGTGGAGTAATGACGGGACTTGCCTACATATCTGCCTCAAGTGGCGAGATCATCTATGGAAAGATCGCTTCGGGTGGCAATTGGGACGGCACTATTCTTCTCTGGATTGGCGTTGCGGCATTCGGCACTATCTTCTGCCTTGCAACAGGTAAGCTTTGGAAAAGCAAGCGTCCTCACTATATCCAATAAATATCACAGATAAACAAAAGAACCGATCGCGCATAGCGCAATCGGTTCTTTTTTATTCGATGGACAAGCCATCGGTTTTTTATTATTCCTCAGGTGTGTACAGACCGCTTTCGATCATCCAGTTGTAATACATAGAGAAGAAGCCTGCGTCGTTATCGTAGGTGATCTGAGAAACGTATGCAGCGGGCTTGTAATCGTCCCATCCGTCCTTGTTTCTGTCGCCGGTCTCCTCGTCAATAGTTCCCTCAATGAGAGTTACAAGCTCTTCGTATGAAGTAACGGTAGCAAGTCTCTCTACAACTGACTTTGAGAACTCGTTGAGCTCATTGACCTCATCCTTGTTGAGAAGAATATAGTTTTCAGGATCATCCTCGTCCTCGGGCATTGTGATCTTATCCTCAGGAATGTTGAAGCAAAGTGCAAGGTAGGAACGAACATCGAGGTTCTGCTTCTTACCATATTCCCAAATATCAAGACGCTCGCCCTCTTCGGGATATGCAACAAATACATTACCTGTTGTGTTGATGTCCATCATATAATCGTTGTTGAGGCGAGTGAGAGCACCTGTCTCTTCGTCAAGCTGGTAATGAACACCCTCTACACCGTACTGAAGAATGTTGCGGAGCGCAGAGTTTGTGTTAAGGTATGTAATGATTTCCATACTACGTCCAATATCACGAGTATATGAAGAAACACCGAGCATATTACCAAATGCCTCTTCGTAACCGATGGTCGGATACTCAAGAACATTCATATAATAATCCTCGCTGTAGAGATCAACGAGATCTGCAGCTGTGCCCTTTACCATACGGATTGCGTACTGTGGAACTTCCTCAGCCTTGCCGTCGCCGTCAAGGTCAACAAGAACATTGTCAGCTGTGAAGTAACCTGCATCCTTGTACTTCTGAATAGCGTAAAGCTGGTTTTTGAACTCTGTGGATGTGAAGATATTTCTTGCGCTTATAATGCTGTTGGACTTACTTGCAGGATCAAGAATACGAGCAAGTGTGAATGTATCACCCATAATGGAAAACTTGTCGGAGGAAACCTTACCTGTTGTGGTATCAATATCCCAGAAGAATGTACGATAATTGTCGAAATCACCGTAAATCGGAACTACCTTTGAGCTGTCCTCGTATGTAGCAACGTCCTTGAGGAAGTCCTCTGTTGCAGCACCGAAGATGGAGTTGATTGCAGCACCGTCATAGCTGTACTTAGCAGCAAGCTCCTTATTTACAAGGAGATATGTGTATTCACCGATAACAACGTTGTTGGGAATAGCGTATGTGCCGCTTGCAGCAAACTTTGCCCAAGCGAGAAGTGTGGGGTTGATGTATTCCTTGAGCTTCTTGGAAGCACTTGTGAGCTGGTCATCAAGTCTTGTGAGCCATTCCTTCTCGACGTACTCCATATACTTGTCATAGCTGTCAAGCCAGATGATGTCGATCTGGTTCTCTCTCTCGTCGGGATACTTAACCTGACTCATTACGCTGTCAGTACCCTCGATGGTAACAAGCTCTGTTTCTTCAGCTGTGGTATCATCGCCTGTGAGAGCTTCTGTCTCACGGAAGGGAGCGTACTCGGGATGAGCCTCATAGAATGCGTCTAACCAAGCCTTGTCTGTGTCAATTCCGAGAGCCTTTGCGTCTCTCTTAGCCTGACGGAGAGCCTTTTCAGCCTCTTCCTCAAGAAGAGCCTTCTGATAGTTAGCATCCATAACGCCTTCGATAGTCTCATAGTAGTTATCGTAAGTGCAGAAATGAAGCTTTACCTGTGTCTTGAACTTAGACTTTGTGATTTTATTGAATGCATCCTCTACAAGCTTTGCAGTCTCCTCGGATACGGGAGCTTCGCAAACCATATACATAGAGAGAGTCTTTGTTGCATTGGACTGTTCTTCAACGATGTCACCGGTTGCATTGGTATCTTCACCCTGTCCCAGAAGCTGATCGCATCCTGTAAACATCATGCTCATAAGCATAACAACAGCCAGTGTCAAGCACATAATCCTTTTTTTCATTTAGTTCCTCCTTAAGAACGGTACGCCGTGCGCGCACCAATAGGTATTATATAATATATTTTACTACAAAAAAATTTCAATGTCAAGACGAAATTTTCTCGCCTTTCACAATTCAGCACTTTCCGTTACAATATGTTAACTTTTGTTTTGCAAGTTATACAAATCGCTCGGGTGGCTATTTGACATATATGTCGATTTTTTTGTGCTTATTCACGATATTTAAGCGAATAATTTGTTAGAATTGCATATCGCCAAAAGGACAAAAAATCACTCCATAAAGCCCTTAAGATGCCTTGCGCGACTGGGATGACGAAGCTTTCTCAGTGCCTTTGCTTCAATCTGACGAATACGCTCACGTGTGATGTTGAATTCCTTTCCAACCTCCTCAAGCGTACGGCAACGGCCGTCATACAGACCGAACCTGAGCTTGATTACGTGCTCCTCTCTGGGAGTCAGTGTGCGAAGCTGACGCTCAATAACTTCACGGCGCATTGTTGCAGATGCAGCGTCTGCGGGAGTGGGTGTCTCATCATCAGGAATGAAGTCGCCAAGATGGCTGTCCTCTTCCTCGCCAATAGGAGTTTCAAGAGAAACCGGCTCTTGCGCAATCTTGAGTATCTCACGAACCTTCTCTGCGCTCATTCCCATCTTCTCACCAAGCTCCTCTGCTGTCGGATCACGTCCGTATTCCTGGAGCAGCTGACGCTGATATCTTGATACCTTGTGAATAGTCTCAACCATATGAACAGGAATTCTGATGGTTCTTGCCTGGTCAGCAATAGCTCGGTTGATAGCCTGTCTGATCCACCAAGTTGCGTATGTTGAGAACTTGTAGCCCTTTTCGTAGTCAAACTTATCAACAGCCTTGATAAGTCCGAGGTTGCCCTCCTGAATAAGATCAAGGAAGAACATTCCCTTACCGACATATCTCTTTGCGATACTTACAACAAGACGGAGGTTTGCAACGATAAGCTTGTTCTTTGCATCCTGTCTCTGTTCTTCGGTAAGCTCGGGGTCATTCATACGGGCAGCAAGCTCAAGCTCCTGTGCCTGCGTGAGAAGCTCTTCTCTACCTATCTCCTTGAGGTACATACGAACAGGATCGTCAATAGCAAAGCCCTCCTGTTCGAGCATACGCTCCATTTCCTCACCGTCTCCGAATTTCTCGACCTCGCTCTCGATTTTATCCATCTCGCTTGCGGGAATTTCGTCAACCAGCAGCATATCCGTTTCAGTAGAATCATCAAATATCTCGTCGAGAACGTCGCCTTCAGACATCTCTCCAAGAACATCCTCGTAATCTCTGGTGCTACCCTCTTTTTCAAGGAAATCGTTTACATCAATCTTCTTGTCTGTTTGCATATTTTTTACCTTCCTATGTATTATTGCGAATATATTAAACTAAATTTGTTTTCGTTAGTTAGAGCCACTGCGTCTCCGTCTCTCTTCTTCAAGCTTTTTGCGCTTGGCTGCGAGTGTGTCTTCAAGCGATGGGCGTGATGCACTTGATGCGTCTTGCGCCTTCTTCGTTTCAGCCCTAAGCGTCTTTGCAGTTGACTCAAATATCTCAATTCCGTTTTCACTCAAAGCCCTGCGCCTTCGTTGCATATCCTCAAGTGCCGCCATCTCGTCGGGATTGAATTCCTCTCCAAGCATCGCATAGACATATCCCTCTGCGTGCAGCTTCATAATAGCAGAAAAAACTCTCTTGCCAAAGGCAGTAAAGAAATCACTTTCCTCAAGCTTGAGCCTTCCACTCTGAACAAAATCTCTGTACTCGGGATAAATCATAAGCAGACCAAGTAAGGCCTCCTCAGCATATGAAGCTCTTAGGTTCTTTGCCGCATCAGGATTTACTCGATTAGAAAATTGTCTCAGCTCAGCCGCAGCCTCTCTCGACTGCTCACGTCCAACCTCACGCAACTTGCTTCTGTGTCTCTTTTCGATATCATCAAGCAAAGCGTTTGCGCTGATACCGATGACCTCGGCTGCTCGCTTGCCGTAAAGCTCACGCTCGACCTTGGAATAGTAGTCCGAGATTATCGCCACAATTTCCTCGCACGCTCTGCGCTTGCCATCGGTAAGCGTGATATCGTGCTTTGAGAGCACTGCCTCAAGCTTGTACTCAAAGCCCGTTCTGCTCTCGTCAAGAAGCTTGCGAAAAGCATCCCTTCCGAATTTTTTTATAAATTCATCGGGGTCCTTCGCTCCATTCATCTTGAGCACCCTCACCTCGACTCCGACCTTGCCAAGCAGAAGCATAGCCTTGTTTGCCGCCTTGACTCCTGCCTCGTCCGAATCGTATGAGATAATAACCTTCTTTGTGTATCTCGAAATTATTCTTGCGTGCTCCTCTGTAATTGCCGTTCCGAGCGTTGCGACTGCATTCGGGAAGCCTGCCTGATGGAGTGCAATAACATCCATATAGCCCTCACAGAGTATAAGTTGTTCGGCACAAAAACCCTTTGCATAGTTGAGCGCGAAAAGATTTTTACTCTTCTTAAACGCAGGTGTATCGGATGAGTTTAAGTATTTCGGCTTGCTGTCATCCATAACCCGTCCACCAAAAGCAACGATATTGCGTGAGGTGTCAACTATGGGAAAGATTACTCTGTTTCTGAAATAGTCATAAGCCTGACCGTTCTTTGCACTCTTTCCACAAAGGAAGCCTGCAATCATCTCCTCATCGGTAAACCCAAGTGAGCGAAGATGCGTTCTCAGCTTTCCGAAATCATTTGGCGCGTATCCGAGATAGAACTGCTTTGAAATCCCATCAGACACTCCTCTTTGCCTGAAATACTCCCTTGCCTGCTCGCCGCACGCCTCGTTTACAAGACAATGCCTGAAAAATCTTGCCGCAGCCTCGTTCATCGCAAGTATGCGCTCACGTTTCGGCCCACGGTTTTCATATCCCGATGTACTTTCGGGAATAGTTATACCTGCACGCTTGGCAAGTATCTCCAAGGCGGAGGGATAGTCGACATTTTCCATCCTCATAATAAAGGTTACAACGTCCCCACCGGCTCCACATCCAAAGCAATAAAAGCTGTCTGTCGCTGAAAAAACTGTAAATGACGGAGTGTTTTCGCTGTGAAACGGACAAAGTCCGAGCATATTTGAACCTGCGTTTTTCAGGTTGACGTAAGAGCCTATAACTTGCTCGATATCGTTTCTGCGAACAATCTCCTCAACTACATCTCTCGGTATCTTCACCACGCTCACTCCTTTCATTTTTGTTTTCATAATACAATATACGCAGAAAAATCGCAAAAACCTCTTTTTTCAAGAGATTTTTTGCGATTTTTATTGTTTTTTGTTGATAATCTTAAACCGTGTACTTTCTCGGTGCTGTCATAATAGTGCCTTTTATCTCGGTCCGAGCTCTTCCACTTGAAAGATCTCGCATTCTTATAGAAAAGCCATCTACTGCCGCAGTCGGCATACTTAGCGTCAGCACCACGGATGCAGAAAACTCGCTGTTTTCAATAACAGCACCATATCTTGCAAACTCATTTTGCATTCTGTTGTGGTCATTATATGTGCAGGACAGCTCAACGAGCGTGCATTCCTCAAGCGTTATGATGCCCGCCGCCTCAACTGCAGCAGCAGCTGTTGCACTGTACGCCCTGACAAGTCCACCCGTTCCAAGCAAAATACCACCAAAATATCGAGTCACAACTACGCAAGCACCATCAATCCCGTTCTTGCATATCACATCAAGCACAGGCATTCCTGCACTTCCCTGTGGCTCTCCATCGTCAGAATATCTCTTGAGTGTGCCACCAAAGAGATGATATGCATAGACGTTGTGTCGGGCGTCGGCGTGCTTCTTTTTTATTCTTGCGACAAACTCCGTTGCCTCAGCCTCGTTTGATACAGGCTTTGCGTACCCAATAAACTCCGACCTTTTCTCGACGATAGTTGCCGTTCCCTCGCCACCTAAAGTTATGAAGGTCTTCAAACAACCTCACCTCCGTCATATTCCGAGAGCATACCCCTGATTTTTGAGTCAACGGTGGCTATGACGGTGATATTTTCGTTTCCGTATTCAACATCTTCAACGCTTGCGTTCTTGTAGAGAATGTTTAGCGCACCTGCCGATGCATTCGGAATTACGAATTTGACTCTCTTCTTTCCCACTTTTACGAGTGCCTCAAGTGCAAAAGCCAAATCGTCAAGTCCACGTCCTGTAAGTGCTGAGATATATACCACTCTCTTGCTTCCGTCTGCACTCACGGGTGCGCTGACGGGAGCGGGAATATCATCCCTTGCAGGCAAATCGCATTTGTTGTAAACGATAAGGCAGGGCTTGCCACCTGCTCCAAGCTCTGCAAGCAAATCTTCTGTTACTGCAAGCTGGGAGGGATGCTCCGGGTCGGACGCATCGACGATAATCATCAATATATCTGCACACACAGCCTCATCAAGAGTTGAGCGAAACGCCTTGATAAGATGGTGTGGGAGTCGGCGAATAAAGCCTACCGTATCTGTAAGCAACACTGATTCGCCGGATGGTAGCGAAAACTTCCTTGTTGTAGGATCGAGAGTTGCGAAAAGCTTGTCCTCGGCAAGTATGCCTGCTCCCGTCAGAGCGTTGAGCAAGGTCGACTTTCCTGCGTTGGTGTAGCCAACGATAGCAACCTTGGGTATGCCACTTCTGTCTCTTGCCGAGCGCAGAGTTTTTCTCTGCACCTCAAGCTCACGAAGCTCAGCCTCAAGTGCCGCAGCACGTCTTTTGATATGTCTTCTGTCGGATTCAAGCTTGCTCTCTCCGGGGCCTCTTGTTCCTATACCACCACCAAGCCTTGAGAGCTGTGTTCCCTTGCCGATAAGTCTCGGTGCTGTGTACTTCAGCTGCGCAAGCTCAACCTGTAGCTTGCCCTCTGCCGTAGCAGCGTGAAGTGCAAAAATATCAAGAATGAGCATAGAGCGGTCGATAACACGCACGCCGTCAAGCTCGTCCTCTATATTTCTTATCTGCGACGGAGTAAGCTCGCAATCAAAAACTGCAATATCAACCTCGTTTGTGCGACAAAGCTCACAAAGCTCAAGCAGCTTGCCTGAGCCAATATAAGTGCGAACATCGGGATTTTGACGTGACTGAACAAGTGTAGCCACAGTCTCGCCGCCTGCCGTATCAACAAGTCGCTCAAGCTCAGCGAGAGATATCTCGCACTCCCCGTCCTTCATTTCATTTGAATCAACGCCGACAAGAACTGCTCGTCCTGTGGTGATCTTCTCTGTAATATTTCCTTCCATAAGATAACTCCTTTCGGTTTATTAACCAAAAGCGGTAAAAAAGAAACACGGGCAAGCGCACACATCTCTGCGTACAACTCGCCCACGGGTTTCTTTCCAAGATTATTCGCCTCTGCCTCTGAGTCGCTTGTTGAACTTGTCAACACGTCCGCCGGCATCAACAAACTTCTGCTTGCCGGTGAAGAAAGGATGACACTTGGAACAAATTTCAACCTTAATTTCGTTGCCGCCTCTGGGGTTGGTCGAACGTGTGGTAACGGTCTCGCCGCAAGCACATCTGATTACGACCTCTTCATACTTAGGATGGATACCCTCTTTCACAATAAACACCTCACTTTTTTGCGTTATTCGGACGGATTTTGCCGTCCGTGTCGCAATTACAAAACATTATACCACATCTGACGAAATTTTGCAATACCTTTTTTTAAAAAAATTGCTTTTGTCCAAGTTTTTTTATATTTTGCCCATCATTTCTCGCCTAAGCGTGTTTATTATTCGTTTTTCAAGTCTTGATATGTATGATTGTGAGATACCAAGCAGATCGGCAACCTCCTTCTGCGTAAGCTCCTGTCCTCCACCAAGCCCGTACCTCAGCTCAATAATTCTTCTCTCCCTCGGCTCAAGTGCCGCAACAGCACGACGTACAAGCATTCTCTCCTCACGAGCTGCAAATTCCTCACAAACGCCGTCCTCCCCGGAATCGAGCACATCGGAGAGCAAAAGCTCGTTACCATCCCAATCGACATTGAGTGGCTCATCAAGAGAAACCTCGTGCCGCTGCTGGCTGTACTTTCTTATATACATAAGTATCTCGTTTTCAATACACCTTGATGCGTAGGTCGCAAGCTTTATGCCCTTGTCCGAACGAAAACTGCCGACGGCCTTTATAAGACCGACCGTTCCTATCGAAACAAGATCCTCAATACCTATCCCCGTACTCTCGAATCTACGGGCAATATACACCACAAGCCTGAGATTGTGCTCAATAAGCAAGCCGCGCACGCTCTCATCATCGGGGCTATCGCACAGTCGCCTCGTCGCCTCCTCCTCTTCACTTCTTGATAATGGTGGTGGAAGCGTGTCAGGGCCGTTGACATAGTATATCCCACCTCCAAGACCAAGTCTTTCGAGTATCTTTGCGAAAAACAATCTGATTTTCATTAAAAGTAACGAGAGCATAGCGTACTCCTTTTTTATTGTATTAGTCCGGGTGGAATAATAGCTCGGCTTTCTCCGGCAGAAAGCGCAAACGGAACAGGAGCTATAAGCACGTCACACTCGTGCTCATCACTCTCTGTGCATACACTAAAAGAATCAGGGGCAACTGCGCAAAGCATACTGACCTTTCCACTGAGAGCACCCTTGGCGGGAATAAACCTGAGACAAGAAGAAAACTTTGCGTCAAGAGCCGTTACCCCCGATATATCTCCATCTCGCCAAAAGCTTACAAGCTGATGTTCAAAAATTTCCTCAACAGCATCAAGCTCGCATATAACAACTGCTCTGCCACCGAGTGGATCGTACAGCATATTTCCCGTATCGGTCATAGCCGTGAGAGTTACGCACTTGCCATCAACATTTATGGTGATTTTCACCCTCTTTGACTGAGAGAGAGTGCGAAGTCTGCGTCCACCCACAAGTGCTGCCGCACTACCTGCAGCTGCCAGAAGTGCAAATAGCCAAACGCTTATATCGTCCTCTCCGTCCACGTCGGGCGCAAGTAATTCCATTCTGCCAAGTATCGCAAAAAAGCCACTCATAATTCCACCAAGCAGCAGCGATACTCCAAAAAACACAGCACCTCTCCAAAGAAAGAGCCCAAGCCTCTCTCCTCTGTGCCAAAAGGCAACAGCACAAATAAGGAACGCAACCCCCACGTCGCACACACCCACCACAAGCCTTGACACATCCAAAAACAGCGCACCAACGCCATAAACGCCACCTATTGCGGCAGCGAGAGCAGCACGGAGTGGCCTTAGCTTGACCGACAAAAGTCTCGACGTTATAAAGAGCACCAAAAAGTCCATACTGAAATTTATCAAAAACAGCAAGTCACCGTAAACCGTCTGTCCCACTCGTCTCACCTCATATAAATTATATTACCTGTGCTCAAAAAAATATGTCACATAGTGAGAACGTTTTTTCTTTTTCTGCCAAAAAGAAAAATCCCCACGCAAGAAAACCCTGCGTGGGGATTTTGGGACATCAACCCATTTTTTCTGTCAATTGTGTTCCACCGAGAACGTGGAAATGCAGATGCTTGACCGATTGGCAAGCGTCATCTCCACAGTTGCTTATGATTCGATAGCCACCGTCAAGTCCCTCTGCCTTTGCAATAAGAGGGATCGCCTCAAAAATCTTTGCAACATAAATGCTGTTGTTCTCGCTCACTTCGTCTGCAGATGCAAGGTGAAGCTTGGGAATTACGAGAATATGCACCGGTGCCTGAGGATTGATATCACGGAAAGCATATACATACTCGTTTTCATATACCTTGGAGGACGGGATGTCTCCATTAATAATCTTACAAAACAAACAATCCATTTTTATACTCCTTTTTTTGAAACTGGCTGTTGCCGAAGCAACAGCCAATGCCTCAAATTATTTGATTACCTTGAAGTAATCAAGGAATGAGAGAACGATACCGACTGTAACATAGAGGTCAATAAGTCCACCGACAGCACGTATAACGATGCCAACGATAGGAAGGTTAGCAAGCAGAGCGATGAGAACACCGACAACTGCGCCAACTACTACATAGATGATAACATTGATTACCAATGCGGCAACTGTGCTCTTTTCCTTAAAAGAAAAAGGGAACAAGTTCTTAAGAATATCCATAAGTACCTCCAAAAATAGTAAAAAATTTAAGATAAATAAATTATATCACCATTTTTAGGAAAAATCAATACCAAAAACAAGAAAAAATTATATTTGAATTAATTTTTCATTTGCTGAAAAAACGGAGTGCCCGGGGGCACTCCGTTATAGAAATAATCAGGCAAAAGCCGTACAATTATTTGTACTTACGCTTTCTGGCTGCTTCAGATTTCTTCTTGCGCTTTACGCTGGGCTTCTCATAGTGCTCTCTCTTGCGAAGCTCTGCAAGAACACCTGAACGGGCACACTGCTTTTTGAAGCGACGAAGAGCGTTATCAAGTGATTCGCCTTCTCTAACTCTTACTTCTGCCATAATATTTTCCCTCCCCTCGCTCATTAGCAAACAGATTAACGAAAGTATTATACAACAAATCATCCGACTTGTCAATACCAATTTCAAATTTTTTCTTAATTTGTTTTATTTAAACCACAAAGTGCCGTGTTTTTGATTATTTTACTACTATATTAACGATCTTGTTGGGAACGGCAATCTCCTTGATTATTGTCTTTCCCTCAATTGCAGCTGCAATCTTAGGATCTGCCTTTGCAATAGCAAGTGCTTCCTCACGAGCAGCGTCACGGGGCAGCTTAACAGTTGTACGAAGCTTGCCATTGATCTGTACAGCTACCTCGATAGTCGCATCGATCGTCTTTGCCTCATCGTATGTCGGCCAGGGCGCGAGAGACAGCAGTCCCTTTCCACCGAGAACGGAATTGATCTCCTCACAGATATGAGGCGCGAACGGACACAGAATTGTTGCAAATGTAGTAAGCTCATCGACTGTAAGAGTTCCACACTCGAAAATCTTGTTGACAAGCTCCATCATAGCTGCGATAGCTGTATTGAACTTCATCGCCTCGATGTCCTCGCTAACCTTCTTGATAGTCTTATGGAAGGGCACTTCAAGAGCAGGTGTTACGCCGTGTCCCTTGGCAATATCGCAAAGATCGAACACTCTGTCAAGGAATCTCTTGCATCCTCTTACACTGCTCTCAGACCAGGGTGCAGCAGAGCCGTAATCGCCCATAAAGAGAACATAGGTACGAAGAACATCAGCACCGTATGCTTCAATAACATCGTTGGGGTCAACTCCGTTGCCTCTCGACTTACTCATCTTCTCGCCGTCAGAGCCAAGGATAAGTCCCTGAGCTGTACGCTTAGCATAGGGCTCGGGGGCGCCAACTGCACCGATGTCGTAGAGGAAATGATGCCAGAAGCGTGAATAGATCATATGGCGTGTAACGTGCTCCATTCCACCATTGTACCAGTCAACAGGAAGCCAATAGTCAAGCTTCTCGGGGTCTGCAAGCGCATCTGTATTGTGTGGATCAATGTAACGGAGATAGTACCAGGATGAGCCTGCCCACTGAGGCATAGTGTCGGTCTCTCTCTTTGCAGCCGCACCACAAACAGGGCAGGTGCAGTTGACAAAGGAGTCAATTCTTGCGAGAGGCGACTCTCCACCTGTACCGGGCGCAAACTCGTCCATAGGAGGCAGACGAAGAGGAAGCTCCTCGTATGGGACGGGAACCATTCCACAATGAGGACAATGAATTATCGGAATAGGCTCGCCCCAATATCTCTGACGGTTGAACGCCCAGTCCTTCATCTTATACTGAACGCCACCCTCGCCAACGCCGAGGCGAACAAGCTCTTCGGTAGCTCTCTTGATAGCCTCGCTCTTAACAGCTATTCCATTGAGGAAGCCGGAGTTTACCATCTCGCCGTCGCCTGCATAAGCTTCCTTGGTAATGTCTCCACCCTTGATTACCTCAATAATCTCGATACCGAACTTGCGAGCAAAGTCAAAGTCACGGCTATCGTGTGCAGGAACTGCCATAATCGCACCCGTTCCATAGCCCATCATTACATAGTCTGCGATGTAAACAGGGATTTCCTTGCCTGTAATGGGGTTGATTGCCGAAATACCGTCAAGGCAAACGCCTGTCTTGTCCTTGACAAGCTGTGTGCGCTCAAACTCTGTTTTCTTTGCGCACTCGGTGCGGTACTCAAGAACTGCATCCATATTATTGATTTTGTCTGCGTACTTATCAATAAGAGGATGCTCAGGAGCAATAACCATAAATGTAACACCAAAAATGGTATCGGGGCGTGTTGTATAAACACGGAGAGTTTCATCAACACCCGAGAGGCTGAAGTTGATAAACGCACCCTCGGAGCGACCGATCCAGTTGACCTGCTGCTGAACGATGTTGGGGAGATAATCAACCTCATCAAGTCCACGAAGAAGCTTATCAGCGTACTCCGTAATGCGCAGATACCATACATCCTTTGACTTCTGAACAATGTCAGAATGGCAGATGTCGCATTTACCACCCTGCGAATCCTCGTTTGAGAGAACAACCTTACAGTTCGGGCAATAGTTTACAAGTGCTGTATCACGGAAAGCAAGTCCGTTTTCAAACATCTTGAGGAATATCCACTGTGTCCAACGGTAATAATCCTCATCAGTTGTATCGACCACTCGTCTCCAATCAAGTGCAAAGCCGACACGGCGAAGCTGATCGGAAAACTTCTTAATATTGTTATCGGTTACAATACGGGGATGAACTCCCGTCTTAACTGCAGTTGTCTCTGTGGGAAGGCCGAATGCGTCAAAGCCCATCGGGAAAAGCACGTTGTAGCCCTGCATGCGTCTCTTTCTTGAAACTACCTCAAGTCCTGAATATGCCTTAATATGACCTACGTGCATACCCGATCCACTCGGATAGGGGAATTCAACGAGAGCGTAGAATTTAGGCTTCTCGCTTCCACTCTCACCGGGATCAGCTGCGTGAAAAGCTCCACTTTCCTCCCATATTGCTTGCCATTTGGCTTCGTATTCTTTAAAATTGTTTCTCATAATATACTCCTAAATACTTTATTGTCAGTTTTATTCGTCCTGTGCGGCAAGCTCGATCTTCTCGGCGTCGGAATAAAGCTTGTCGAGATTGTAGAACTCACGGCTCTCACGGCTGAAGATGTGAACGAGAACGCAACCATAGTCCATTACCATCCACGAATTGTCAGAGCCACGTCCCTCTATGCGATCTGCGCCAATACCGATCTGCTCAAGTCGGTATTCCACCTCGTCACAAAGTGCCTTAACGTGAGTATTCGACTGTGCTGTGCATAGCACAAAAAAGTCGGTTAGATCTATCTTTTCTCCAACACGGATAACTGCAAGATCCTCTCCTCTGCGATTGTCAAGTACTGCAAAAATTGCCTTTGCAAGTGACAGAGAGTCGGGATTGCCCTGCTCGTCATTTTCTACGGTAATCTGAAAGTTCAATTCTTTTTCCATTTTTGAGTTCCTTTCCTTAATGTATATAAATCAAAAAAATTTCTTTCTTCTTTATTATTGTCCATCCCTCAGCTTTGAGGTGTTGGCGAAATCAGCGAATAGATATATATTCTCTCAAAATCCACATCGTACTGGGGACAGAATATAACACTCTTGTCAAAAAGCGCATCTGTAACTTCACTTGAGTAAACATTAAAATATTTGTTGATAGCCTCAAGCGTTCCACCTCTCGACAGAACGTAGTACCAAGAGCCAAAGCTCTCCGAATACAGCTGTCTGCCGGGCAGGGTCAGCATCAAAAGCTCACGTGTATCTCCACTGAAGAAACAATTAGCAAAGAATAAAGCTTCCTCTGCAGTAACATCCGTGTCTATCATCGGCAACAGCTTCGGCAACAGCTGTCCTGCCATTGTCAGATCAAATTCGTCACGCACCTTTTTGAAGAGTGCACACAAAAAATCCTTTTGAGCATCCACACGTCCAAGGTCGCCGTCGGCATAGCCCGAACGAAATCTCACAAACTGCTCTGCCTTCTCGCCATTCAGAAGCTGTGTACCTTGCTTCAAGTCAATATGAAGATCCTGAAACGGATCGTCATACTTCATATCCTCAGGGATATACACCTCAACCCCACCCACAGCATCAACAATTGCCGAAAGTGCGTCAAGGTCAATTACAGCCGTGCGATCAATGTTGATACAAAGCGAACGTTCAAGTATATCTGCGATCCCTCTGACACCAATGAGTGGAAGCAGACCGTTAATTTTTCGTCCCTCTCCGTCAAGCTCAATATAAGTATCTCTCGGAATCTGCATAAGCGAGACATTCCCACTCGTCGAGTCCATCGACGCAAGTATTATTGCATCGGCAAGACCTGCAGCCCTGTCCGTGCCTAATACAAGGAAATTGTATAGTCTCTCTTCCCTAACATATTCGGGAGCATCTGATACTGCAAGAGATTGCTCACCGTCATCCCCGTCCTTGCTTGGTGCAAACGGCACGCCTGTGTCAACAGGTGGTGTGAAAACCGAAAAGCGATATACGGCAAGCAGCACAAGCGAGATTGCAAGCACCAAAATTACCGACAGCGAAATTATTACAAAGCGCACAAAGCTCTTGTTCTCATCCATTTTCGCCACCGTATAATTTTTTCTCTCTTGCCATAATGAGAGAGTTTCTCGCTCCTATTGTGTCGGGATTTATGACCCCACCACGCTCGAGAATCTCACTTATCGTAAGATCAAGTGCCCTGAGCACCGTAGAGTCGAGATGCTCCACCCTCTCTTCTGCATTCATATTCTCGGGTTTTGCATCCCAAAACACAGCACGCAGACGGACGCAATCGGGAAATTTTCTGCTCTCGTCAATATAATCCGACAAAAATATTATTTTTTGGAACAAATTCATATCAGCGCACCCTGTCGAATGACGGGCAACCGTGGACAGAACCACCTCGTGCGCAAAGCGTGGGTACTCTGCCTCTATCACCATTGCCGCCGTAAGTGCGTGAAGGGTTTTCGGAGCACTAAGCTCGACTTGTGTAAACGGCCTGCCTGCTTTATTCGCTATTTCGATCTGCTCCGGGAGAGATCTTTCCTTTGTCAGATCGTGAAAAAGTGCCGCCGCACGAAGCAAAAGCAAATCATCCTCTGCATCAAAGAAAAGCTTACCAATTCTCAGAGCCATATCCTCAACTGCAAGCACGTGGCAGAGTCTGTGGTCAGAGAGAATATCGGGCAGAAACTCTCTTATTCCATCAAGATCCTTTTCGTTAAAGCTCAGCATAGCCGCCTCCGTTAAATAAACAAACCGTTCTTGCGAATATACTCCTCTACTCCCGGAGCAACCATCCCACTAATGTCCCCACCTGCACGAAGAGTTGCACGCACACGGCTTGAGGACAACTCAATAGGCTCTGTAACTACTCTGCGAACTATTGCAGAATACTTATCGGTATATTCGCCAATCTTTTTTAGTATCTTACTTGTAATTATCGGATCGTTCTCACGCCTGATATAAATGGGATAGCAGAGCTTGAATATCTCCTCTGCACAATACCATTTGTCAAGCGTCAGAAACATATCCGTTCCACAAAGCAAAAACAGTCTTGTATCGGGTGCTGTAAGCTCACGGAGCGTGTCGACCGTATAGCTCACACCACCACGCCTGATCTCAATGTCGCTTACAACAACACCCTCAAGTCCCTCAAATGCGTACTCACACATACGAAGTCTGTCTGCAGGTGTGACAACGAAATCCACCGTCTTGTGTGGTGGAATTGCCGCAGGAATGACATAGAGATAGTCAAGTCTCATCTGCTTCATAAATGCCTCTGCCGCCGCCCTGTGCCCTATATGTGGGGGAGCAAAAGTACCGCCGTAAATACCTACACGGCGTGTGTTCATGTTATCGCTTACCATATCAAAGCTCAATTCTCGGCTTCGTCTCGGATGGACGGTAAAGCACGAGCTTCTTTCCGATAGTGCAAACCACACACGCATCAGTAGCGGCCGCCAGAGCTTCAGCCACCTCACGAGGTGTGTATGCGCAATTGTCAAGCACCGAAAGCTTTATAAGCTCACGAGCCTCAAGCGCATCGCTTACAGTCTTTACAAGATTAGGTGTAACACCGTCCTTGCCAACCTGCATAATGGTAGGCTCGGCTGTTGCAAGTGAGCGAAGATACGCTCTGTCCTTTGATGAAATAATCATAGTCCGTATTGTCTCCATAATTTTTCTTTTTCGATGGCTATCCTTTCGTTGATTGCCGCACCAAGTGCCGCAACAGCATAGCCTCTGTGGCTTATGGCGTTCTTCTCTGCCATATCCATCTCGCCAAAGGTCTTTCCGAAATTGTCATACCAGAAAAGTGGATCATATCCAAATCCACCACGTCCACGTGGGTTGCAAAGGATTTCTCCCTCGCACCTTCCCTCGACAACAATAGGTTCACCCGAAAGTGGCGCACCCTCGGGAAATACGCACGCCATAGAGCATACAAACGCTGCGCTTCTGTCACTAATTCCGGCAAGCTCGCGCAGAAGCTTTGCGTTGTTCGCCTCGTCATCGTGACCCTCGCCTGCGTAGCGTGCTGAGTAAACACCCGGCGCACCGTCAAGCGCATATACAACAAGTCCCGAATCGTCGGCAATCGAGACAAGTCCCGAAAACTCTGCCGCCGCACGAGCCTTTATGAGTGCATTTTCTGCAAAGGTCTCGCCATCCTCGACTATATCGCCCTCAAAGCCGACGTCATCAAGAGAAACAAGCTCAAGCTTTATGTCTGTGACAAATCTCATAAGAAGCTCTCTCAGCTCTGAGATCTTGCCTTTATTCCGTGTAGCAATGCAGATTTTCATATCTACCTCTGTCTCCGATTATTCAAACAATGCTCTTACAAATTCGTCAGCATCAAATGGCTGCATATCGTCAATCTTCTCGCCAACTCCAATGAATTTGACGGGAATGCCAAGCTCACGGCGAATTGAAAGCACTATGCCTCCCTTTGCAGTTCCGTCAAGCTTGTTGAGAATAAGACCCGTAATCTCGGCAGAATTCTTAAATTCCTTTGCCTGAAGCACAGCATTCTGTCCCGTTGTAGCGTCAAGCACAAGAAGATTTTCTCTTGATGCACCGGGAAGCTCTCTGTCGATAACTCTGTTTATCTTCGACAGCTCATTCATAAGGTTCTTCTTGTTGTGAAGTCTTCCCGCCGTGTCAATGATAAGGACGTCAGCTCCACGGTTGCGAGCGTAGTTTGCCGCATCATAAACAACTGCGGCAGGGTCAGAGCCCTCGCTCTGCTTAATGATATCAACACCACTTCTGCGACACCATTCTTCAAGCTGATCAATAGCAGCCGCACGGAATGTGTCAGCCGCCGCAACAACCACCTTTTTGCCCTCGCTTTTAAGACGTGCGGCGATCTTACCTATCGAGGTGGTCTTTCCTGCACCGTTTACGCCAATGACAAGGATAACGGACGGCGTGGTGTCAAGCTTGAGTGGCTCGCCCTCACCGATCATATCGGAAAGAATTTCACGAAGAGCACTCTCCATATCCTCACGGGTCTTTATTCTGTCATCACGAATGCGCTCACGAAGCATATCAATAATTTCTTCAGCAGTGCCAACACCGACATCGGCGCAAATAAGCACCTCTTCAAGCTCCTCAAGAGCATCCTCGTCAATCTTGACGAAGGTTCTCAGCACGCTGTTGATCTGTCCCATAAGGGCGTCCTTGGTCTTGCCAAGTCCTGCTTTTAGCTTATCAAGAAATCCCATCAAAGAGTTCTCCTTTTTTACTTGCTATTTCCGATACATCAAGTGTGAGAATTTTTGAAATTCCCGACTCGGGCATCGTGACTCCGTAGAGTCTGTCTGCGGCATTCATCGTGCCGCGGCGGTGAGTAATAAGTATAAACTGTGTATCATCGGAATAACGATGGATGTATTGCGCAAATCTCTCAACATTGACCTCGTCAAGTGCCGCCTCGATCTCGTCAAGGATGCAGAAAGGTGTCGGGTTGACCTGGAGGATAGCAAAGAACAGTGCTATTGCAACAAACGCCTGCTCACCACCTGAGAGCTGAACGAGGGATTTGATGATCTTACCGGGAGGTGCCGCCTTGATCTCAATTCCACTTTCAAGCACGTGCTCGGGATCGCTTAGGAGAAGCTCTGCGCTTCCTCCGCCGAACAGCTCGGAGAATGTACGCTTGAAGTTTTCATTTATCTGGTTGAAGGAATCAATGAACGCTCTCTCCATTTCCTTTTCAAGCTCTGCAATGATCCTCATAAGCTCATCACGGCTCTTGATAAGATCCTCCATCTGTGCAGTCTTTTCGTCATACTCTGCCTTCTGCGACTGATAATCATCAATTGCGGCAAGGTTGACGTGACCGATATTCCTGATTTTATTTCTGTATTCTGTCTGGATAGCAAATACTGCCGCTCTCTCATCGGCTGTGATGGTTGGATAACCAAACGCCATAGCCTCAGCTCTTGTAAGCCCGTATTCCTCCCAGAACGACTTGGTCTCAGCATCAAGCTTTGTGCGAATTTGCGCAAGCGCAGTTTCTCTTGCAAGCTTGTCCGACATCAGCTTGTCTCTGCGAGATCGTCTCTCCTCTGCCGAATTACGAAGACTTTGCAGCTTGCCCTCGTATTCGATAGCACCATCCTCAAGCGCACTTCTTCTGCGAACAAGCCCCTCAAGAGCTACCTCGCCATCGGCGAGTGCCTCAATGATTCCGTCAAGCTCACTCCTAAGCTCTGCAACTCTCTCTGTCGCGGCGGCGGATGCGGCACGCTTAGCCTCAGCGTCAGCCCTGATCTCCCTCGCCTTCGCTCTTGAAAGCTCTGCCATTGCGTTACAGCTCTGAGTGTCACGGCGAAGCTCGGAAATACGGACGGTCAGCTTATGCGCTGCCTCACGCATTTCGTCTCTGCGAAGAATTGCGGCGTGTCGCTCCTCGTCACAGTCGGCTCTAAACGCTTCAAGCTCGCTTATCTGTCCGTCAAGCTCCCTCTCTCTTGCTTCAAGCGAAGCAATCTCTGCGGCTCGTCTTTCCTTTTCGCCAGCAACGCTCTCAAGGTCTGCCATAAACTGACGGAGCAGCTCTCGGTCAGCTTCAAGTGCCTCACGGCCCTTTTCAAGACGTGCAAGCTCAACGGCACGAAGCGTTGAGAGCATCGAGATCTCACCCTCATCACCTGCAATTTCATTATCAAGGGATGCAAGGCTCTCCTCATCAATTGTCAAAGAGGACTCAATACGGGATGCGTTTTCAGTAACAAGCGCAAGCTCTGTGCTCATTCGCTTGATCTCGTCAGCTCTGGTGAGAATTCCACTGCTTGTGCGAATTGAACCACCTGTAAACGAACCGTCTCGGTTGATCTGCTGACCGTCAAGTGTGACAACTCTGACGTTGTATTTCAGAGCCTTTGACATTTCGGTTGCATTTTCAAGCGTATCAAAAATTATAATTCGTCCAAGCATAGACGAGATAACTGACGCAAACTTTGCGTCAACCGAGATAAGCTCGCTTGCAACTCCAATGTATCCCTTAAACGATGCCGCCGCCTTCATTTCCCGTGTAGGCTCTGGGGCAGGGCGCACCGAGGTAAGTGGGAAGAATGTTGCACGGCCTGCATTGTTTCTCTTCAGAAGCGAAATTGCGGCGTGCGCTGTTCTCTCGTCCTCAACCACAATATTCTGTATTGCCGCACCAAGTGCAGTTTCAATTGCAGTTACATATTTGCTGTCAACCGTAATAAGTGACGATACAGGTCCATACACAGTTCCCGAAATCGCACCGTCACGGTACTGCTTCATTACGAATTTGACGCTGTTGTTGTAGCCCTCAAAATGCTCCTCCATAGCACGGAGTGCATTGATTCTGCCCGTCAGCGTGTCCTGTCTGACAGAAAGTGCGTTAAGCTCTCTGCGATCGCTTTCGCATTTTTCACGAAGCGCCGCTGCCTCTGCCTTCTTCTCGGAAAGTGCAGCTGAGCACTCGTGAAGTCTTGCATCAAAATCAGCTATGCTTCTCTCGCTCTCCTCACACTCACGCTCGTGAGCTTCGGCAAGTGCCTGTCTTTCGCTTACGTTTCTTCTGACCGTCTCATCACGGTCCTCGTCCTCCTCACCCGAGCGTCCGAGAAGCTCAAGGCGTGCGTGAATATCGGAGACCTCTTCTCTCGCCTCTGTAAGCTCTGAAAAAGCCTTTGCTATTGCTGCGTCAAGCGCATCGGCACGGCTCTCGCAATCGGCACTTTCCCTTGCAGCCTCCGCCTCTTTAGCAGTGAGGGCTGTTATCTCTGCAAGAATAGCTTGAGCTTCAGCTATCTTCGCATCAGCTCTTGCGTCCTCCTCAGTTGCCGTGAGCATCAGCGCATCAGCCGCCGCACTCTCAGCAACGGCACTTTGTTCTGTATGCTCAATATTTGTTCTTGTGACCTTGATCTTTGAATCAAGCTCATAATTGTCCTTGGTTCTGCTTGTAATCTCCGAAACGAGTCTTGCGCCCTCTGCCTTTGTCTCAAAGGAGAGTGCTTCAAGTCTGCTCATCTGCTCACGAAGTGTTTCGAGAGCCTCTTCGGTCTCGGCAATTTCTCGGTCAATGACACGAAGACGGGCCTGCTCCTCGCTCTCGGATGCACGGAGTCCTTCCGTATCGAAGAGCCAGAGCTGGATGTCCGCCTGTTTCTTAACCTCACTATATTCGACAAATCTCTTCGCCTTTACGCTCTCACGCTCAAGTGTGCCAAGCCTTGCGCCAAGAATGTTGATGACATCCTGCGCACGCTCCATATTGGCCTCGGTAGCCGCAAGCTTTCTCTCGGCATCGTTTTTGTGATGGCGATATTTCGCAATACCCGCCGCATCCTCAAATATGCCACGGCGTTCATCGTTCTTTTTTGAGATAATATCGGCAATTCTACCCTGACCGATTATCGAGTAACCGTCTCTGCCGATACCTGTGTTGAGGAAAAGCTCGTAGATATCACGAAGCCTTACCTTGCCCTTGTTGATAAAATATTCGCTGTCACCGTTTCTGTAATAACGGCGAGTAACTGTGACCTCATCGTAGGGACAATCAAGCCTGCCCTCACCCGACTTGTTGTCAAAGGTTACGGAAACCTCAGCATAGCTCATAGGTCTGCGACTGTCCGAGCCACCAAAGATGATGTCCTCCATTTTTGCACCACGAAGGCTCTTTGAGGAAATCTCACCGAGTACCCATCGCATAGCGTCGGAGATATTTGATTTTCCGCTTCCGTTAGGGCCGATAATCACTGTTGCTCCCGGCTCAAAGACAAGTCTTGTCTTGTCGGGGAATGATTTGAAGCCCTGCATTTCAATTTGCTTCAGATACAATTGTTTACCTCCGCATATTTTTGGTTTAATTTTAAATCATAATATGCCTATTATAATATTATAACCTATAAGTGAAGAATTTTCAAGAATTTTTATTCGATTTATACCCACAGATGCACAATATTTTTCAAAAATTCGCAAAATATTGCGTCTTTTCTGTCCCGTAGCCATCGAAACAGCTCCACGGCGAACATATATCGCCAAAACCGAGCCATCACACACGCCCGAAAAATCAAACGAGTCAAGCTTGTGGCAAATCCTTTTGTAGAAAAGCTCACCCATCGCCATCTCGCCTATTGCAGGATGTGACGCTCCTCCAAGCACACGGGTGGGGGAAGAGAGATTCTCGCTTGCGTGAAGACCTACACGGATGACGGGAACCGAGTAGCTGTCAAACACGTCGAGTACATCGGCGCATCTCTGTGCCGCCTCCTCGTTTGATAGCATCTGATAGTCCCCCCTCTCGCTCATACAAGCAAGCTCTGTTTGCCTGAAAACCACCGTTGGATAAACTCTCGCTCCGTCGGCACCCATCTCGCATATCTCCCTTGCCGTCAGGATCTCGCTCTCTCCGTCAGCACCGGGAAGACCTACCATCATCTGCCCGATAAGCTCAAAGCCATAGCTCTTAACAAGCCTGCAGGCGCGCCTTGAGTCCTCTGAGCTATGACCCCTGCGAGATGCGACAAGGACATCATCATTCATACTCTGTATGCCAAGCTCAACCGTTCCTACGTTGTGGGAGCGCAGTATATCAAGGATTTCATCGTCAATATAGTCGGGCCTGGTCGAGCAACGTACACGCTTAACTCTTCCACTCTGTACGTACTTGTCCGAAATTTCAAGCAGACGGATCATAAGTAAGCGGTCAATACCCGTAAATGAGCCACCAAAGAAAGCTATCTCAACGTCATCATCGGGAGTTGTAGTAGTAAGTGCCTCTGCTATCTCACCATCAACAGCCGTCTCATCAAAGTATGTATGTCCCGAAATTGCTCTTTGATCACAAAAAACGCAATCGTTGGGGCATCCCAGATGTGGAATAAACACAGGAATATTGATATGTCTCATCCTCCGTCTCCTTTCCCAAAAAATACACTTAGCAGGACGGCTCTGCCGTCCTGCTCTGTTTTTATTGAAGCTCACCGAAAAGTATGAGTGCCTCTTTAGCTGCTGCCTGCTCAGCCGCACGCTTCGTGCTTCCCTCACCTCTACCGATGATGTTGGAATTGAGTCTTGCCTCAACTGTAAATATCTTTGCGTGGTCAGGGCCTCTCTCGTCAACCGTGATATAATCGAGCACCTCGCCCTCTGAACGCTGAACAAGCTGTTGAAGAAGAGTCTTATAGTCAGCCCCGTGCCACTCAAGAAGAAGTCTTGAAAGCCTCGTCTCAACCAAAGGAATTAGGTAAGCTGACACAGCCGCCTTTCCTGCTGCATCCGATCCTGAGTCAAGATACACTGCGGCAATAACTGCCTCAAATGCATCAGCAAGGATGGATTTTCTTTCCCTGCCTCCACCTCGCTCCTCGCCCTTGCCGAGATAAAGATAGCTTCCAAGCGAGATTTTTTCTGCATACTCTGCCAAAGCCTTCTCGCACACAAGCTCAGCTCTCATTCTGGTAAGATCACCCTCGGGGGAATCCGGATACATCGAGAAAAGATACTCGCTTGTTATGACGGAAAGCACGGAATCTCCCAAGAACTCAAGCCTTTCGTTGCATTTGTGCTTTTTAACTCCACCGTGTTCATTTGAATACGAGGAATGAGTAAGTGCTTCAACCAGAATATCAGGATTATTAAAGCTGTACGAGATGTTATTCTCAAAGCCACCGAGGCTTACACTTTGCTGTATATTGCTCACAATAATGAACACTCCTTTCCGTTTTTTTGCTGAAATTCAGCCAAATGATAATATTTTTTATTGTTTCGTACTGCCTGCACTTTCCGGACGGCTCTCCGACTGCGACGAGAAGAGCTTTGTTTCCCTTGCTATACATACTATTGCGCCCGACTCGGCGTATTCTATCGCTTGGCGAATTGCGTTTTTGAACGCCTTTGCGTTAGACGAGCCGTGTGCCTTTATTACAGGCTTTGATATACCGAGAATCGGTGCTCCACCGTATTCGCTCGGATCAAATCTCTTTTTGATTTCGTTTACCTTGTGCTCGGCAAGAAGATAAGCTGCACGTGTTCGCATATCAGCATAGAACAGCTCCTTCATCGTCCTGAGCATCAGCTTGCCCATACCCTCGATGCTTTTGAGCAGGATATTGCCCGAAAAGCCGTCGGTAACAAGGACATCGCAAGCATCCTTGGGGATTTTGTCACCCTCAACGTTTCCAACAAAATTTATACTTGGAGACGATGAGAGAAGCTCGTACGCCGCCACCTGAAGTTCAGTTCCCTTTGTCTCCTCCGAACCGTTGTTGAGAAGTCCTACTCTGGGAGTTGGGAGCTGATAAATATTTCTCATATAAATGCTGCCCATAATGGCAAACTGCTCAAGATAGGTTTCGTTAACGACCACATTCGCTCCCGAATCGAGAAGCAGAACGGGTGGTGTCATCGGCAATATACTTGCAATTGCAGCACGCTTGATGCCCTTAATTTTGCGCACGATAAGGGTCGCTCCCGTAAAGAGCGCACCTGTATTTCCTGCGCTGACAAGCGCATCTCCCTTGCCCTCTGCAAGCATTCGCAGAGCCACACCCATACTTGAGTCCTTCTTTGAGCGAACGACCGAAATAGGATCGTCACGCATATCAATGGTGAGTTGTGTGTCCACAATATCAAAACGGCGCAGATCCATATTTTCCTCTGCCGCAATATTCATTATGGCACACCTGTCACCCACAAGTATAAAATTTGCGTTGTATTCGAGAGAGGCGGCGTATGTGCCCCTGAGTATCTCAAGTGGAGCGTGATCTCCACCCATACAATCAACAATAATTCTCATCTCAGTTTACCTTATTGTATGGCAGACTTACTCTGTCCGTCAATTATTTGTAAGGCTCGCTCTGCATATGCGCTGTATTTTGCAAGCTTTCCACCCTTAACTCTCGTCGGTAGTGGTGCAATAATACCAAAATTCGCATTCATAGGCGTAAAATCACCCGTTGTGCCACGGCTGACGTATGCCGCCATCGCACCTATCATAGTTTCTTCAGAGAATACAACTTCCTCAAGCTCCAAGGCTCTGCGTGCAGCGTTAAGACCTGCAACAAGTCCACTTCCCGCCGACTCCACATAGCCCTCAACTCCCGTCATCTGTCCTGCAAAGAATACATCGGGACGATTTATCATAGCATAAGTCGGGCGAAGAAGCCCGGGAGAGTTTAGATATGTATTTCTATGCATCACACCGTAACGCAGGAAAACGGCATTCTCAAGTCCGGGGATCATCGAGAACACTCTCTTCTGCTCAGGAAATGCAAGATGCGTCTGAAAGCCGACGAGATTGAACATTGTTCCCGCCTCATCCTCGCGGCGAAGCTGAACGACTGCATAAAACTGCTCATCGGGACGGCGCGGATCGTTAAGTCCAACAGGCTTGAGAGGGCCGTATCTGAGCGTGTCACGTCCTCTTTTCGCCATTACCTCAACGGGCATACAACCCTCAAATACCTTGAAGTCGCCCTGCTCTTCTTTGTCAAAGCCGTGAAGCTCAGCTTCCCTTGCGCTGACAAGCGCATCATAGAACGCATCGTACTCTTCCCGTGTCATCGGGCAGTTAAGATAGTCAGCGTCACCCTTGTTGTATCTTGACGCAAAGAATGCAACTGAAGTATCAATGCTTTCTGCATCTACTATCGGTGCGGCGGCATCAAAGAAATGCAAGCCACTACATCCAAGAGAGGTGCGAATATACTCAGCAAGCCCATCACTTGTGAGAGGGCCTGTTGCAATAACCGTAATTCCATCGGGAAGTGAGGTGACCTCGCCTTCGATAACCTCGATATTTTCACACTCACGGATTTTTTTCGTAATATAATCGGAAAACGCAACTCTGTCCACAGCAAGTGCCGAGCCTGCGGCAACTCTTGTTGCGTCAGCGGCCTCCATAATCAAGGATGAGAGTCTGCGCATCTCCTCTTTGAGCAGTCCTACTGCATTTGTCACGCTGTCGGAGCGCAGGGAGTTGGAGCAAACAAGCTCTGCAAAGCCCTCGCTTTTATGCGCAGGCGTAAATTTGGCAGGCTTCATTTCATAAAGCCTAACCTTAACGCCAAGCCTTGCCGCCTGCCACGCCGCTTCACAGCCTGCAAGTCCTGCACCCAGAACATTTATAACCTTGTCACTCATCGCATTCTCCATCGGTGTAATCACACCAAAAAATAATAATCTTACAAATCGGCTTAAGCTACGCCCCACGAGCGTAGCTTATGCGTCGATAGCTTTAGAACGGTGCGTCCTCGTCCGAGGGAGGAGGAGGCATATCGGGGCTTGACATAAATGCAGTTGCATCAGCCTCCGTCATTGTGTCAGAACCGGGTGCTGATTCGACTGTCTTCGTGTATCCACACTCCTTGTTGTGACAGAAAAGCACGCCCTCTCTCGACTTCTTTGAGAATAGTATGCCACCACATTCGGGGCATTTCTCAGGTGTAGGAAGATCCCAGCTTGACCAATCGCAATCGGGATATCTGCCACAACTGTAAAATACCGACTTGTTCCGTCCTTGTCTTACAAGGATCTCGCCACCACATTTAGGACAGCTTACGCCCTCCACAACGTTCTTCTGTTGCTTGATATACTTACATTTAGGATAATTGGAGCAAGCAAAAAACGTTCCGTACTTGCCCTGTCTCTGCACCATCTCTCCACCACAAAGCTCGCAGGTAAAATCTGCAACAACTCTCGGCTTTTTGGGCACTTGCGTGCCACCGTCAAGTGGCTTTGTATTTTTGCATTCGGGATAATTGGGACAAGCCGCAAATTTACCAAATCTACCCGACTTAACTACCATCGTAGCTCCGCACTTGTCGCAGATGATATCCGTCATCTCAGGCTCAGCAGGAGCACTCTGATAGCTTCCCTTGCCCTCTGCCTCCGAAAGCTCACGGGAGAAGCCCTCCCAGAACTCTCTCAGAACCTCAATCATAGGAGTTG
Source organism: Eubacteriales bacterium (assembly GCA_045543615.1). GTDB lineage: Bacteria > Bacillota > Clostridia > Oscillospirales > CAG-272 > CAG-390. Next base: position 36,532 of record JAZPXL010000057.1, read on the forward strand.
TTCCCTCCTCGATTCCGTCAAGCTGACTTTCCATCCTTGCTGTAAACTCGTAGTCAACGATATCAGCAAAGTCCTCTTTCATAATTCTCGTTGTAACCTCGCCAAGCTCTGTCGGAACAAGTGACTTGCCCTCACGGACAACATATTCGCGAGCGAGAATAGTGGTTATTGTGGGAGGAATAGTACTGGGTCTGCCTATTCCCTTGTCCTCAAGCATCTTGATAAGAGATGCCTCGTTGTATCTTGCAGGCGGCTCGGTGAAATGCTGTGTCGCCTTTGTGTCAACGCAAGGAAGAGACATACCCTCAGTTAGACTTGGGATCTTGAGGTTCTTGATGTCATCGACATCATCAGCACTCTTCGCTACCTCCTCAACGCTCTCCTCATATACGGCCATAAAGCCGGGGAACGCAACCGTGTAGCCACCTGTACGGAAGAGGTGTCCTGCGCATTCAAAATCAATATTAAGCGTATCAAGTCTCGCAGACTCCATCTGGCTTGCTACAAAACGCTCCCAAATAAGACGGTAGAGCTTGAACTGATCGGCAGTAAGATACGCCTTTACATCTGCAGGGAGAAGATCAACTCTTGCAGGTCTGATAGCCTCGTGTGCATCCTGTGCACCTGACTTCGTCTTATAGAGTCTTGGAGATTTCGGGCAGTAATTCTCTCCGTATTTTTCAGCAATAAATGCAAGTGCAGCACTTTGCGCCTCCGTGGATATACGGAGCGAGTCGGTACGCATATATGTGATAAGACCCTGTGCGCCACCGTTGGCTGTGCCGAGATTTATACCCTCATACAGCTCTTGCGCTGTGCGCATAGTTCTTGCAGATTGGAAGCCAAGTCTTCTTGATGCCTCCTGAAGCATTGTTGATGTGGTAAAGGGAGGTGCCGGAAGCTTGAACTTCGTGCCTCTCTTTACGCCACTTACATTCATATTCTTGCCCTTGACAGCATTAACAACTGCCTCTGCTTCTTCCTTGCTTGAGAGCTTAACCTTTGTAAGAGTTACGGCGTCTCCGTAATAACGAACACCGAACTGTACGCCGTTTGCCTCAAGCTTTGCTGATACTGTCCAATATTCATCGGGGATAAAAGCACGGATCTCTTCCTCACGCTCTACAACAAGACGTGTGGCAACCGACTGAACACGGCCTGCAGAAAGTCCGTTCTTAACTCGTCTCCAAAGCAGTGGGCTTAACTTGTAGCCAACAATTCTGTCAAGGATACGACGGGATTGCTGAGCGTTTACAAGGTTCATATCTATCTGACGGGGAGCTTTGATGGAAGCCTTTATTGCAGTTTTTGTAATTTCGTTGAAGGTTACACGCCTGAGCTTTTCAGGTGGTATCTCAAGAGCAACTGCAAGATGCCAGGAGATCGCCTCTCCCTCTCGGTCAGGGTCTCCTGCAAGATAAACATATCTTGCCGCCTTTGCCTCACGGCGAAGCTCCTTAATGAGATCACCCTTACCTCTAATATTGATATACTTCGGCTCAAAGCCACTCTCTATATCTATACCAAACGAGCTTTTGGGAAGATCTCTTATATGTCCCTTCGATGCAACAACCTTATATGTCGCTCCAAGGCAGGCTTGAATTGTGTGTGCCTTGGCAGGGGACTCGATTATAACAAGATTCTTTACGGGATTTTTAGCCATACGACTGTTTTGTTTCCTTTCGATATATGATCAACTGATCTCAGAATTTCAAATTTAATTCTCACAGCACCAAAAGCGCGCTTTTGCGCTCAAAGTGTCGTGCTTTATATTGTATAACGATTTTTCCGAATTGTCAATACTCATTTTTTGCGCACAAAGCTGCCACCCGGGCCTGACACAAAATAGCCCATAAACTCAAGCAAGGATAATGCAGCAAGTGGTTCATCCCCACCAAGTCCGATGCTTGATATCCAATCGGGCGTTACCGAACGGCCGACCTCCACAGCATCAAGGATTTTCTGCAGCTCCTCGTCCTCAACGGGATCAGGCGCAATATCTGCCACAGGCACGTCGGATACACTCTCCATAGTTGCAGTCGGACGTGGCGTGTGCGTCTTTTTTCTTGTGCGAGGTGCGTCTGCCTCAGGCTTATGCTCCAAATTTTCTTCCGCCTCTTCATTTACAAACGCAGGGTCGGGCATTTCGGAAGATGTAGGATTGATATTCACCCCACAGACTCCATATCTGCCAAGGGCATCGAGAGATAGCTCCGAGCGCATCTCGGCATCTGCAAGCGCGTCAAGATCAATTGCCTTGGCAAAAAGGCTTTTGTACTCCGAAAGCAAATCACGAGCAGACAGCACAACGAAAGCTCCATCTCTTATAAGCCTGTTTGTTCCGGCTGTATTTCTCGCACCGACATTACCAGGAAGTGCGAACAGATTTCTTCCCTGTCTTATTGCATCACGAGCAGTATGCATAGCTCCACTACCGTCTCCGGCCTCAACAATAAGGCTGCCCTGACAAAGTCCACTAATAATTCTGTTTCTAACAGGGAAATTGTTGCCAAAGGGCTTTGTTCCGGGAGGATATTCGCTTACCAGTGCACCGTTTTGTGCAATAGCTCCCATAAGAGTTCTGTGCGCCGGTGGATAAACGCAGTCAAGACCACAACCAAGAACTGCCACAGTTCGTCCACCGCCCTCAAGTGCGCCAACGGCGGCAACGCCGTCAATTCCAAGTGCCATACCACTTACAACGCAAGCACCTGCGGCACTCAGCTCATATGATATTTTATACGCCATTCTCATTCCGTATTCGCTCATTGAGCGAGTACCCACAACTGCTACCGAGAGTGGATGCGACAGAAGAGATACGTCTCCCTTAACAAAAAGCGCATAGGGAGGATTATGAATAGCCTTCAGCCTGCTTGGATATCTGTCTGAAAAGATGTTGATCACCTCGACACCCTTTCGCTCGCAAAAGCTGACTACATACTCTGCACGCTCAAGGTTTTTGTCACTGAAGGCTGCAATCTGTTTGTCCGTAAGGCCAATAGCTCCAAGCTCCTCTTCCTCGGCACTATAAATCTCATACGGTGTCGAGTAATGCTCAAAAAGCTTTTCAAACAGCCTTGAGCCTGCACCTAAGTGAATGATAAGCCAGGCTTCAAATATCGCTCTGTCGTGTTCGGAAAGACCGTTTTGGTCTTTAATTGTTCTGTCAAGCATAGCATTCACTCCCTAAAATTCAAATTTTTTCGTTCTATCTTTTCTTTTTTAATTTAACTTGATTTCAGTTTTATTTAGCAGAAAGCCTTCTCTGCTCCCACATAAATACCGACGCTGCAACCGATGCGTTGAGCGACTCAACACCGGGGCCTGACTCTATGGGCAATATTACGCAGGCATCGCAAGCTTCACAAGTAGCCACCGACAGTCCGTGTCCCTCGTTGCCAATGACAACGATATCAAAAGGCGAAAGTCCAACGTCCTCCACACTCACGGCATCATCGGAAAGTGTGGCGGCAAGAGTGCGTCTGCCGCACTTAGATATCTCTGAAAGAAGCTTTGGAAGCTCGCTGCAAATAAGAATATTCCTTGAAAATACTGCGCCCATAGCACCCCTGAGCGTCTTGGGGTTATAAATATCTGCGCAATCGGACGAGAGGATGAGCGTATCAACTCCAAACGCCGATGCGGAACGGATCACAGCACCGAGATTTCCGGGATCCCGTATCGCCTCAAACGCCATCACTCTACCGGGAAGCTCGGCAATCCTTGCGCCGTCACTTGCGCAAACTGTGCGATGTCGGCTCGCAATTTCGTGTACCGTGGCAACCACACCCTCGGGTGCTCTTTCATCGGTGATCTTTGCAAACACCTCGTCGGAAAGATAGACTATGGAAAGCGAGGGGCATAGTGACTCAACCCTCTCTGTAAGCTCCTCTGAGTTACTCAGGCGAATAAAAACTCTCTCGATATCGAGAGAACAAGCGACAGCCTCGGCGAGAAGCTTAAATCCGTCAATACGAAAAAGCCCCGACTTGCGTCGCTCCTTTTTGTCAAGAAGAGAGACGAGCTTTTGCACCGTGGGGTTTTGTCTTGATGTGATGAGTTGTCTGTCAAGAGGCATTTTTACGCTCCTTTTTGAAGCAAAATGTTGTTTGTTAAAAAGTCAAGAATACGCAAACAGGGGATGGAGCAATCAAAAGCTTGCTACATCCCCTATTATCAAACTGCTTAGAGAGCAGCCTTTGCCTTCTCTACGAGAGCAGCAAAGCCTTCCTTATCGCTGATAGCGATCTCGGAGAGCATCTTGCGGTTAAGCTCGATACCTGCGAGCTTAAGTCCGTGCATAAATGTAGAGTAGTTCATACCGTTTGCCTTGCAAGCCGCAGAAATACGGGTGATCCAAAGGCGACGAAAATCTCTCTTCTTGAGCTTACGGCCGATGAAAGCGTAGTTACCGCTCTTCATAACAGCCTGCTTAGCCATCTTAAAGTGCTTGCTCTTTGCGCCCCAATAGCCCTTAGCGGCCTTGAGTATCTTATTTCTTCTCTTGCGCGTCATCATCGCGCCCTTAATTCTTGCCATTGTTATTTCCTCCTACAATTTCTGCCGAGCTCTTACTTCTGAATGAGAGCACGGATGTTTGCAGCTACCTTGCCGCATACATAATCTGCGCTGCGAAGATGTCTCTTGCGCTTCTGATCCTTCAAGCCGAGCTTGTGACGATGATGTGAATGATTCATTTTGACCTTACCGCTTCCGGTTACCGAGAAACGCTTTGCAGAGGCCTTGTGTGTCTTAACTTTTCCCATTTTTGTATCTCCTGTAAAATTATTTTTATTTTAGTTTGTTCCAAACGGCCCGAAGACCGCAATAGATTATTTTTTAATAGGGCTTACTATCATAGTGATAAGTCTGCCTTCAAGAACGGGGTCTTTATCGACAGTTCCCGATTCAGCAACAGCCTCACGGAATCTCTCAATAATCTCCTTACCGATCTCCTGATGGCTCATCTCTCTGCCCTTGAAGCGCAATACGACCTTAACCTTATTGCCATCCTTAAGGAATCTGAGAGCGTGCTTTACCTTCGTCTCGAAATCGTGTGTATCAATGCGACAAGAAAGCTGAACCTCTTTAACTTCAATAACGTTCTGCTTCTTCTTTGCTTCCTTCTCTCTCTTTTCCTGCTCAAAACGATAGCGTCCGTAATCGACAATGCGACATACGGGAGGCTGTGCGTTCGGGGAAATAAGAACGAGATCCAAGCCCTTATCGTAAGCAATACGCAGAGCATCGTCGGATGACATAATGCCAACCTGTTCTCCCTCAGGACCTATAACTCTGACTTCCTTACAATGAATGTTTTCGTTGACGAGTAATTCTTTAACAGCTATGACAGCTCACCTCCAAAATCAAAAAAGCGACACAGATCTCTCCGTGCCGAACATACCACCACTCGCAGGTGGTTCGTCTTATTAACCCAAGCTCGCCTTTGCGGCCGGGTGAGAACGGAGAGTTCTTCTTTGTTACCGACTAATTATAGCACGCCTTCCTCTCTTTGTCAATAGTCTTTTTCAAAATATTTTGGGATTTTGAAGCTTTTTTTACCGACAAAACGAAAAACAAGCTCTCGTCACACCGTTTTTTCGACAGATGCGCCGAGAGCTTATATTATATGATGTCTTTGAAGCGTATCAACCTGCGCTCTTGAGGCTTGAAAGCGTTACCCAGCCGTAGCCGTCCTTGTAATCAAATCTTGCCCAGCCCTTGTATACGCCGTGGATGGTGATTTCCGTTCCCCTGTCAAGAGCACCTATGGTTGTATATGTCGCAGCAGGGCCTGAGCGAATGTTGAGCGAGGAGTTTGAGTTGACAATATACTTCCCCGCCTTCGTAGTATCAAGGTCATAGTCTTCAACAAACGGAGCGTCAACGGCAACGCCGGTCTTGAACTTGACGTTCTCCACGCCCTCAGCCTCATATCCGTTAAAGCCATACGCCCTAACTATCGCAGGGTAGTCCTTGAAGCAGATGTTTGCGTCAAGGTTTCCGTTGTAGCCGTTTATTCTACACTTTGAGGTATACTGATGCATACCGTACATTGTCGAATATCTCTTTGCGTTGTCGACGTTCACCGTTCCGTCATTCTTTGAGTAATTCGCCATCCAGAAGTCATACTGCTTGCCAAGCGTATTAACAGAGCCGGAAATCCAACCGTTGAACGACGGATCTGCCCAGCTTGCATAGCTGTAAAGACCTGCAAGGTATCCTGCATCAGCAAGTCCGTCAAGAACCGTCTTGCAGATAATCCTTGCCGTGGTAGCATTTGAACCCATATTGGATTTGCAATCGCTGTTCTCGAAATCGTAATACACAGGGTACTCGAACTTCTTGCCCTCTATGTATTCAAGGAAAAGAGCAAGCTCTTGTTTTGCCTGCGTAACATTATTTGCATAGGAATAAAAATATACGCCGATATCAAGACCTGCCGCACGAGCAGCCTTGTAGTTCGCCTCAAAATGATAATCACGTCTGGGCGACTTTGTCGGATGAGTACCAAAGCCACATCTGAGAATAACAAAGCTGTATCCTGCAGCCTTTACTGCATTGAAGTTGAAATTCTCGCCCTGGTGCTCGGAGATGTCAAGGCCTATGGCAATCTTTTTGCCCTTGCCCTTCATTCCCTCCGTGTAGCCCTCATAGCCCTTGAGTATAACGGGGGCCGTGGTTGTCTCCTCTGCTGTTGTTTCCTCCTCTGTTGTGTCCTCTGCGGTTGTATTGTCAACAATGTCTCCGTCGGGATCGACTGACGAGGTGTCGTCCACCTCGCCGCCATTGTCGCAGGCAACGAAGACGCCGAGAAGCATAAAGCACGCAAGCGCAAGCGAGAAGAATCTCTTAAACAATTTCATCATACTGTCTCCTTGAAAATATCCTGATAAAAAAGCAACAACGGTGACCAGCCCCGCGTCCAAAGATATCATGAGATTGATACTCCGCAGAAAATGGTGACCGTTGTGCATTCGAGGCCGTAGACACGATGTTTCGTATCTCCGTACCGACATTATACACCTTTTTTCGCAAAAAGTAAATTATTAAAATTGACGAATATTTGCTCAAATTTTCGTGAAAAAACCCCAAAGTAGAAAAACACCCCTTTTTTCAGCACATTTTTCGTGCAGTATTACAACGACACTCAAAGCGACATATGACGTGCGACATTTTTTGCACGTATTTCGAAAGTTTTATCATTCGCTTTTGTAGTTTTCTTCAATTAAATATTAAATTTTTATTTATTATTGCAATTTTCTATGGATTTTTATTAAATTGTATGCTATAATAATATAATCGGATATTGTATGCCTACGAGGATAATAACAAATCATAAGCAAGAGTCCCGGGCCGCTACGACAACAATACTCCGAAAGCGAAAGGAACAAAAATGTCACAATACATAGAAAAAGCAGAAAAACTAACTCTCCCGGTTATTCCATTATCGGATGCAGTAGCTTTTCCTCCATTTCCCTTTGATTACGAGTCGGGGGATATAAGAGTCGGAGCTGCAATCGATGCATCTCCGTCCACGTCAATGCTCGTCTTCCTTGTCTGTGAGAAGCCCGACGCCGCCGACGTAGAGTTCCCTCAGGGACTTTACACCGTCGGAACTATCGCAAGGGTCAGACAGACGATGAAGAGTGATGACGGTATCCACTTCCTCTGCGAGTGTCTCTCAAGAGGTACGGTTATAGATTACAGACGAGCAGGAAAGCTTATCAGCGCATCCGTAATGAGCAAGGAAATTGAGCTTGCCGACGGTGGTGGAGTTCGTGGCGAGGCTTATTGCCGTGAGCTTGTCTCCTCACTCGACAAAATGCTTACCTACGTTGGCAAGAGTGGAAGCACCATCAAGGACGAGGTTGTGAAAATTCACGATCCCGGCATCATCTCCGACCTTATCGCATCCACGGTTCTTGTAAAGACCGTAGACAAGCAGGCAGTGCTTGAGGAATACGATCCATTCCGTCGCTCCGCCCTCCTTCTTCGCATTATGGAAGAGGAGCTTGATCTTATCCTCTGTGAGCAGGAGATCCAGGAGAAGACAAGAGGCAGCATCGTTCGCTCACAGCGTGAATATTACCTGCGGGAGCAGCTAAAAATCATTGAGGATGAGCTTGGTATGAACGAAGATGATCCCGATGATTTCACAACAAAAATCAAAGAAGCCGATCTTCCCGACGAGGTAAGAGAAAAGCTTCTCAAGGAAAACGAAAGACTTGCAAAAACTCCATACGGATCGGCTGAAGCTGCTGTGCTTCACAATTATATCGACATCGCGCTCTCTCTTCCGTGGACACGCCGAACAGCAGATCGCATAAGCGTTTCTGCGGCAAAGAAGATACTTGACGATGACCACGACGGCCTTATTAAAGTAAAGGAACGAATCCTTGAATATCTCGCAGTAAAGCAGCTCTCGCCTGAGCTGAAAAATCAGATAATCTGTCTTGTAGGCCCTCCCGGCACAGGTAAGACCTCCATAGCCGCATCCATCGCGAGAGCGATGAATCGAGAGTACATCCGTGTTTCGCTCGGTGGCGTACACGATGAGGCGGACATACGTGGCCATCGCAAAACCTATGTTGCCGCAATGCCGGGCAGAATTATGACGGCTATGGCTAAGGTTGGTGTTAAAAATCCTCTTATGCTTCTTGATGAGATCGACAAGCTGACCTCGGATTCAAGAGGTGACCCTGCCTCAGCTCTGCTTGAGGTGCTTGACCCCGAGCAGAACAAGAGCTTTCGTGACCACTTCATCGAGATGGATTTTGACCTTTCGGAATGTCTCTTTATCACAACAGCAAACTCACTTGACACCATTCCTCGTCCTTTGCTTGACAGAATGGAGGTCATCGAGCTTTCAAGCTATACAAGGCGTGAAAAGCTATCAATAGCAAGAAACCATCTGCTTCCAAAGCAGCTCCGCCGTCACGGTCTGTCGGGCAGATCCTTCAGAATGACCGATGCGGCTATTTATGAGCTTATCGACTGCTACACAAGAGAAGCAGGCGTGCGCAATCTTGAGCGAAAGATTGCAGAGCTTTGCAGAAAGGCGGCACGCAAAATTGTAGAGAGCGAGGGAAAGATCCGTCGCATCACGGTGGATGCAAAGAACATTAAGGAATACCTCGGCACAAGAAAGATTATTCCCGATGCCGTAGCTGCCGACGATCTCGTTGGCGTTGTAAATGGTCTTGCATACACCGATGTCGGTGGTGATATGCTTAAAATCGAGGTCGCAGTTCTCGATGGCAGTGGTAAGTTTGAGCTTACGGGCTCACTTGGAGATGTAATGAAGGAATCTGCCAGGGCTGCGCTTTCCTACATACGCTCAATAGCAAAGGCGCATTCCATTCCCACCGATTTCTATAAAACAAAGGATATACACATTCACGTTCCCGAGGGAGCTGTACCAAAGGACGGCCCGTCTGCAGGCGTAACTATGGTTACAGCACTCTTCTCTGCACTCACAGGCACACCAGTTCGTCACGATGTTGCTATGACTGGCGAGATAACCCTCACAGGCAGAGTGCTTGCAATCGGTGGTCTTCGTGAGAAGACTATGGCGGCGTATGCATCGGGCATAAAAACCGTACTTATTCCCTATGACAATCTTGGCGACCTTGAGGAGATTGACGAGGAAGTACGGAATGCTATCACATTCGTACCCTGCAAAAAGGCCGATGATGTGCTCTCTGTCGCTCTTCTCAGCTTTGGGGACGATACCCAAGCCCTCCCCGAAAGCGAAAGCAAGGCTAATGTGGCAGATGCAGAGTCTCTGCTCATCCCCCAAAGCATACCAAACCACCCTACCACAAGGGTAAGAGGATAAAACAATGGCAGTAAATATTCAGAATTCCAATCTGCAGATAACGGCAGGTCGAATCGACCAGTTTCCGTCCCTGCCCATCCCGCAGATAGTTTTTTCAGGACGCTCAAATGTCGGAAAAAGCTCACTTATAAACACGCTTCTTGCACGCAAATCGCTTGCAAGAGTCAGCTCAGCCCCCGGAAAGACAATAACGGTCAATTTCTATAATGTGGACAAAAAGATAATGCTCGTTGACCTGCCCGGCTATGGCTTTGCAAAGCGTCCTGAGGCTGAACGTCGCCGTTGGTCTGCGCTCACGGACGGTTATTTTACCAACAATCCAAATTTTGACCTTGTCCGTATTGCAATTCAGCTTGTTGACCTTGAGGTAGGCCCTACGGCTGACGATGTTATGATGATCAACTACTATAAGGCGGCGGGCATTCCCTTTGCAATAGTGGCATCAAAAGCTGACAAGCCAAACAAAACCAATCGTGCAGCTGCTCTCACAGCCCTGCGCAACCACAAGGATATTCCCGAATCCACAGAAATCATTCCCTTCTCATCAAAGACAGGAGAGGGACGTGACGAGCTTTGGAAGCTCATCCTTGCTGTTTCGGGACAAAAATAAACCAAACGCCGAAAGGATCGATATTTATGTTTTCAGAACTTTTAGGTCTGTTTACGGGTAGTACCACGCCCGAAGAGCTGAAAATGGTCCTGATCCGTCTTGTTCTCACTCTGCCGATAGTGCTTTTTTCTCTCTCGGTTCACGAGGTCTCACACGGATTTATAGCCAACAAGCTTGGAGATCATACGGCTCGCAATCTCGGAAGACTTACTCTAAATCCAATAAAGCACCTTGACCCCATCGGCTTTGCTTGTATGGTGCTCTTTGGGTACGGCTGGGCAAAGCCCGTCCCAATCAACACAAGATATTTCAAAAAGCCTCGTCGTGATATGGCACTGACGGCGGCGGCAGGCCCACTGTCGAACATAGCACTTGCATTCGTGTTTGTGATTTTCGATGTAACAAACAGCATAATAATAAACAATGTTCCGATGAATGAAACTGTATTTAACTTCGTCTACATTTTGGGAATCTTCTTCTATCTTGGAGCATCAATGAATGTATACCTTGCTGTGTTCAACCTCCTGCCGGTTCCACCGTTTGACGGTTCACGCATCTTCTACGTCTTCTTGCCGACCAAGTTTTATTTTGGCATAATGAAGTATGAAAGATTTATTATGATAGCCGTACTTGTCCTGTTCTATATCGGCGTACTCGACGTGCCGATAAGCTTTGTCTCCAATTTAATTCTTAATGGAATGTATGGACTTCTCGGTCTGCTCCCCTTTGTTGGCTGAGCGTGACGGTCCTGAGTAATTATTATGGAAGAAACAATAACATACCGACTTGAAAAATTTGAAGGCCCTCTCGATCTTCTGCTTTCCCTCATAAAGAAAAACAAGCTGCAGATCGAGGACATACCGATCTCGCTCATCTGCGAGCAATATGTTGAATACATCGCTAATGCGCAAAAGCTCGATATGGAGCTTGCCGTCGAGTTTCTGATTATGGCAAGCGACCTTATGCTGATCAAAAGCAAGATGCTGCTTCCCCGTGAGGATGACGCCGAGGAGGAAGACCCCCGTGCTTCCCTTGCTGACGCTCTGCAAAGACTTGAGGCAGCAAAGAATGCCGCGGCTGTACTCTCAAAGAGATACGCACAGTATAGTGGACGAATGGCAAAGGACAGCGAGGACATCTCGCCAGATCGCTCCTTTGTTGCAGATACAGATCCGTCGGCTCTTCTCGTTGCTATGCGCCGTGTGCTTGCAGAATACAGGGACACAGAAACTATATCCGAGGGACTTGTCCGTCCGATAGTTTCAAAGCCTATCGTTCCCGTTCAGCTCAAGATAATGGGCATAATGAAGCATTTCAAAACCTCGGATGAAACACCGTCGCTTGGTGAGCTTCTTGATGACGCAGAGTCACGCCCTGAGCTTGTCGCAATATTTATAGGTGTGCTCGAGCTTATCAGAATGCGCCGACTTCTGCTTGTTGAAGCTCCCGATGAATTTGGAAATCTTCACGGAACCTCCACAAGATTTGCAGCTAATCCTGAGTTTGCAATAGATGCAATTGAGGATATTGAAATTGACGGATATAATGACTAATCAAAGTAGGTAAGGATAATGAATGAAGAAAATAAACTGACGGAAATACGAAAAATCGAGGGTGCGCTTGAGGCAATACTGTTTGCCGCAGGCTATCCCGTAGCTTATGACAAAATCGCTGAGGCACTCTCGCTCACTCCCTCGGATGCAAAACGGATTTGCGAGCATCTTGCAGAGAGATACAGCACCAACGCCGAGGGTGGAATTATTATGCTTCTTTTCCCCGACACCTGCCAGCTTTGCACCCGTGAGGATTATCTGCCATATGTCAGGACTGCACTCGGCATTCGCCGTGGAGGAACACTTTCAGCATCTGCACTTGAGGTGCTTGCCATAGTGGCTTACAATCAGCCCGTAACACGCTCATTTGTTGACAAGGTACGAGGCGTTGACTCAGCATACGCAGTTGGTTCGCTTATTGATAAGGAGCTTATTGCCGCCGTAGGAAAGCTCGATGCACCCGGTCGCCCCACTCTTTTTGCTACCACGGAAAAGTTTTTGCGTGTATTTGGACTTTCGTCGCTTTCAGACCTTCCTGAGTCAGGAACACTCAGTGGTGCAGCTGAAGCTCTCGTTATGAGCGAGGCTGAAGAAGGCGATGACGGTGAGACGGACGGCGAGGACGGCACTGTATAAGCTATATATTATAATATGAAGAAAAATACCGGAAAGGAGTGACGGCGATTGATCGCGTTATATATAATTGGCGGAATAATTCTCTTCTTCGTCTTTATTCTGATGCTCAGAGCCGAGGTCGTTGTCACTTATGCATCGGAATTTGCACTTTCGGTAAGAATTCTGGGAATACCGATACAGATTGTGCCATCAAAGAAAAAGAAAGTCAAGCTCTCGGATTATTCACCACGCAAGCGTGCAAAATATGAAGAAAAGCAAAAAAAGCTTGCCGCCGAGAAAGCACGAAAAAAGGCTGAGAAAAAAGCCAAGAAGGAAGCCGAAAAAGCTAAGAAGAAGGCAGACCGTGCCGCAGGCAAGGTCAAAAAGAAAAAGCCTCTCTCCGAGACTATCGAGATGATAGCTGACCTCATCAAGATTGCTTTTTCTCGCTTTGGTAAGCATTTTCGCATTCGTATAGCTCGTCTTCACATCGCAGTTGGCAGTGAGGATGCAGCAAAAACGGCAATTCTCTACGGAACAATTTCGCAGGCTGTATGTTATCTTGCCGCAATTCTTGACAGCACAAACACTCTTCGCAATCCACAAAAATCGGATATAGAAATTTATGCCGATTATCTCTCCGAAAAAATGACGGTGGATATTGAGATCGGCTTTTCAATGAAGGTATGGCAGCTATTTGACATACTCATTCGCACAGGCTTTGGACTTATTAAGCATTTATAAGACAATAAAAATTTAAAAAATTTTCCATATTTGAAATATGAAAGGAACTAATGTTATGGCAAACGAAAACAAGCTCCAGGAAATCATTGCAGCATCTCTTGACAATATTCGTTCAATGGTAGATGCTAACACCGTTATAGGTGATCCCATCAATACACCCCAAGGTACAGTAATCATCCCCGTATCCAAGATAGCACTCGGCTTTGCGTCGGGTGGACTTGACTACGCAGGAAAGAGCGAAGAGGCTGTTCGTGCACGTCTTCAAAACTTCGGTGGCGGCGGAGGAACAGGTCTTTCCGTCACTCCCGTAGGCTTCCTCGTTGTTTCTCCCGAAGGACGAGTTGAGATGATCAATGTTGGAATGGATCAGAAGAGTGGCACAATTGAGCAGATCGCTGACGTTGTTGAGCGTACGCCCGATCTCATCGCAAAGATCAAGTCTATATTCGTTAAGGACGATGACGCAGCTCCCGCAAAGGAAGCAACCGACGCTCCCACGGATAACCTGACCGTCTGACGCAAGTCATATATCACCTCGCCGCTGAGTATAATAGCGTAAAAGCTGTTTTTGAGGTGGCATATGAAATCAAGAGAAAAAATATTTGCTTTTTTGCTCGTCTTTCTGCTTCTTTTTCAGTCCTGTGGGACAAATCCCAAGGACTTAATGGAGGCAACTTCAGCAGAAACCTACCTGCCCACAGTAAAGCTTGACATCTCCACATCGGCAGAATCGGCCGTGCTTATTGACGCAAGTGAAGGTGGTGGTCGCATACTTTGGGAGCAAAATGCCCACCAAAGACGGCCAATGGCCAGCACAACGAAGATAATGACGGCACTTGTGGCAGCTGAAAGTCTGCCACTCTCCACAAAGGTGGTAATTCCAAAGGAAGCCGTGGGCGTTGAGGGCTCATCCGTATATCTTGCCGAGGGCGAGGTGCTTACGCTTGAGGAGCTTCTCTACTGCCTTTTGCTCCAATCTGCAAACGATGCGGCTGTGGCAATTGCCTATGCCGTGTCGGGAAGCGTGAGTGACTTTGCAAAGCTTATGAATGAGAAGGCACGGCAGTTAGGTCTTTCCGACACTCAGTTTAAAAACCCACACGGACTTGACGAGGATGGTCATTATACTACGGCGTATGAGCTTGGCATTATCGCATCAAAGGCTCTCGGAAACGAAAAGATCAGGCAAATATTTTCTACTTACAGAGCAACGGTGAGTGGTAGGGACGGCACATCCCGTCATCTAATCAATCACAACCGTTTGTTGAATTCTTACGATGGATGTCTCGGAATGAAAACGGGATATACACAAAGCAGTGGTCGCTGTCTCGTTTCTGCCGCAGAGCGTGACGGTCTTGTTCTCATAGCCGTTACACTATCTGCTCACAACGATTGGCGTGATCACACAGCTCTGCTTGACGCAGGCTTTGCGAATTTTCGCCGTGTCTGCCTTGGAGACGGTGAGAATATTCTTTCACCAAAGCTCACGCTTCCATCGATCAAGCTTTCCGGGTCGATACAATCTACCCTGAGAACAGCACTTTTATCTCCCGTCTGGGTTACTCTGCCCGTAGGCACGGACGGTATCGAATGCTCAATTGAAAGCGAGAGACTTCTCTTTGCCCCACAAAAGCGAGGAAATTGCGTTGGCACGGTAAGGTGGACGATTGGAGACACTATTATTGCTGAGGAAAAGCTCGTTGTGGCGTACTCTGCCGCAAGGAGAGCAAAAAACAGGTTTTGGGGATAAGCTCTAAAACGAAGGACAGTATTAAATGGAAAAAATCAGACTTCAAAAATATTTTACCGACTGTGGCGTGCTTTCAAGAAGAGCTGCAGAGCGAGAGATTGAGGCCGGACACGTCAAAATCAACGGCGTTGTTGCTAAGGTCGGCGATAAGGTAGAGGTTGGCCGTGACCGTGTCGTGTGGAACGGTCGAGGAATATATCCTAAGGCAAAGGAGCGCAAATTTGTTGTTGCTCTCCACAAGCCCCGTGGATATGTCTGCACTACAAGTGACGAAAAGGGACGCAAGAATGTAACCGAGCTTGTGGATGACCTCGGTCGCAGACTCTACCCTGTCGGCAGACTCGATATGCAATCAGAGGGACTCCTGCTTATGACCGATGACGGTGCGTTTGCAAACCTGATGATGCACCCGAAATATCATATACCAAAGGAATACCGTGTAAGTGTCAAGGGCAAGCTTGACGAGAGAGCTGTGGAAATTCTTACTTCTCCACTAGTTATTGACGGATACAAAATTACACCTGCAACTGTCAGCATAGTTGACAAGAATGCCGACGGAGGCAGATTTGACATCATCATTTATGAGGGACGTAACCGACAGATACGCAAGATGTGCGAGATGGCAGGACTTGAGGTCAGCCGTCTGCGTCGTACTCGTATAGGCCCGCTTTCCCTCTGTGGTATTGCACCGTCGCAATATCGCATTCTCCGTGACGATGAGGTGGCTACTCTGCGCCGTCTTGCCAAGAGCGCACCACCTAAAATACTTGAATACGAAGACATAGAAATAGACGAGGAATAATAATGCTTAAGGTTCTACCTCTACAAACAAAAGAAGAACAAGAGGCGGCGTGCCTGTATTGCTCTGCCCCCTTTCTCCCCGAAATGCTCGCATACGCAGCTTATGTGGATGAAAAACTCATCGGAGTCTGCCAGTTCAAGCTGACGAGCGAGGGTGGCGAAATTCATTCACTTGACGCAATTGATGGCAACGATATCTTCCAGCCCCTCTTTGTAATGGGACGAGCTACACTTTCATTTATCGAAATCTGTGGCGGCGAGCGTGGATTTTTCTGCGCACCCGTGCGTGACGAGGTGCTTGTCGGCGCAATAGGCTTCAGAAAAGATCAGGACGGCAGATATTCTGTAAATCTCAAGGGTTTTTTCGACCATCCTTGCTCCCATAACTAAACTACCCCTTGTCGTCTTTTCTTCAAAAAGACTACATCTTCCGTCATAAATCGATTTAAAACACAACATTTTGCGTTTTATTTGGTAATTAGTGGTAATTCTACACAAAGATACAGATATATTTTTGTGCAACCTTTTTTGGCATTTCCTCTTGTAATAATTGGTAATTTATGGTAAAATAATATTGTCATAAAAAGCCAAAACGGAGGAAATAAAATTAATGGAACAAAACAAGAGGATTCTTATAGCAGACGAAAATGCGACGGAGCGTCGCTCACTTGGCGATGGCCTGAGAAGAGCAGGTTTTACAAGAGTTGAAGAAGCCGCCGACGGCGAGGAGGCACTATCAAAGATTTCAATGGGAGGATATGATATTGCCATTATTGACGTATGGCTCTCAAAGCTTGACGGAATATCTGTACTCCGTCAAAGTCGCTTGATTGATTCAAGTGGAGCTACTCTGCCATCGTTTATAGTGACCTCTCCGGTATCCAATCAACAGCTTTTCATTGAGGCTATGAATTCCGGCGCATCACTTTGTCTACTTAAACCCATAGATCTTCGTTCACTTTGCGAGCATCTCGGCGAGATCTGCTCGGAGAGAAGCCGTGAGGTTTCAAGAACACCCGATATTGAAACACAGGTTACAAAGATAATTCACCAGATAGGCGTTCCTGCTCATATCAAGGGATACCAGTATCTGCGTACAGCAATTTTACTTACTGTCAAAGACAGCGATGTAATAAATTCTGTCACTAAGGTGCTCTACCCAACCGTTGCAAAGAAGTATCAGACAACAACATCAAGAGTCGAGAGAGCAATTCGCCACGCCATTGAGGTTGCGTGGGACAGAGGAGATGTTGAAACT
This sequence comes from Eubacteriales bacterium, assembly GCA_045543615.1. Classification (GTDB taxonomy): domain Bacteria; phylum Bacillota; class Clostridia; order Oscillospirales; family CAG-272; genus CAG-390. Next base: position 53,704 of record JAZPXL010000057.1, read on the forward strand.
CTCAATTCTTATTTCGGCTACACGATACAAAATGACCGTGGAAAGCCCACAAACAGCGAGTTCATCGCTATGATTGCTGACAATCTGAGACTCAAATATAAGCTGTACAAATAATACCTTTCAAAAAAGAAAACCGACGAGTGCGCTCGTCGGTTTTTTCAGCTTTATTGCTGTCTGGCTTTTTTCTTTTTCTTTCTTTTGTCGACGATGACCTCAAGCTCCTCGACCGTCTCGTTTTCGATGACCTCACGACCTCCCGAATAACGAGCAACTTCATATGTATCAAAGAGCAAACGCTCAACCTCATCCCCCGCAAGCTCCCTTCTCATCTTTGACGGAGTTTGTCTGGGAAGCATTCTGTACCCACCTCTGATTCTGCCAAACATATACTCGGTAAATATGTATCTGACACGAATGCTGTTGTCCTCGCTTTGAAATGAATGAGGATTCTTGGCCCTGCCAAAGCGACGGCGACGTTCTCCACGCTCACGGAAAATAAAATCCCGCACGTCCTCGCCACGAGCTCTCTTTTTCTCAATTCCCAGCTTCTTTGCAACAACACCAAATACCTTGGAGAAAAATTTTGACACCGCTGACGCAACACGGGCCGATGCCTTGGCTATCTTCTCTCGGCTCTCCCTGTCGAAAAGACGCTTGAAGGATCTGACAGTAAGAACTGCGCCACCTCCAAAGAGGACTATTGCAATAATCTGAAGCGTGTAATTTCCAATTGAATCGGTAAACAGAAGCGCACCGTAAAGGGTGCAGAATACGTAGAACGCAGAAAGCGCAATTCTCACGGGAGAGAAGCCACGTGAGCTTGCAATATACGAAAAAGCCTTTTTTATCTTTTTCATATTCTCCCTCCTTTAGAAATGTTCTTCGTCCTCTCGGTCAAACTCACCGAGAAGGACAACTCTAACGCCGTTTCCTCTGCGCTCAAGCTCGTTTATACGAGCGTCAATCTCGCCACTTGGACAGAGAATAAACATCAGCATTTCGGTATTATTCTCACCCGAGGCAAGCATATCGTCAAGCAACGCAGGGAAAGAGCCACCGTCAGCAGCTCTCATCTCTGCCATACCCTTGAAAATGTCGATCATATGCGCCTCTCCACCCTCAATAGGATAGCTCTGCGTCATACTACCGTCGGGCTTTTTGCAGTTTGAGAAGAAACCGACGCTGTATCCGCCATATATCGCCTTACGAATCAGGTGCGCTGAATATGACAGCGCAAGGTCAGTTCTTCTTTCATACTCCGGAGTGTCAATTCCCGAATCACGCTCAAGATGATAGTCAATAAAAATTGCAAATCTGCGACCTGCGCAAAACTCACGGTCATTGACCTTGAGTGGTGAGCCACTACTGCCTGCCGTCATATAGGTTCTTGCGCTAACCTTGAAGTTTATTTGCGAGACGGTATCTCCAAAGCGATAGTCACGCACGCCTGAAACAGTAAAGGGATCTGCAAAGAGCTGGCGCAACGCCCTCTCCTCGCCCACACTCATACTGACAGGTGGTATCATCGGCTCAATGTCGAGTGGACGGGGATATACATATATCTCAGCCGGGCAATCAAACACCACCTCGCCAACTCGCTTTTGAATTATAGCTGTCTGCAGCTTGTAATGCCCACGCTTGAGGCAGATGAGCTTGTGACGGCGTCGTATGCGCATATATGGCCAGAGGTTGAAGCGAGATACGAAATATTGCATTCCGTCCTTCTTCGGTGGCTCAAACTCCGTAAGCCTCAGCTCATTGTATAGGTACGCCTCGATGTCAATTCCGAGGATTGGGAAAAATCCACGATTGCACACCGTTTCGATAAGCTCCACCTCATCCCCTGCATAAACACCACTTTCAGTAAATTCACGGGTATAGGTGATATTAGGCAGATTGCGATCACGAATTGCAATATAAATCTTCCACAATATAAATAACGCCAAAAGCCCGAGCACCGTCCAAAAAACATATGGAAATGCAGGTGAATACAAAAATGTCGCTATTCCCTCAACTATCGCCGTACCAATATTTTCGAGAAACGAAAAAATATCCATAGGTGATTATACTCCGGCAAATACAGCCTCGGTAGGCACTCTGGTAGATTTGAGAATATCCTCAATTACCTTCTCAAGCGCACCACGGCGAATTCTTGCAGCAGATTCAAGCATAATTCTGTGGTCAAGAACGGGATGTGCTGCACGCTGAATATCATCAGGAAGAACATAAGAACGACCACTGATAGCAGCATAACCCTTTGCCGCCTTCATAAGCGCAAGCGCACCTCTGGGGCTGACACCAAGAAGAACGCCGGGATATGTGCGTGTTGCCTCAACTATCGAAGAGATGTAATCCATAAGCTCAGGGCAAATGTAAATCTCAGGGAGAAGCGCGATAGCCTCGATCAGCTCCTCGGCTGTGACAACAGCCTCAAGGCTCTCAAGGGGGCTTGACTTATCAAAGCGAGCAAGAATACCAACACTTTCCGAGTGAGAGGGATATTCCATCTTGCCCTTCATAAGAAAACGGTCAAGCTGAGCCTCAGGAAGAGGGAATGTACCAAGTGTTTCAACAGGGTTCTGTGTCGCAATTACCATAAAGGGAGTGGCAAGAGGATAGGTCTTGCCGTCAATGGTAGCCTGCTTCTCTTCCATACACTCAAGAAGTCCCGACTGAGTTTTTGGAGTTGCACGGTTGATCTCATCGGCAAGAAGAATATTTGTAAATACAGGGCCACGAACAAATTCAAATTCGGAGCTCTTCATATTGAAGAAGTTGACACCTGTAATGTCCGAGGGGAGAAGGTCGGGTGTAAACTGAATACGCTTGAAGTCGCATCCAACACTTGCAGCCAGAGACTTGATAAGCATTGTCTTTCCCGTTCCGGGAACATCCTCAAGAAGCACGTGTCCACCACAGAGCATTGAAACACAAATCATATCAATTGTGCTGTCCTTGCCGACGATGACCTTTGCAATATTCTCTTTTACTCTTGTGTATACGCTGGTAATAATTTCGCAGTTCATTCAGAATTCCTCCAAATTTATGTACATATAATATTTTCCATATTTAAATAGACTCAATAAATCTCGGATACGGCCTTGCACCTGCAAGCCTCTTGGCAGTTTTTTCCGCAAGCATTTGGGTTCTGTCATCGCCAAGTATGTCAAGCACTCTCCAAAGCCTCTCAGGTGGTTTATCACATTCACCACCAAGCGCATCACCAAGGGAAACAATATATCCGTTGTCGATCCAATTCAGATAACGCTTTTTGTTCTTAATTCCACCAAATCCCGAGAACGCCGAAATGTCAAGCTGACCGACAAAGCCCAGCGCAAACAATGACTCAGCATATTCAATTGGATGACGGTTGAGATGCGCAATCAAAACATCAAAATCACTACTCACAAGTCCACTTAGAACGTCAATGAGGTAAGAATCCCACTCAGTCTGTGGCATATCTGCAATAATAAGCCTCGTTCCGTCAACGGCAAGCCGATAAATATCGGGCATAGTATTGAGCCTCTCGTCAACAAGAACCTCAGCACCCATATAAACCTTTGGCATATCTTTATTATATATGGAAGCAAAATCGCCAACTGCACGCCGTCTTGCCGTAGCAAACCTTGATATCGTAGTCCTTGACGGTGTGTAGTACGGAGTGGCAACAACTGCACCGATACCCATTTCACAGTATTGCCTCAAACAAACGGCAGCCTCCTCTTTATTCTTGCATCCACCATCAGCACCCGGCAAAACCTTTGCCGTAACATCAATCATCATAAAAGGCCACCTCCGTTCATTTTTGCTTATATTGGAATATAATATAATATTATATCAAACAACAAACTCAAAGTCAATCACTTTCCACAAAAAACAGCTTTTGTACTTTTTTCGCAACTAAGACGATACAAGAATTACATTTTTCATTTTCAATTGATTTTGATTTTCATAACAGTTTGTTCATTAAAACAAAAGCCGTCAAATTTAATAAAAAATATGCAAAAATTCTTAACTAATTATAACACTATGTACACGATTTGTTATTGATTTCAATATTTTAAAATGATAAAATAAAGATGGTTAGATCAGGCAATAATCTAATCACAAAGCACACTCGCACCCACGGGTTGCGCAACTGCTTGTAAATACCTATCCGAACAAAAATACTTAAAGGAGGCAGGATTATGAAGAAATCTCTAAAGCTCACACTTGCACTTACAATTGTTCTGCTTGTATGCTCGCTTATCATTGCGGCGTGCGACGGCAACAACACACCCACCAAAGACCCCGACGACACAACAGTCGCCGACGTGACAAGCGAAGAGCTGGGGGGCGGCGACAACACAACTGACGCAGACGAAACTACATCTGCGCCCACCACTCCACCCACACCAACCACTCCATCTCACGTCCATAGCTTTAGCAATTGGACCGAAACAATCTCTGCCACCTGCGAGGGTGAGGGCAGACAAGAACGCTCTTGCGAATGTGGAAGAGTTGAAAGAAAGGCAATAGCCCAAAAGGAGCACACCACCGAGAGTGGCAAGTGCGAGGGCTGTGGCGAGGAAATTTTTCCCGACTACTTCTCTTTTAAACTCGAATACGGCAAAACCGGCTACCAAGTAACTGCAAGTGGCGACAATCTGCCCGAGAATTTAGTTTTCCCCTCCACCTACCGTGGACTGCCCGTAACGAAGGTTTCGATTACAACCAACAATTACGAGCAGATCAAGAGCATCACGTCTCCGGTAATTTCTTTCGATGTGTATAAGTTTGTCAATCTCGAAAAGCTCAATGTCCCCGAAGACCTCACAAATTATCAAAAAAACGGCATAAATAAGACGCATCCGTTTATCACAATAGTTGACAACTGCGTATATTTCGGAGACAGTGAAAACCCATACAGAGTTCTCCTTTCGTTTATGGATAATGAAGCCGAGACGCTCACAATTTCGGACAGAACAGAAGTAATTGCAAACAATGCATTGTCATTCCACGAAAATATAACTCATATCACAATTCCCGACAGCGTCAGATTTATCGGAGATTATGCTTTTGAGTGCCTTACAAAGCTTGAGAACATAACACTCGGCAAAAATGTAGAAAAAATCGGCGATTACGCTTTCAGTTATTGCCTCAAGCTCACAAGCATTTCCATAGGCGACAAGGTGCAAAGCATAGGAAGCCACGCATTTAGCGAGTGTCGTGAACTGAATACCGTAACTCTTGGAAGTGGCGTTAAATCTATCGGCGAATATGCATTTGCGTCCTGTGTTTCTCTTGAGAGCCTGACACTTCCCGACGGAATATCGAGCATAGGCCCAAACGCATTCCTATACTCAGGCATAACCTTTACCTCTTACAAAGGCTGCGATTACCTTGGCACAAAGGATAACCCCTACTACTGTCTGGTGGACGTCTCGCAAAACAACTATTTATCACGCATTGTTCTGCACGAGGACACAAAAATTCTCATCCCCGGTGCATTCAGTGGCTCAAATATAATCTCGGTACAAATAAACGATGGCGTTACTGTTATCCCGGCTTTTATGTTCTCGGGCAACAAGGTAAGTACGGTAGTGCTTCCCGATACCATAACTCATATCGGAAACAACGCATTCAGTGGTTGCGCCTTGCTATTTAGTATCGATATACCCGAAAACGTGGTATATATAGGCGAAAATGCTTTTTCCGACTGCGCAAGTCTTCAAAGCATCAGCCTTGGCAAAAACGTAAAGCAAATTCCGAAAAACTTCGCAAGCGAATGCCGATCACTTGGGTATGTCGATCTCTCCGCCGTCAGCGAAATTGGAGACTATGCGTTCGCCAACTGTAAGTCTCTTACAAGCTTGAGTCTTACGAGCGAAAACCTCAAGCACATCGGCAACTATGCGTTTGACGGCTGCTCCGCAATTCAAAGCATAAAGCTTTCAGATTCACTTGAGTCAATCGGAGGTTATGCGTTTGACGGCTGCACCTCCCTCTCGGAAATAACGATTCCCAATTCTGTAAGATCTGTGGGTGGATACGCATTTTCAGATTGCAAAAACCTTCGCAAGGTAACTTTTGGCGAGGGCTTGAGCAAGATCAGTAACTACTGCTTCTATAATTGCACTGCTCTGAAGGAGATCAATTATTCAAAGTCCATCGAGAATATCGGCGCATATGCATTTGCTAATTGCACTTCTATTGAAAAAATCGTACTTTCCGACAGCATCAGAACCATCGGCAAGTATGCATTCTCGCACTGCACATCGGCAGAAAGTATCCATCTTGGCGTAAACATTGAGTCAATTGGTACAAAGGCTCTGGCGACGGGCGCAAGCCGTCACATCGTTTATGCAAATGACTTCTTGGATCTTTGTCAGATCGATGCGGCTTATCCGATACTTGGCACAATTAATGAGCTGTATATTAACGGCAAGCTTATAGATGAGGTTGTCCTTCCCGAAGGTATCGAAAGAATAACAGGAAATATCTTCCGTGGCTGGAACGGACTTGTGAGCATCACAATTCCCGACAGCGTAAAGGTTATTGAAGACGGTGCATTTGAGAATTGCAAGAAACTCAAAACAGTTATTATCGGCAATGGAGTTGAGGTGATAGGCGAGGGCGCATTCAAGGGCTGTACATCTCTCGGAAGCGTCACCTTTGGCAAGAATGTCAAGTCCATAGGCAAGAACGCATTTACAAATACTGTACTCAAAACAGTAGTGCTCAACGAAGGACTTGAGAGCATCGGCGAGGGCGCATTCAAGGGCTGTGCATCTCTCGCAAACGTCACCTTTGGCAAGAATATCAAGTCCATAGGCAAGAACGCATTTACAAATACTGCACTCAAAACAGTAGTGCTCAACGAAGGACTTGAGAGCATCGGTGAGGGCGCATTCAGCAATATTCAAGCACTCACAAAGGTTACTCTCTCCTCCACCATCAAGAGCTTTGGTGAGATGGTATTTGCAAACTGTAATTATCTCAAAACCATAGAGGTTGATAGCCTCAAAACCTGGCTTGGTTTCGACTTCCCAACGATTACAAGCAACCCCATCTCCACAGGCCGTGAGCTTTATGTAGGCGGAGAGAAGCTTGTAAACCTCACAATTCCCGAGGACATCACCGAGATCAAGCAAAACGCATTTGTATACGCAAGCTTTATTGAGAGCGTAAGCATAGGTGATCACGTAAAGAGCATTGGTGAGGGCGCATTCTATAAGTGTCAGGGTCTTACAAGCTTCAACACAGGGGACGGCGTTGAATTTATAGGAGACAGCGCACTTCTCTCTTGCAGCAAGCTCGAGACAGTCATAATCGGAAAGTCGGTCAAGACTATTGACAGCTGTGCATTCTACAACTGCCCAAAGCTTGCAAGCGTAACTCTCAACGTAGCTCTGAGTGAAATCGGAAGCTCTGCTTTCGGTGGTTGCAAGGCTCTAACAAACGTCATCTTCAACGGAAACGCTGAAGAGTGGCAAGCAATAAACAAGACCACAGGCAATGACCATCTTACAGATGCAACAATAAAGTTCAACTGATAGGCGTAGAGAGATTAAAAAACAGCATTATAACTTAAATAAAAAACCAAAGGGATGGCGAAAGCCATCCCTTTGGTTTTGGTGCACCTGACAGGGGTCTTTGAACCTAAATTTGCGTACATTATTTGTGCGAAACCAAAACTAAGCGATAGTACGCAAATATTCTGTGTTGCTTTGCAACACAGAGAGCTTCTCGCCCATAGCTAATACAATAAAGTCCTTATGGATGGCAAGAGCCATCCATAAGGACTTTGGTGCACCTGACAGGGGTCTGAACCTAAATTTGCGTACTTTATTTGTGCGAAACAAAAACTAAGCGATAGTACGCAAATATTCTGTGTTGCTTTGCAACACAGAGAGCTTCTCCCCCATAGCTATATACAATAAAGTCCTTATGGATGGCAAGAGCCATCCATAAGGACTTTGGTGCACCTGACAGGGGTCGAACCTGCACGAATTAACACAAGATCCTAAATCTTGCGCGTCTGCCAATTCCGCCACAGGTGCAAAACAAACTATATTAATATATTATAACTATTGTATATTCGCTTTCAAAGAAAGAAATCCTTGACACCTGTGGTGGAATTGTTTCCGCACACAGGTGCAAAACAAACTATATTAATATATTATAACTATTGTATATTCGCTTTCAAAGAAAGAAATCCTTGACACCTGTGGTGGAATGTTTACGCACACAGGTGCAAATATACCTGCATTATTGTATCACATAACGCTACAATTGTCAAGAGTGCATTTATAATCTTCTCAATGCTTACCCCACCACGCCGTTTATTCAGAGTGGTGGGGGTATATGTATTAATTCAAGGCTGTCAATATTACTCCTCAGAGGCAGTGACTTCTTCCTTTGCCTCAACTGTGACAGTTTTCTTTGCTTCTATCTTTGCTTCAATCTTCTTCCACACGAAGTTGACAAGGAAGTATGCTCCGATGGCAATTCCTATTCCAAGGAAGAGTGAAACTATAACGTCGCTTGGGTAATGAACATAGAGATAGAGTCTTGAGAACGCAATCAAAGCTGCAAGCACAAGGGCAGGGATGCCCCATTTGCGTCTGTACATAAATATCGCCATAGCTCCCTCAAATGACGCAAGCGTGTGACCTGAGGGGAAGGAATAATCGTGTTGCTTTTCGATAAGCAGCTCAAGCCCTTCTTTTGCAAGATAGAAATACTGATTGAGTCTTTCGGGGTTGTTGGGGTCACAAAAATCGTAAGGTCTGATTCTCGCCACAAGTGGTTTCAGCGTAACATTTACTACAAGCGCACCAAAAAGAAGCGATACTCCCATACAAATACCCATCTTTCTCGTTTTCTTAAAGCACAGAAAGATTACTGCCAGAGCTATCCAGAACCAGCCACCATTTGCAAGGAAAGTGACTATCGGGAAAAAGACATCGAGGAATGCGCATCTGAGGTGATCGTTTATGAAGTTCAGTATTGAATAATCAAATTCATATATTGCTTCCATTTATCCTTTGTCCTCCACTTATTTTTCTATATTATATCATATTAAACTCAACTTGGCAAGTGTCCGATGAATTTTTTAATATAAAATATATATCCTAAGAGCGTTGACATTAACTCTCGCTTGATGTATAATTGTCTTATAAATCTGTGGAGGTGTGGGATGCTTACAGTTACCCTTTCTATCAACAACAGCCTCTCGCGCCTCTCTGCGCACGAGGGCGAGAACCTGCTTTCTCTGCTTCTTAGAAATCAAATTGAAATATCCACCTGCTCAAACAAAAGCTGTGGTAAATGCCGTGTACGATTGCTCCGTGGCAAAGTATCGGGTGACGAGGTTGTCGACGGAACTGTGCGCGCCTGTCACGCAAGCATCCTCACCGATATAGAGATCGCCCCACTCACCTCGCAATCTTTCACAAGAGCTATACGCTCTGCAACGGGCAAAAACACTTCAAGTGCTGTTCTTGGTGTTGTGGTCGACGTTGGAACCACAACGCTTGTAGCACGCTCCTATGATATGACGGACGGCTCTGTTATCTTTGAAGCTTCAGAGAAAAACCCCGGAGGTGCATTTGGTGCTGACGTTATTTCGAGGATTGGCGCGGCAGGCGATCACTTTCTGTCTATGCGATCCTCTCTGCTCTCTTCGCTCTCCCAACTGATTGTATCGGTTTGCGCAGGCGTCTCACCCGTCCGTGTCATAATTTCTGCCAACACGGTTATGCAGTATTTTCTGCTCGGCAAAGATGTAACTCCACTTGGCGTCCATCCACTCCCGACAGTAGACAATACACACAAGGCTCTATCCCCAAATCATCTCTCGCTCGATAGCCTTTGCAAGGTGTTGGTAATCCCACCAGTCTCTGCATTTGTAGGTGGTGACATTGTAAGCGGTATGCTCTCTCTTGACTTTGATCGTAGAGGTGATAGCGTTCTTCTTTGCGATATCGGAACTAACGGAGAGCTTGCCTATCTGTCGGATGGCGAGATCAAAACAGCCTCTGCCGCCGCAGGCCCTGCATTTGAGGGTGGAGGTCTTGAATGTGGAATGGCTCATATAAATGGTGCTATCGACCACGTATGGCGTGAGGGCAACGACATTTCGTTCTCAACTGTTGGAGGTGGCGCACCTGTCGGTATTTGCGGAAGTGGCGTTGTCGATGCCATAGCCCTGCTTTTCTCGTCAGGTATCATTCGCAAAGACGGAAGCTTTTGTGACAAAAGCGAGATGCCAAGCTCGCTTGCACCTCGCATTCGTAACTCAAGGTTTTATATCTGTGGCAACGTATATATATCCAAGTCCGACATAAATAGCTTTATGCTTGCAAAAGCAGCAATTCGCACGGCAATAGATCTTGTTTGTGGTAAAAGATATCCAAGCGTTATCTTCCTTTCAGGTGCATTTGGTTCGTCTGCAACCATAGATGCGCTTGTATCTGTCGGTGCTCTGCCAAAAAGCTCTCGCATCGTCCCCATTGGCAATAGCTCGCTTGATGGTGGTGCTGTTGCTCTGCTTACCAATGACGGCATTGATAGAGCAAACAGGCTTGCCGGAGTATCGTCCACCGTAAGACTTGCCGAGCTTGTCGAGTTCGAAAGTGCGTTTTTGGGAAATTTGAATTTCATATAATTTTTAAATAGAGGTAAACAAGATGAAAAACAAATCAATGCATCCAATAATTACTGTCATAGGCTGTGGTATGATGGGATCAGCAATCACCTGGCCTGCATCACACAACGGCTGTAAGGTGCGCTTTGTCGGCTCCCCACTTGACACAGAGATAATCAAGCACGCAAGAGAGACGGGAGAGCACCTAACGCTGAAGCGAAAAATTCCCGATGGGACTGAGTTTTACACAATAGACGAGCTTGACACAGCCTTGGAGGGCGTTGATCTCACTATTTGTGGAGTATCAAGCTTTGGTCTTGATTGGTATCTCGACTATATCATTCCCCGCCTCCCCGACGGCGTTCCCGTACTCTCCATCACCAAGGGTATGATCCACATAGGCGAGGGCAAGCTCATCTCTTATCCTGAGAGAATGGAAGAGGTTGCAGCCGCTTGCGGCAAGAAAAATATCGACTTCTGCGCAGTTGGTGGCCCTTGCACAAGCTATGAGCTTGCAGATCTCGACCCGTCCTCGGTAACCTTCTGTGGACGAAAGATCGAGCTTCTCAGAGAAATCCGTGAGCTTTTTGAAGCTCCGTATTACCATATAAGCCTTTCAACAGATGTCAGAGGTGTTGAATGCGCTGTTGCGCTCAAAAATGCCTACGCTCTCGGCGTTTCGCTCGCCATCGGTATGTCTTACGCCCGTGAGGGTCGTGAGTTTGAGCATTACAACTCGCAGGCAGCTCTATTCGGACAATCAGTTCGTGAAATGAAAAAGCTTCTCTCTATCTGCGAGGGTGGAGAGGATAATATCGAGCTTGGAGCAGGTGATCTCTACGTGACCGTCTTTGGTGGCAGAACACGTCGCATTGGCACACTTCTTGGTATGGGTATGAGCTTTTCCGATGCGCTTGATACGCTCAAGGGCGTAACCCTTGAATCCATAGCCATCGCCGCAAGAACCGTTGAGGCCGCAATAGAACTTGAAAAACGGGGTGTTATTGCACAGGGCGAGCTTCCTCTTCTCCACCACATAGGAAGACTTCTCGAAAACGAAACGGGGATTGATATTCCGTGGAAGCAGTTTGAGAGAGAAACATATTGAAATATCTTTTTGTCGAAAAATTTACATCACTTCCCTATTGAAAAAGCCTCAGTTTTAGTGTATAATATAAAAAAACAAAAAATAATAGGAGTCAAAATGAAAAAGACAATTTGCAGAGTCGAGTACGACACAGAAAACGCAACGCTTGTTGCAAAATATACAGTAGGACAGCTTGGCGACAGCGACGGTTATGAGGAAACCCTCTACACAACACCTGACGGAAAGTTCTTCCTTTATGTAAACGGTGGTGCTGACAGCATCCATCCCACAGAGAATATCACCAGAATGTCTGCACCCAAGGCTGCAGAGTGGCGTTCTCTCCACGCTCTTTAATTAAAAAACACAAAACCGACCTCCCACAAGGGAGGTCGGTTTTTTCAGTTGGATTAAAATTTAAGCTGAAAAGGATGTGTCCTCGCACTCAACCCCAATATTAGGACAGCCCGAGTTCCAATCGCTGCCGAAAGCTATCTCGTTCCATTGATAGCCCTTACCATTGAACAGAATTCTGTACAGATTCTCGCAACCGTAGAATGCCTCTGATGCAATCTCGGTAATATTGCCGTACATCTCAACGCCACTGAGAGAGGTACAGTTTCTGAACGCTCCCATTCCAACATAGCTCAGGTATTCAGGGAGATAAATTTCGGTAATGTTGAAGCAATCAGCAAACGCACTCTCGCCAATGCTATTGATATTTGCAGGCAAATCGAGCTTTTCAAGAGCACTGCAACCCCAGAATGCAACTGCACCGATATCCTCAAGAGACTGGGGAAAGTTAATGCTTGAAAGGCTCTCGCACCAAGCAAAAGCACCGGTCGAGATGGATGTTATACCATCAGGAAGCACGATAGTCTGAATATGCAAGCAATCACGGAAAGCATCGCTTGCAACGCTGTTTCCACTATTGAGTTTGACCTCAACCAAGCTCTCGGGAATATAATCAACGCTGACGCTTTGACCCCAAGGGGTGAAGGAGTACGAAAGGTGGAAGTCGCTGTTGCCGTCTCCCGTAAACGGAATTTCGAGAGTAACAAGCGAATCTGCACCGTAGAATGCTCCACCGTCAATGTAAGTTGTCTTATTGGAAATCGAAATTTGATTGATATAAGCACATCCGAAGAATGAGTTTCTGCCAAGCTCACTTGCGTTTGTAATGTTTACGATCTTAAGCGAATTAGGCACATTCGTATTCACTGTGGGAGCACTATCACCGAACATATATCCAAGGAAAGAGTAATCGTCAACGGACGAATTAACAATAAAGGGAATTGACAATCTATTCAGAGAGTTGCATCCATAGAACGCACCCTTCGCAATCGCAACAACATTGTCAGTTGCTTCGATTTCCTGGATATCCTGGCAATTCTTGAAGTAATACTCCTGAATAGCTCCTGTGTTGACAATTACATACTTAAGCGAGGACGGAACATTTGCGTTGTACTCAATTTCTCCACCGTTGGATGGGTAGTAAGCATTATTGTCATAGAAGAACTCACCGAACTTTTCTGCATAGTGTGTTGCCGGGAACTCAAATGTCTCAATTGAATAACAACCAACAAACGCTCCACGGGACTGATCCATATCAACGTCTCTGTCAATAATGACATTAATAAGTCCGTCGCAATTTGCAAAATCATTGGTTTTGAGAGATCCACCCGTCAGGCGTACCTTGTCGAGAGAATAAGGAACAGCGTATGCGTGCTCTTCTATGGAAGATGTTCCGAAGATTTCGCCAAAGTGACCGTAGCCATTTGTTCCGACAAATGGAATTGTAAGCTCAAGCAGATTTGAACAATTCTCGAAAGCAGCAAAGCCTATCTCAGTTACCGACTCGGGAATGGATACTGAGTTTAGATTCCCACAGTTCGCAAAAGCATTCATACCTATTCTCGAAACACCAAACTCAATTGTTAGGCTTTGGATGTTTGAATCTTTGAAAGCATAGTCGTCAATACCGTAGACCTTATTATCATTAATAAACGCCGGGATTGTCAGATCCTTGATATCATCATTCTTTACGCCTGTGATATAAAGTCCTTCGCTGCGATCATCATATTCAAAGCGAACCTCACCTTCAGGAGTGTTTCCACCGATAATTGCGCCAAAATCAAAGTCAAGTCCATCAAATACCATCGGGATGATAATAATTGCAAGGATAGCAGCGATAATTGAGATAATAATCTTTGCTTTTCTTCTCTTCTTGTCCTTTGCGTCCTCGATCTCACGCATAGCAACAACCTTGAGATAGTGAATTCTGTGGTCGCATTCGTCAAGCTTATCCTCAGAATCCTCATAATCAAGCATAGACTCGAATATTTCTTTTGCTTTCTTTACAGTCTCAATATCACGGGATCTTGCCATACCGCAAGCCTCCTCGTATTTCGACTGGCGTGCCGCCTCTTCTTCTTCTTTCAGCACACGCTCGTATTCAATGCGACAGGAGCGCAACAGCTCATCAGCGTTCTTGTAGCCCTCAATGCTCTCAAGCAAGCCGATAGCCTTTGAGATATTTGAACTCGTCTTTGAGGCAAGAAGACTGTTTGCCTTCTTGTATATCTCTTCATTCTTAACCTCAGCTGCCTTGTCACGACAAGCCTGTGCCTGTTCTGCAGAGTCCTTGTATGTACCAAGCTTTGCAAACATAGCAGCGGCCGCAAGAAAGTCGGCCTCAGTCTTCGCCTTCTTCATAGCAGAGGCTGCGCTGTTATACGCCGCCTTGTTCTTCTTCTCAGCCTCAGCTGCAGGATCGGGTGCAGGAGTTGAGGGCTTGGGAGCAGGAGGAGGCGTTGCCGGTCTTGACGGTGCAGGTGCAGGTGTTGGCGCAGGTGCAGGCGCAGGAGGAGGTGTGGGCGCAGGAGGAGGTGTTGGCGTGGGAGCAGGTGTTGTGCTCGACTCGCTTGACGTGCGTCCCGAAAGTGCCGACGCCAACGCTCTGGCGAGATCGTCGTCCACGGGCTTTGCAGGAGCAGGGGGTGGTGTGGGAGCAGGTGCTCCACTCTTGCCGCCTCTCAGGCTCTCAGGTACGTTCTCAAGTGCGTGACAGTGGGGGCAAACAACAATGTCGCCCGATGTCACGGTTATTTCTTTTTGACATTTGCTACACTTAAAAGATGCCATTTCAGTTATCCTTAATCAATCTTTATTTTAAGTTTGCTGTAATTTATATATAAATATATTGTACCACATTTCTCATCTGTATGTCAACACCAAAATGTACAAATAATAAATATTCTGACTCTAAGCTTAAAAATACAACACCCTGTTTCTTCAAGGCTTACCATTTTTCGTCAATTTGTATATTGACAAATTATCTGTTTTTCTGTATACTATTATTTTAGTATGAAATTATATTATAATGAGAAAGTGTCGCTTGTTCGACGGAAAGGAGATTTAACCGAATAATGTTCAAAAAACTCGTTTCTTGCATCAAGGGATATTGGACTCCCTCGATCATCACTCTCACATTCATTATGGCTGAAGTCGGTATAGAGGTATTCATTCCCTTCATTACCGCCGACCTTGTAAACAGTATCAAAAACGGAGCTTTGATGAGTGAGATCCTATCCACCGGTGGACTGCTTATAGTTATGGCTATCCTCTCGCTTTGCTGTGGCGGTATTGCAGGCTACACCTGCGCTAAGGCATCTGCAGGATTTGCTAAAAACCTCAGAGGCTCACTTTTCCGTGCGGTGCAGTCATATTCATTTGAGAACATTGACAAATTTTCTACGGCTTCTCTGGTTACAAGACTTACAACAGACGTTTCCAATGCGCAAATGTCTTATATGATGATCATTCGTACAGCCATTCGCTCCCCACTTATGTTCATATTCTCCATTGTTATGGCGTACAGAATGGGAGGCGCGCTCGCTACAACCTTCGTAGTAGTCATTCCCGTGCTGATTATCGGTCTTCTTGTCATCGCTCGCTTTGCTATGCCTGCATTCAAGAGAGTTTTCAAGAAGTACGATAGGCTCAACGAATCCATTGAAGAAAACGTCCGTGGTATGAGAGTTGTTAAGGGCTTTTCCCGTGAGGATCACGAAAAGGCTCGCTTTGGTGCTGCTGCCGATGATATCAGAATTGACTTTACCAAGGCTGAGCGAATAGTTGCGCTCAACAACCCTCTTATGCAGATATGTCTCAACTTCAATATGATCTTCGTTCTCACAGTAGGATCATATATGATCATCACAGGCACAGGCGCACCTATTGACGTAGGTCAGCTTTCTGCTATGCTAACATACGGAATGCAGATACTGATGTCACTTATGATGCTCTCTGCAATTTATGTAATGCTTACAATGTCGTCCGAGTCCTTTAAGCGTATAGGCGAGGTGCTTGGCGAGGTTCCTACGCTTAAAAGTCCTGAAAATGGACTTAAAGAAGTTTCCGATGGCTCAATCGACTTCGAGGACGTCAGCTTCAAATATTCTGCAAAGGCAGGCAGATACGCCCTGTCCGATATTACACTGCACATCAAGTCAGGTATGACAGTTGGCGTTATCGGTGGCACAGGCTCAAGTAAATCAACGCTCGTCAGCCTCATTCCCCGTCTGTATGACACAACCGTTGGTACGGTAAAGGTCGGTGGTGTTGACGTCAAAGACTATGACCTTGTCACACTTCGTGACAGCGTCTCGATGGTGCTTCAGAAGAATCTTCTCTTCTCAGGTACTATAAAGGAAAATCTCCGTTGGGGTAACCCGAATGCAACCGACGAGGAGCTTATCGAGGCTTGCCGTCTTGCACAGGCACACGATTTTATCGAGTCATTCCCCGACGGCTATGATACCTTCATCGAGCAGGGTGGTACTAACGTATCAGGTGGACAGAAGCAGAGGCTCTGTATTGCAAGAGCACTTCTCAAAAAGCCCAAAATACTCATTCTCGATGACTCAACGAGTGCAGTTGATACTCGCACAGATGCGCTCATTCGCGAGGGCTTCCGTTCATTCATTCCCGAAACCACAAAGATAATTATCGCTCAGCGTATCTCCTCTGTTATGGATGCAGACCTCATCGTTGTTCTTGACGGCGGTAAGATCAGCGCACTTGGCACACACGAAAAGCTTCTCGAAACAAGCGAGATCTACCGTGAGGTATACGAACAGCAGACAGGAGGTAAGAGTGATGAGTAAGAAACAAACACCTATGACTGACGACAGAATGGCGAGAGGAAGCAAGAAAGCTCCACCGAGAAAGATAAATTTCTCCACGCTCGGCCGTCTGCTTAAAATGCTCGTTTCGTTCTATCCCCGTCTCGTTCCACTTACAGCGTTCTGTATTCTCTTCTCCTCAGCCTGTGCAACGATGCCGGCTCTCTTCATTCAGAAAGTAACGGCAATTATTGAGGAATTCCAGAACCGTGTAAAGCTCGGTGAGATTGCAACAGGTGCAGAAGCCTGGGCAGAATACAGCGCACAGATTATCCCACTTGTTGTTCTTCTTGGAGTGTTCTATCTCCTCTCCCTTGCATCCTCCACTCTCAACCATCAGCTCAACGCATATATCACCCAAGGCTTCCTCTCAAAAATGAGAAAGGCAATGTTCGACAAGATGCAGAGCCTGCCTATCAAATTCTTTGATACGCACAAGCACGGTGATATTATGAGCCACTACACCAACGATATCGACACACTCCGTCAGCTCATCTCACAGGCAATTCCCGTTATGCTTCAGGCAGGTGCTATCGTAGTTTTCGTTGTTTGCATAATGCTCTACTTCAGCGTATGGATGACACTCGTCCTCTTTGTCGGCGTTATCTTTATGATTCTTGTATCCAAGAAGATCGGTGGTGGAAGTGCAAAATACTTCATCCGTCAACAGATGGCGATGGGACACACCGAGGGCTATGTTCAGGAAATGATGAACGGTCAGAAGGTTGTTAAGGTCTTCTGCCACGAGGACGCAACCATAGAGGATTTTGATAAAATCAACGAGGAGCTGTATGAGGACAGCTATCGTGCGCACGCATACGCAAACACAATGGGCCCGATAATCGCAAATATCGGCAATATTCTCTATGTTATCATCGCAACAGTCGGTGGCATCTTCCTTGTCACAGGCATCAAGAACTTCAGCATCTCCGGTATGGCATTCGGCATCAGTATTATTGTGCCGTTCCTCAATATGACAAAGCAGTTCACAGGTAACGTCAACCAGCTCTCCCAACAGTTCAACTCCATAGTAATGGGACTTGCGGGAGCAGGCAGAATCTTCGCTCTTATGGATGAAGAGCCCGAGGCTGACGATGGCTATGTAACACTTGTAAACGTCACAGAGGACGAAAACGGACAGCTTGTTGAGACTACTGCCCGTACAGGCAGATGGGCTTGGAAGCATCCTCACAGCGACGGAACGCTGACCTACACTCCCCTTATGGGAGACGTAAGACTTACAGAGGTTGACTTCTCCTACGTCGAGGGCAAGCAGGTGCTTTATGATGTAAGCGTCTACGCAGAGCCGGGCCAAAAGGTCGCATTCGTCGGCGCAACAGGCGCAGGAAAGACCACGATTACAAATCTTATCAACCGTTTCTACGATATAGAGGACGGAAAGATCAGGTATGACGGCATCAATATCAACAAAATCAAGAAGGGTGACCTCCGTCGCTCACTTGGTATAGTTCTTCAGGAAACAAACCTCTTCACAGGTACTGTTATGGAGAACATCAGATACGGCAGACTTGACGCAACTGATGAGGAATGTATAGCTGCAGCAGCACTTGCAGGTGCCGATGACTTCATCACAAGACTTCCCGAGGGCTACAACACAATGCTTACAGGCAACGGAGCAAATCTCTCGCAGGGTCAGAGACAGCTCATCGCAATAGCCCGTGCAGCAGTTGCAGATCCCCCCTGCCTCATTCTTGACGAGGCAACCTCCTCAATCGACACGAGAACGGAGGCAATCGTTCAGGCAGGTATGGATAAGCTGATGGAGGGACGAACAGTATTCGTCATCGCTCACAGACTTTCTACAGTTCGCAATTCCGACGTTATAATGGTGCTTGACCACGGTCGCATCATTGAGCGTGGAAGCCACGAAAAGCTCATAGAAGAAAAAGGCACTTATTACAGACTCTATACAGGAGCATTTGAGCTTGAATAAAAACAAAGGGACTGATTATTCAGTCCCTTTCTTTTTCCCAAATGCGCCTATGGTTTTTATAAGTGCAGGCACACCTCCCAAAAGAAGCATCGCACCAAAGCCAACTCGAAGTACATCGGGTGGTAGGCGTGACGCCACGGATGCACCGATAATTGAGCCGACAGCACCACCCAGGCTCAGCGGCAGAACAACACGTGGATCAATATTCCTTATCCTGATATTAACTGCAGTTGATGAGGCTGAGGAGAAAAGAAAGAACAAAAGGTTGATTCCCTGTGCGACAAGCTGACCAATCCCTCTGAATTGAGTCAGAAATACAACTAAAAGCCCTCCACTACCAACGCCAAGACCCGACAAAACGGCAACACCCAAGCTAACTAAAAAATCCAACATCCCACACCTCAAAACAGCATATTTATGCCCGAGAAGACAACAAGAGCTGAAAATACAAGTCGCAAAAGCCTTGTGTCGATCACATTCAAAAGAAGAGCACCACCAACTCCACCGACCACGGCGGGCAGAAAAATCGGTGCAATATCAAATTCTATCATACTTCCTTTAATAATATACGCAAAAGTGGATACTACGGAAAGGGGAAGCATCGTCGCAAGTGCCGTTGCAAACACGTCCTTCTCATCACTCTCCGCTCCGACGATCTTGCCGATGAAACGAACAAGCAGAATGCCACCACCGGCTCCAAGCAGACCGTTTATCAGCCCTGAAAGGACTCCCAAGATGCTAAGCGATACTTTCTTATGCTTTCTGAGACAAGACAAAAAAGTTTTTTCAATTTCTACCTTTTTCTTTTCCAAAATATTATTCTCCACTTGTTTTTTATCTGATTTCGTGTTATAATTATATTTGGTATTTTATACAGAGACGTTATCTTTATTTACAAAGAATTATTTCCATATATCAGTGTTTAATACACAAAAGCAAAAAGGAGAACTACCGTGGCTACAAAAAAGACCAACGAGAAAAAGAAGCGCACACCCGAGCTTCCCTCAGGCAAAAAACGCCCAGAGAGCACACGTGGAAAGCCCACAAGCGAAAAACCGTCCACCAAAAAGAGACGTGACGATGAGGGACGTGAGAGGGATGATTTCGAGCCCGTACCCGAAAGCTCAAAATATATACATCAGTTTATTCCCTATATTCTTATAGTTGTTATGATTTTCCTTGTCGCCTGCTTCCTGCTTTCAGGCGTCGAGGGAGCTATGGGATTTGTGGGCAAAATGCTCCGTGATCTTTTCTGCGGACTTTTCGGCTGGCCTGCATTCCTCATCCCCGTAATTCTGCTCAACTTAATCATCTATTGGAGAAAATACGTTGACCTCGGACTTGTTCCACTCAAGGTCACTCTCTCATTCATTTCTCTGATTTTCATATCTGCACTTGTTCACGTCTGCACTCTCGACAACGCATACGATTGGGCAGCGTGGGGCGCAAGCATCTTTGGCAGTGGCGAGGCGATCTCCAACTGGACGGGAGGTATTACCCTTACAGGTGGTGGATTTATCGGTGGACTTATCGGTGGACTTTTCCGTTGCTCCGTCGGCTTTGTCGGCTCGCTGATACTTCTTATTGCAGTTATCGGAATCAGCGTAATGTTCCTATTCAGCGTAACTCCAAGATATGTGTGGCTTAAGGTTAGTGCGCTTATTAGCAAGATCAGCGCAAAGGTCAAGGAAAACCGTGAAAAGAAGCGTCTGGCTGCTCTTGAAGCCGAAGAAGAAGAGGAAGACGAGGACGAAGAGGAAGAAGAAACTCCCACTCCCCCCGTTACTCC
The DNA here is from genome assembly GCA_045543615.1 of Eubacteriales bacterium. GTDB lineage: Bacteria > Bacillota > Clostridia > Oscillospirales > CAG-272 > CAG-390. The sequence goes on from JAZPXL010000057.1 coordinate 74,347, forward strand.
AAAAAAACCCCACCGTCCTGCTCCCACTCCCGAGCCCGAGCCTGAAGAAGATGATGAAAGTGACGGCGAGGACGAAGAGGATGAGGATGGCGTTGTATATGCAGAGCCACCATCCGTTGCACCAACAGAAAGCACATCAGCTGCACCAAAGCCTCCACGTACACCTCTCAGGCAAGCGAGTCAAACAACCGATCCACGGGCACTTTCAGCACTCGTTGACGAGGTATTTGGAGATGGTGAGAGCAAGGATAGCGAGACTGTGGCGTCCTCCCCTGCACCTGCACCCACTCCTGCTCCAAAGAAAGCCCCGGAGCCTGCTCCTGCCCCTGACAGCGAGGAGAGTGAGGAGAGCGCACCGACAACGGACGGCGTAATTCTTCCCTCAGTCGCAAAGAAGCCTGTTCAACAGCTCTCAATATACACCTTCCCGCCCACAACTCTCCTTAAAATGCCCGAAGCGAGCCGTGAGGGCGCAAGCGACTCTGAAATCGCTCGCAAGAAGAAGTTGCTTATGGAAAAGCTCGAATCCTTTAAGGTTTATATGGATCGTATCGAGCATACCAAAGGCCCGACAATCACAAGATACGAGCTATATCCTGCTCCGGGTGTAAAGGCAAACTCTATCAAAAATCTTTCAACTGATATTGCGATGGTGCTTCAGGCACGCATCAGAATTGAGATACCCATCCCCGGCAAATCGGCAATAGGAATTGAAGTGCCAAACGCTGAATCGACCTCCGTTGCAATCCGTGGTCTTATTGAAGATGACAAATTCCGTCGTGATTCTCACAAGCTTACGGTTTGTCTTGGTAAGGATATTTCAGGCGAGAACGTCTATATGGATATTGAAAAGCTGACGCACGTTCTTATCGCAGGTACTACCGGATCGGGTAAATCAGTATGTATCAACAGTATAATCATCTCTCTGCTCTACAAGGCAAGACCTGATGAGGTACAGTTCATTATGATCGACCCCAAGAAAGTTGAGATGTCGATGTATAACAATCTGCCCCACCTTCGTGTACCTGTTGTAACTGATGTCAAAAAGGCTGTCGGAACGCTCAATGCTGCCGTCAACGAGATGGAACAGAGATATGCTCTGTGTGAAAGCGTTGGCGCAAGAAAGCTATCCGAATACAACTCCATTATGATGGAGAGGGATCCCGAATTTGTTCCCATTCCTAAGCTTGTAATCATCATAGACGAGCTTGCCGACCTTATGATGAGCGCACCGAGCGAGATCGAAACATCCATTGTTCGTCTTGCGCAGAAGGCTCGTGCCGCAGGCATCCATCTCATCGTAGGTACACAGCGTCCGTCCGTTGACGTTATCACAGGTCTTATCAAGGCAAACCTCCCATCAAGAATTGCTTTTGCAGTAGCATCGGGTATTGACTCAAGAACTATTATTGACACCGTAGGAGCTGAAAAGCTGCTCGGTCGAGGCGATATGCTCTACTGTCCCGTTGGTGCGCAGTTCCCCACTCGTGTTCAGGGAACTTTCGTATCCGACGATGAGGTAGCTGCTGTTACCGATTTTGTAAAGAAGAATTCATCGTCAAACGGATATGACCAGGCATTCCTCACAATGATCGAGGAGGAAAGCGAGCGAGTTGTTACCGTCACACCCGGCAAAAAGGACGGCTTTGTTACGCCCGACACCACAGCATCAAGTGGCGAGAGCTTCGACGAGCTGTTCACCGAGGCACTCAAGCTTGCCGTTGAGAGTGGAACTATCGCAACATCGTTCTTGCAAAGAACCATCAATGTCGGCTTTGGCCGTGGCGCAAGAATTCTCGACCGTATGGCAAAGCTTGGATTTGTCACACCTCAAGAGGGCAACAAGCCCCGACAGGTTCTCCTGACATCAGCTCAGCTTTCTGAAATGATTGCTCGTGATGATCCAAGAATAAGAGGTATAATCCCCAAAGATCCTCCCGCAGAGGTAGGTAGCGACACAACCGAAGGCGAGGACGAAGAATAAAGAAAAAGATACCGTGCACAAATGTGCACGGTATCTTTTCTTTAGCTTGATTACTCAGCGGTACTCTGGGCCTTTGCAGATTCAATGCGAGCTTTTATATCCTCAGTTGCCTTGTGGATATGATCAACGCTCTCGTCAAACCAATCAGAAAGCTCCTCGCGAAGCTCCTCATCAGTCATAGCATCAACAAAGTCACCCCAAATTCCCTGGATGAACGAAAGGCCCTTATCTATGAAATCATAGAAATCCTTCATCTCCTCATCGGTGGGCTTGAACTCAAGGTATGCATCGTAAAGCTTGTCGGAAAGCTCTGCATAGAATGTGCAGATCTCATCGGAATATTCAAAAACCACGTTTCCTTCATCGTCACGGGAGATAACGCCCTTTTCCTCAAGTGACTCAAGCGCATCAGCTGCGAAATCCTCAGGATTGGGAAGCTTGATCTCAGGCTCTACCACTCTCGGCTCTGCGGCCGCCTCCGTCTCGTCCTCTCCCTCGTTTGCAAACACGGGAAGAACAACTGTCATAAATGCAAGTATAAGGGCAATAAAGAAAGCCACAAATCTTTTCATCCACAAAACCTCACTTGTTTTTATCTAAGATATTATACCATATTCTATCACTTTTGTCAATAGGGCAATATTGAGCATAATAATGGCGCACACGCAGACATTTTTTTGCAAATTGCAATTGACTTTTGTATTAAAAAACATTATAATATAATATGCAACTATTTTTACACTTATAAGGAAAAAACAAGATGTTAAAACGCTTTCTTTCGTATTACAAGCCACACGCATTTATGCTGACGCTGGATATGCTTGCCTCGCTTCTCATCGCTCTTATCGGTATGGTCTATCCCATAATCACAAGAGAGATGCTCAATGACCTCATACCAAACAAGCTCTTTACCGAGATAATCATAGCAGGATGTATAGTCCTCGCTTTGTATATCGTAAAGCTTCTTCTTCAGTATTTTGTTCAGTATTACGGACACCTTATCGGCGTTGGTATGCAGGCGCAGATGAGACGTGATCTCTTTGCGCAGATTCAGAAGCTTCCCTTCTCATTCTATGATGACAACGAGACCGGTAAGATTATGACAAGAATGACCTCAGACCTCTTTGAAGTCAGCGAGCTTGCGCATCACGGCCCCGAAAACATCATTGTAAGCGTTGTTTCGCTTGTCTTCTCCTTTGTTTATCTCTGCACCATTGATGTGTATCTCACGCTCATAATCTTCATTTGCGTTCCATTCCTCATCGGCATCTCGGTTTATTTCAGACGGAAGATGCGTGAGGCGTTTACCGATAGAAGAACGAGCAACGCTATAATCAACGCATCCCTTGAGAGCAGTATCTCAGGTATTCGTGTAACGAAGGCATACACCAACTCCGACAAAGAAACCGAAAAGTTTGAGGTTGGCAACAATGCATTTGTCAAGGCCTGCAAAAAGGCTTATGATGCTATGGGTAAGTTCCACGCAGGAACATCCTTTATTACAGATATCTTCAATGTTGTGATCCTCATCGCAGGTGGTCTGTTTATGTATGCAGGCAGAATTGACTTTGCCGATTATTCTGCATTCATCGTTGCAGTTAACCTCTTTATCTCCCCAATAAGAACACTTATAGGCTTTATGGAGCAGTATCAGAACGGTGTCACAGGCTTTGAACGTTTCCTTGAGATTATGGACACCGAGCCTGAGCGTGACGCTCCCGGAGCTGTGGAGCTGACAGATGTCAAGGGCAATATCGAGCTTTGCAACCTTGAGTTTTCATATAAGAATTCTGCCGAGGTTCTCCACGGAATAAGCCTTTCGGTAAAGCCCGGCGAAAAGCTTGCTCTCGTCGGCCCGTCGGGTGGAGGCAAGACCACCATCTGCCACCTAATCCCGAGGTTTTACAATCTCTCATCGGGAAGCATTCTCATCGACGGACAGAATATTGCCGATGTCACAATGCACTCACTTCGTAAGAATATTGGTATCGTTCAACAGGATGTGTTCCTATTCAATGGAAGCATCAGAGACAATATCCTCTATGGAAGACTCGATGCCACATACGAGGAGGTAGAAAACGCCGCTCGCCTTGCAAATATTCACGATTGGATAATGACACTTGAGAACGGCTATGACACGGAGATAGGTGAACGTGGTGTTAAGCTCTCAGGTGGACAGAAGCAAAGAATAAGCATCGCAAGAGTATTCCTTAAAGACCCCGCGATACTCATTCTCGATGAGGCAACAAGTGCTCTTGATAATACAACAGAAATTCTCATTCAGCAGGCTCTTGACGAGCTGTGCCGTGGACGAACAACAATAGTTGTTGCACACCGTCTCTCCACCGTTCGTGGAGCTAATAAGATTGCCGTTATCGCCGATGGCAGAATTGCCGAGGAGGGTAGCCACGAGGAGCTTATGGCTATTGATGGTGGAATTTACGCCGGACTTTATAGACTCGGAACAAGAGATCCTGACAGCACAGACCTCGGTGAGATCGATGTAAATGCCATCTCAAAGAATGTTGGATTTTAATTTTAAAAGCGACATACACGTCAGAGTATGTCGCTTTTTTGCTTATTTTGCTTATTTGTGGTATCCTTTGGCTCTGAGAAGAGATAGAATGAGGTCGGGATTGTTGCAGGTGATAAGCTCAGCACCGTTTTCGATGGCGAGATTTACGCTCTCCTCATCCTTGACCGATGCGCCTGCCCAAGGCCCTACACCACACGCACGAATGTAATCAAAATCTCTCTTGCTCTGTGAAAATACGCAACAGCAATAAGCATATGAGTACGGGAACAGACTCATCTCCACGCCAAGATGACGAATGGGATAATAAACGTGCTGCTTGTATTTGTTGCCGTATTTCTTTTGTATGTATTCGTGAAGCTTTCCACTGAATGTGTTGATGACCGATCTTTCAGTAAGACCGTTTGCATCAAGAGCCGCAAGAACTCTGTCGCAAACTGAGTATGAAAGCTCCTCTTGCCCATCCTTAGGATAGATTTTCAACTCGAAATCAAATGTCATATCGGGAAGTGAACGTGCAAACTCAATAAATTCGTCAAAGGTGGGTATTCTCTCACCTGCAAATTGCTCGCCCTTATGTACGACTGCGTCAAGCGTGCGAAGCTCTGCAAGTGTAAAATCCGATACCTTACCACTTCCATTGGTTGTTCTGTCAACTGTCTCATCGTGAATAATGACAAGCTCACCGTCAGATGTAATGCGTATGTCGGTCTCGATCTGGTCAACTCCAAGCTCTGCTGCCGCACGGAATGCAAGCATTGTATTCTCAGGATATCTCTCCGACCAACCACGGTGTGCCGCAACGAAAATGTTTTCACTACTTTGAGTCCAATAGTTCATCATATGCCTCCACTGTTTTAAAAATTGAGGGTTAAATTTCTAAAACAATTATAATATTCATAAATAAAAAAGTCAATAGAAAAGAAAAAAGTTGAACAAAAATTCTTGCCCGATTGCGCAAACCAAATGAGCACTTGAAATAATTGCCGAAATATGATATAATCAGGACAGAATAAAAACGGAGACGGAAAATGACAAAGAGCGATTTTTTTGATTTTTGCCTTGCAAAATTCGGCACTCTGCCCGACTATCCTTTTGACGAGGACTTTGAGACAGCCGTAATGCGCCATACAGACAACAAAAAATGGTATGCAATTACAATGAAGGTCTCAAGACGCAAATTCGGAATGGAGAGCGACGAGAAGGTAGACGTCATAAACACAAAATTGCCGACAGAAATGCTCGGCTCGTTTGGCGTGTCCGACGGCGTCCACCCTGCATATCATATGAATAAGCTCCATTGGGTTTCAATTCTTCTCCCCGACGCTCCCGACGATGTTGTTGCCTTTCTTATCTCCGTCAGCTTCGAGGCAACAAAGAGCACAAAAAAGAAAAAAGCGCATAATGGCAAATAATCAGACACGGCGAGCACTTTCGTGCTCGCCGTCTTTGTCTTTATTGCGTTCATTGTAATAACAGACTCCACGGTTATAGATAGGTAGGCGCACTTCTTAGCTGTTTTTAATGCTGTATTTCGTAATACTGCACTAAGAAAAATATGCAATCAGCGCGTTTTTTGCACTTTTTAGTCTTGAAATATTCATTATTCTGTTGTATAATTAATATGATTTTATATATTCTGAAGCTTGCAGAATAATATCCTGAAAAGCTTGTACATAATAATCCATATTGATTTATTGTGGTATATATCTTCATACGCAAAATCGGGAGGGTAACAAATGTCATCCACTAAGAACTATGTAGAAAATTATTATCGTTGGCTTCGCCATCCATCTCTTGACGAGGACCTCAGAGCAGAGCTTCTCTCGATAGAGGGCGATGACGAGCAGATCGCATCAAGATTTGCATCGGAGCTTGAATTTGGTACAGGCGGTATGCGAGGTGTCCTTGGCGCAGGTATCAACCGAATGAATATTTACACAGTTATGCGTGTAAGCCTTGCTTTTGCAACTTACATCAATTCGCTCGGCTCAACCGTAGCCTCAAAGGGCGTTGTTATCTCGCACGATAACCGTCACTACTCTCGCCGTTTTGCTCTGTCTACGGCAGGTGTTTTTGCCGCCGCAGGCATCAAAACATATATCTTTGATTCACTCAGACCCACTCCTATGCTCTCCTTTGCCGTAAGACGAATGGGCGCAGCAGGTGGCGTTATGATTACTGCATCGCACAATCCCCCCGAATACAACGGATACAAGATTTATGATGAGTCAGGCTGTCAGCTCCTCATCGAGCCTTCAAAGAAGGTTATTGATCTTGTTGCCGAGATCAAGGACGAGTTGGCAATTCCCTGCCTCACACCCGAACAGGCAGGCGACTTGATTGTCACACTCCCTCCTGAGCTTGACGATGAATATGCGATGCGTGTTGAAAACATCTCGATCTCAAGAGACAGGGCTTCTGCATCTTGCCTCAAGGTTGTCTACTCGCCTCAGCACGGCACAGGTAATATCCCCGTAAGACGAGTTCTCTCTGATTCGGGATATATAGTAATTCCCGTAACAGAACAATGCGATCCCGATCCCGATTTCAGTGCAACTCTCTCCCCAAACCCTGAAAATCCCGAGGCTTACAAGAGAGCACTTGAGATTGCCGAGGAAAATGACGCTGATATCGTCATCACGACTGACCCGGACTGCGACCGTCTTGGCGTTGCTGCACGTAAGAACGGCAAGCTGACACTTCTTACAGGTAATCAGTCTGCCGCAGTTCTGCTTGAATATATCCTTTCCCGTCGCACACAGGACGGCTCAATGCCCACAGATCCATATATGGTTACAACCATCGTAACCTCCGACCTCGGCGACAGAATTTGTGAACGCTACGGTGTTGCCGTTGAGAAGACCCTCACAGGATTTAAGTTTATCGGCGAGAAGATCGCTTCTCACAAGGCCGCAGGCGATTATGGCTTTGTTTTTGGCTATGAGGAAAGCTATGGCTGTCTCATCTCCGACTTTGTTCGTGACAAGGACGGCGTTCAGGCATCACTTATGCTCTGCGAAGCTGCAGCATATTATAAGAGAGCGTCAATGACCCTCTGCGATGTTCTTGACAACATTCACAGCCGTTACGGCTACTATCTTGACAGCCAGACAAATATCTTCTTCCGTGGACTTGACGGCAAGGAAAAGATTGCCGCTCTCACATCATCCCTACGTGCATCTGCACCGAGCGAGGTTGCAGGTATCAAGGTAAAGGTTGTTGAGGATTACCTCTCGCCCGAGATGCAACAGGCGGGCTTCCCCTCTGCCGATGTTCTGCGTTACCTCTTTGATGATGGCTCTTGGGTTGCCGTCAGACCGAGTGGAACCGAGCCTAAATGTAAATTCTATTATTGCGTAACCGCTCCCGACAAGGCACAGGCAGAGACTAAGCTTGCTGCACTCAAGGAAGCATTTGAGCCTAAGAGCATTTAATTTTAATATCCAAAGCACATTGTCCACACGGACAATGTGCTTTTTGTTTTAAACTCTCAAATTTCGGGAATAATATAACAAAAGCAGATTTTGAGAGGTTTTAATGAAAAGGCTATCGGATTCATATAAGGAAAACATAATGCAGCTTGATAGGCTTCTATCTGTCGAGGAAAACTTCGATATAATCAAAAAGCCACTTGCCGTTGGCAAGGACGAGCTGACCTTTTATTATATTGACGGCTTTGTTAAAGACACAGTAATGCAAAAGCTGATGCTCTCGCTCTCCTCGCTCGATGGTATAGCACCCGAGGCAAAGGCAGGCGAGGACGCTGCACGGCGTTTTATGCGAGCGCATATAGCCTATGTTGAGACGGATCTGACCGACTCACTTGAGCTTATGATAACTATGGTTATGTCGGGGGGCACATTGATGATAGGAAGCCGTATGGGTGCATACGGCGTCATCATTGATTCAAGGTCATATCCTGCAAGGAGCACAGAAGAACCGCAAAATGACCGTGTTATGCGTGGCTCTCGGGACGGATTTGTTGAAACGCTTATAGCAAATACTGCTCTCATCAGACGGCGTATTCGTGACACTTCCCTTACAATGCGCCATATATGTATTGGAAATCAGTCGAAAAGCGATGTTGTTCTCTGCTTTATGGCAGATCGTGCCGACCGTAAATATGTTGCAGCCCTCACAGAAAAGCTACGCTCTCTTGAAGTGGGAACGCTTACTATGGGGCATCAATCGCTCATTGAAGCAATCATAGGTCACGGCTATATCAATCCATTTCCAAAAGTCAGGCTTACTGAGCGGCCCGATGTTGCGGCTGCACAGCTATATGAGGGAAGCGTTCTTCTCCTCATTGACAACACCCCCGAGGTTATGGTGCTTCCAACATCAATTTTCGACTTTATGCAGGAAACAAATGACTTCTATTTTCCACCACTTACAGGCACTTATTTGCGCATCGTGCGCCAGATAATCTTCTTTCTGACGCTCTTTTTAATTCCTGCGTGGTATCTGCTGACACGGGAGAGTGATATTGTCCCTGAATGGCTGCGCTTTTTACTTCCCACAGAAAGTGGTGAGTTACCAATAATAGCACAGCTACTGCTCGTTGAATTTATCGTTGACGGGCTTAAAATGGCGTCTATGAACACCCCCGATATGCTCTCAAATTCTCTCTCTGTTGTCGGTGGACTGATACTTGGTGACTTTGCAATTAACCTCGGTTGGCTTATTCCTGAGGTAATATTGCTTGAAGCATTTGTAGCTATTGCAAACTTCTCGCAACGCTCCTATGAGCTTGGCTATGCCTTTAAATTTATGCGTATAATGCTCCTTATACTCTGCGCCATATTCGGTCTGTGGGGCTTCTTTGGTGGCGTTGCGCTCATAATAATATTCCTATGCACAACTAAAAACCTCAACGGTGAGCGCACTTATCTCTATCCCCTCATTCCATTTGACGCAAAAGGCTTCCTCTCCGTCTTCTTCAGAGTACGAAAGAAAGACACTAAAAACAATGGCATATAAACAAAAAACAGCTTCAGCTATTGCTGAAGCTGTTTTAATAATAATATCAAAGGAACATAATTCCCTTTTCTGCAAAAGCCTCAATCTGATCACGAGGCCAACAGGAAGCCTGCACCTCTCCAATATGCGCCTTTCGCAAGAAGAACATACACATTCTCGACTGACCGATACCACCACCGATGGTCTGTGGAAGTCTGCCACCGAGCAGGTCGGCGTGATACGGAAGCTTTGCACGATCGGTAAAGCCCGAAATATCAAGCTGACGGCGAAGAGTTGCGGCGTCAACCCTAATTCCCATACTTGAAAGCTCAAGTGCCATATCAAGAAGTGGGTAGTAAACAATAATGTCTCCGTTAAGCTCCCAATCGTCATAGTCAGGCGCTCGGCCATCGTGGGGCTTGCCTGACAGAGGCAGAGCACCACCAATCTTTTCAAGGAAGAGTGCGCCATATTCTCTTGCGGCGGCAAGCTCTCTCTCCTTGGGCGTGAGCGTGGGGTACTTAGCTTCAAGCTCGACCGATGTAATAAATGTTATTTCCTCAGGGAGAAGATGTCCGATAAAATTGTAATCATCGGCAATATAGTTTTCTGTCTGCTTGAGCGCATCGTAAATATATCTTACAGTACGGTGGAGCATCTCGACAGTTCTGTCCTCAGGACGAATGATCTTTTCCCAATCCCATTGGTCAACAAATACGGAATGGATATTGTCAGTCTCCTCATCACGTCGAATGGCGTTCATATCGGTATAAAGTCCCTCTCCGACGGAAAAGCCGTAATTATCAAGAGCAACTCTCTTCCATTTTGCAAGAGACTGAACTATCTCAAAATAGCCCTCGCTATGTCCCATATCAAAGCCTACGGGACGCTCTCTTCCACTAAGATTATCATTGAGTCCCGATGACGCATCAACAAAGAGTGGTGCTGAAACACGGCGCAGATTGAGCTGATTTGCAAGGTCTGTCTGGAAGAAATCCTTGATTTTCTTTATAGCTATCTGTGTCTGTCTCGGTGTCAGATAGGACTTATAATGTTCGGGAATAATAAGTGGCATTTTTATCACCTCAAAAATTCATCTGTGAAATATCAAATCTCTGCAAGCATATAGGGCTTGAGCTGTCCGTTTGTCTCGGCGGCAGATGCGCCAAAGAGCTTTACGGTATCCCTCAGCTCGTCAAGCGTACCAATAGTCCAAATGGCAAGACGGCCGTACTTTCTTACCTCTGCGGCAAACTCCTCGTCGGCAAATCTTCCATTGAACCAAGAGGTAGATTGATTCTTATAGGGAATCCAATACGTTGTGCGCTCACCTGCAAGTGCCGATGTAAACTCAAGAGCCTCTCTCGTCATAAGCCCATCGTAATGCATCTGTGCTTCGGGAAATCTCTTTGCAAGATAGGCGAAATACGGTATGGTCTTTGTAGTAAAGCCAACCTCACGCCCCATATCCGCCTCTTCAACCGTACGGCAGAATATCTCAAACTGCTCCTCATTGAAGGACTGGAAAACATTATCAAGCTTGACGGACGAGCCACTTCCCTTCATAACGGAAAGAGTCTGGGCAAGTGTAGGAACTCTGACTCCACGAAACTGCTCTCCCTTGAAAATACCTGCGTCAAAGCTCTGTATCTCCGCAAGAGTGAGTGAGGTAGAGGAAATCTTGCCCTCAATTATATCACCATTGTCATATCGACAGGTGCGATTGACAATCGAATCGTGAAGCATAATGCAAACATTGTCCTTTGTGAACTTGCAGTCCATCTCGACAATACCATACCCCTGCTCTACTGCTGCCTTATATGCGCACAAGGTGTTCTCAGGGTACGAAACGCTGTCGCCTCTGTGGGCTTGAAAAAGAAATTCCGACATAATACCTGCCTCCAAAAAATATCTCTTAGAATTTTACCACATTATTATACTTTTGTCAATCTCCACAACCGATTTTCTTTATTACTTAATTAAAAAACGGTGGAGAATGCTCCCCACCGTAATATTTTTTGTTTTTTTGGCTTACTCACCGAAAATCATCTGTGTGTAAAGCTTATCCTCGAAAAGCACATAGAGCACTCCGTCAATTATAGTGCCACGGCAAATATCAAGTTCAGTGCCCTCAATATCAACACTGCAAAGCTCAACAAAGCCACTGCCGTCAAATCCATACAGATTATAGAATGAATTTTGTTTCTTGTAGTCATAGATTGCCAGACCTATCAAATCGTGCTCTCTATCAATGAAGTAAGCCTTGTAATTATCAGAATAAGCGACGCTGAACTTTTCCATAGATGCAATTCCTCTGACCGCTTCACCTTCTTCCACATAAAGCTCAAGCTTTAAGCTATCAAGGCTGTCAACATATCCTATACCAAGAAGCAATCCCTCGCCCATATCTACAAGAGACGAAGAGTATCCCTCAATATCTCCCGTGTCAGTGTAGGTGATGTTATTGACATCTGAAAGATCAAAGAAATACACGGGATCTCTGTAAAATTTGGTATCTGCAGTGCAAACATAACAAATGTCTCCGTTGAAGCGCACTGAGGTCACCTCTTCTCCTTCGGGAGCAAATCCCTCAACACTTGCAATCACACTGAAATTGTCAAGCTCTACACAATAAAGCGACGTGTTTTTCTTTCTGCCTGTCACAATCGAGCTCTCTCCACCACCGGAAAAAATTTCTTTTTCGCTATAAGTCTCATTTGTAGTTGAAACAACTCTGAGTATATTATCGTGTTCGTCCATACTGTACTGATTAAGAACAGTACCATCTATACTTATACTACCAAGCGTCTCAAAGCCACTATTATCATAGGAAATAACTGCTATCTCCGTTTTATTTACCACTTTTCTTGTAGTTTTTTTGGTTGACGAATCAACATCAATATCAGTTTCAATCACGTCAACATACCCCATCGACGCAAATATCTTATCTTGTGAAACATAAAGCTCTTTTGAATAAGAAAACAGAGCAAGCTCATCATCAATAGAAAGATCACTTTCATCAAGCATCACTATAACTGTATATGTTGCGTTCTGCGCATCAGCCTCGGGCAGGAAGATGTCCTCCATAGCTATGCTTCGCTCTTCGTCGTCTGTGGTTATTTGTGGGATAAATTCGCTTTCAACAGAAAAATCAGGCTCTCCGTAAACAACGAAATTGGTCACAACCATTACACAACCATCAACAAGTCTTGAAGAAACATACTGACCGCTGATGCTGACTCTTTGGGCCTCTTTTGGCTCTGCGGGATTGCTGACATCAATTGATATTATATCAACCGAACATTTTGACCTTTTGCTATTTACATCCCACATAGGAGCTACTACCGTCAATCTACTGCAATCCTCAGAAAGATAAAACTCAAGCCCGTCGTCAAGAATCATTTTTCCTTCGGATGCAGTCAGTTTAAGGCTTGACACAAGGCTCGTCTGCTCTCCGAGAATTTCATAAATATAAATTGTCTCCACTCCAAGATAAAAGATATGGGTTGTGCTTCTCTTGATTCGATCGCCTTCAATTACACCTTCAACTTGGTTATCGGTTGTTTCGACATATCCCGGAGTATCATTACTTCCAGCAGTATCTTCTTCAACACCGTATAATAAATCGTCCGTTGGTGCCATTGTATTTTTAACCTGAGCGAAGATCCTATCGAAATTGTTCATCGGTAGGTTTAATGTGAAAGCGTTTTGTATCGTGATATTATACATTGCCTCAATCAATGGATAATACTCGCTATCCCTGTACTTATCAATATCAATGATTGGACTTTTGTCGCTGTATGGAACAAACAAAAACAATGCCCCACCAAGTATTGCGAGCGTCAACACCGCCGCTACAAGTGCAAGTGCAAGTGGCTTGCGCCCTCTCCTCTTTCTGCGAGGAGCAGCCTCTTCTACGAACTTTTCGTCGACAAGGCCTATTATCCTTGCCATTTTCTCTCTTTTCATATAATTACCCCCTTCATCTCAAAAAACTTTTTCATCTTGATTCTTGTGCGTCTCAGCACAGTCTTGACCTTGCCTACGCTGCACCCACAGTCCTCCGCTATCGCCTTTATTTCTTGCATATACCAATAACGCTGAAGAAATATAATGCGCTCCTCCTCTTTGAGACTTGACATAAAGGAATTTATCAGCTCCCTTGTGTGCATCTCGTCAATAATATCCGTCTCTGTGTCGGGATAGCATTCCGAAAGCTCATCAAGCGTGCGCTCGGTGTTGAGGTTCTGACGCTCGCCTCGTCTCTCTGAATAACGGTCAAGTGCGATATTTCTGCAAATTGTTGCAAGATATGCTCCAAGCCGGTCAGGTCTTGCCGGTGGGATAGCTCTCCAGGCACGCAGTAGCGTGTCATTTTCACATTCCTCTGCGTCCTCGTGCGAGCCCGTCACAGAGAGAGCGACAGAATAGCAATACCTGCCGTATTTAGCTTTGGCATCGCTTATGGCTGACTCATCTCTCAAAAAGAATTTTTCAATTATCTCACGATCATCCATTGTGTCACCTCCTGTGTGTTTGAGTGGCCTCTCACCCTTATAGACGGAAAAATGTGGTGGCAGGTTTCACTTTTGGGGAAAAATTTTTCTGCCCGGGGGATTTTTTTACAAAAACGCCCGACCAAAATAGGTCGGGCGTTGTATTTGTATTTTAATTATGCAAGCTCTGCGAAGTACTTGATTGTACGAACCATCTGGCTTGTGTAGGAGTTCTCGTTGTCGTACCAAGAAACAACCTGTACCTGATATGTGTCGTCGTCGATCTTTGCAACCATTGTCTGTGTTGCATCGAAGAGAGAACCATATGTGATACCGATAATGTCGGAAGAAACAATCTGATCCTCATTGTAACCGAAGGAAGCAGAAGAAGCAGCCTTCATAGCAGCGTTGATGCCCTCTTTTGTAACGTCCTTACCCTTAACAACAGCAACAAGAAGAGTTGTTGAACCTGTCGGAACGGGTACACGCTGAGCC
>JAZPXL010000058.1:0-49266 GCA_045543615.1 Eubacteriales bacterium
AATGGGAACACCAAAAGGAAACGGATTAGTTGAGATACGGGGCGAAAAGACCGTTGAACGGGGTTTCAACTGTATGAAGCTAATCGAGTTCTTGACCGAGGACGGAGTAAAGGACTGGGACAACTGGCACGGAGCGCACGAGCAAGCGAAACAAGGCAACTGCCCTTACAAGTGCCAGTGCCCAATCCACGAGAAAACGATAAATTCCAAGAATAATAAATAATAATATACAATTATGGCAGTAGTTTATAAATATATCCATTAGTAGTTACAGATAGGCAGTTGGTAACAATGCCAAAGGAAGCCAAAATACTATCAGTGCAGGTTCAGAATGGTGCTCCCTATATGTGGGCACTGGTAAAGCCCGAAAACGGTACGGAAGAAGTGCCTATCAGAATACACGGCACCGGGCATAACATTCCTGATGCAGATCGGCTGGCATACATCGGAACTTTCCAAATGCCGAGATATGGTTTAGTGTTTCACGCATTTTTGGAGCAATCGTTATGAAGAACCTAAACGCATACAGAGACCAAGCATATAAGATAGCTTGTGAACACGGCTTCCACGATGAAGAGCGGAGTATCGAGCACTGGAAATGCCTAATCGTTTCGGAGCTTATGGAAGCGGTCGAAGCAGACAGAAAAGGGAAACGAGCAGATATCCGAGCTTTCAATACAAGGCAGTGTGTGGGTAGAGGTTCAAAGGACGTAACAGTTTCCTATGAATATAATTTCGGACTTTGCATCAAAGACACCGTAGAAGATGAGCTTGCCGATGCTTGTATTCGCATTTTGGACCTTGCAGGGTACAAGAACATAGATTTGCAGTTTGAAGCCGAGAAATCGGACAAAAACAGCCAAATCGAAGAGTTTACGGAAGAGGTATTCAAAATCGTAGGCACAATGACTATTGTAATACTGGATTTATGCCTTTCATACGCATTGATACAGATATTCTCTCTGGCCGACAGAATGGGTATCGACATCGAGAAGCATATCCAGTTGAAAATGGAGTACAACGCTTCAAGACCCTACAAACACGGTAAGAGGTATTGAGTATGGAATTTACCAAAGAACAATATGCAGCGTTGGAGGAGGTAGCCATAGCGTTTGGTGTATGTGTAGAAAAGCTCATTCGTAGCATTGAGGAACTGGCAATAAGGTTTCAGATATGCAAGGTTGAAACTGAATTGTTGGAAATGGCGATTGAAAACATCAAGCAGCAGGAGTATGAGTATTACGAACGCCTACAACAAAGGCGTGGTCCTCTTCCTCCGTACAGACCAAAGACAAAGCCGGTCAAGGTTTATAAAAGAAAAATTTATTGGAAACGTATCCGGAGCAATCCGAAGCAAAGATAATCGAGCTATGACAAAGGACGATGCAATCAGAAACTTGTTTTGTCGGGTTCTGCAAGCGATAGACGACGCAACAACAGAAATGGAGGTGGACGATGATACGGATTATGGTACATTGCACTATCCGATATTCAGATACACCCCTACTTTCGATTTTACCGATGAAGATATAGAGTTAATCAAATGGTTGGCAGAGGAAGAGGGAGAAGCCTTTGATATGCTGACCCAATAATAAGAGTAGTCAATATGAGAAACAGAGCAAAAACAATCGTACTGATGCTTTCAAAGACCTTTCCGAGAAAGCACCGCAGCGCAGGAAAGAAAACGAACTTCCAGCGCAGTTTGAATGAGGGAAAGAAAATCCACACGATCCGTAGCGGATATGAAGCGTGGAAGCACAACATTGAGAAGATACAGAACGGAAACTTTTTCCTATCGCTCCGCCAGTGGGTAGATGTACCATACAGAAGCAAGCAGGAAGAGATTAAGGAGCTGAAAAACTCTGTCGGATATGAACGTATCTCGATGCAGTACAATCCCGAAACTGGAATAGTAAAGGCTATCATCAACGGCAAACAGTATCTCGATGTAACGAAGATAGCCGAGAATGACGGTTTGAAGTGGGACGACTTCATCGACTGGTTCTTCGGTCAAGGAACCGGAAGAACGCTCTTTCAAGGTGTGATAGTCCACTTCACGGATTTTCGATACACTAACAATCAAGAATGTAAGTAGTATGTATGTAAGTATATTATTTATATTCTACTAATAAATACGGGCAAATCAAAGGAATAACAAAAGAAAACAAAGATGTTAAACAAGGCACAAGTCATAGGAAATCTGGGTGCTGATCCGAAAGTTACCATTATCAACAACGGACAGACAAAAGTCGCATCGTTCAGTGTTGCGACAACAGAAAGGGGCTATACCACGCAAAGCGGTGTTCAAGTCCAAGAAAAAACAGAATGGCACAATATCGTGTGCTTCGGAAAACTGGCTGATGTAGTCGATAAATACCTCAAAAAAGGTTCAAAGGTTTTCATTGAGGGCAAAATGAGAACAAGGAGCTATGAGGACAGAAACGGTGTCAAGCGTAGTGTTATGGA
The DNA here is from genome assembly GCA_045543615.1 of Eubacteriales bacterium. Lineage (GTDB taxonomy): Bacteria > Bacillota > Clostridia > Oscillospirales > CAG-272 > CAG-390. Next base: position 2,467 of record JAZPXL010000058.1, read on the forward strand.
AATCAATGCGGAGGTTATGGAAATGCTGGACGGTAAACAGCAGAACCAGCAACAGCAGCAGTATGAACAACCGCAATACAACGCACAGCCGGCTCAACAACAACCTCAATACTCATCGCAGGGCAACGGTGAGGACGGAGATTTACCATTCTAACGCAGGAGGACTGAATTATGCCAAGACATATCGAAAGCCAAATTCAGAGAACCTGCAAAAAATGGTTCGACTATCAGTATGGGCAATTCGCACCGCTTCTGTTCGCTGTTCCTAATGGTGGATTGAGAGGAAAGGTCGAAGCAGCCATAATGAAAGCAGAGGGAATGACAGCCGGAGTAGCTGATATGATACTGCTCGTGTCAAAGAAGGGTTACACGTCTCTCTGTATCGAGTTCAAGACTGCAAAAGGTAGGCAAACACAACATCAAAAAGACTGGCAGCGCATCGCAGAAATGCACGGTAATAAGTATGTTATTGTGCGCAGTTTTGATGATTTTGTCAAGGCTATAACTGCCTATTTGTGTTGAAATACCCTTTTTTCACGCCTTTTAGTGCGCTTAATAGGCGCACTTTAAGTATATTTGCAGTCGATAAAACAAATGTTACACTAAATTAAAAATTATTCAGATGGAAATCTTATCACAATTCGAGGGAATGATGCTCATTGGTAGCTTCTTCCTTGCAATGGTAGCAATCATCTTTTTGCTCCGAAAGAGAGAACAGACGAAAGAAGAGTTTTTGGTCGCCAATCGATGCGCACCGTGGTTACTTGCTGCCTTTTCAATGGCTGCAACGTGGGTATGGGCACCGTCAATGTTTACAGCAGCAGAGAAAGCTTACACACAAGGTTTCGCAGGTGTGTTCTGGTTTGTCGTTCCAAACGTTCTGACGCTCATTCTATTTGCGTTCTTCGCTAACAAGATGCGAAAATTGCGCCCCGATGGTTGGACGTTTTCCGATTATATCCGAGAGACGTACAGCAATAGGGCGCACAATATGTTTTTGGTGGAAAGCTTCGGTCTGCAAATCTGTTCACTTGCTGTTCAGTTGTTGGCTGGAGCTACAATCTTTCATAAGGTTACTGGATTGCCGTTCTTGTGGACTACGATAATCCTTGCAGCCATTCCACTATTGTACTCGCTCACGAGGGGTATTCGTGGAAACATCGCATCGGACTTTATCAAAATGGGATTCATCGTTGCGGTTCTTTTGCTCGGTCTGCCTATTATGACATCAAACGCAGGGGCAGAAACATTCTTCAACGGTTTGGGTGGTCTCACTGGCAACTATCGACATCTGTTCGACAGCACCGGTATTGCTGTAATGCTTTCGTTCGGTCTGCCTACTACAATCGGTCTGCTTTCGGGAACATTCGGAGACCAGATGTTTTGGCAGCGTGTTTTCTGTGTGAAGCCACAGCACGTTAAGCGCACTATGGTTACAGCAGCCTTTATCTTTGCCGTAGTGCCTATTTCCTTGTCGTGCTTCGGCTTTTTCGCAGCAGGCGCACAGTTGCCTATCGCTGACACCCAGCTTGTCAATGTAGGAGCTGTAATCGCATTTACCCCTAAATGGTTCTTGTATCTATTCTTCTTGCTTATCCTTTCGGGACTTATCTCAACCGTCGATAGTATTCTTTGCGCTGTATCATCAGTAGCCGGACACGACATCGTGATGCGTATATCGGAAATGTACGGTCCCAAAAGTATTGGCGCAATCAAAATTGGGAGACGAATACTTGGTTCGGTGGATATAGCACGTATCGCAATGGTGATTGTCGCTATCCTTGCTATCGGTGTGGCAAACATTCCAGGCATAACGATTACCTATCTGTTCTTGTTCTACGGAACATTACGCAGTTCGGTAATGCTTCCTACAATCTTTGCAATCAAGGGTTACAAGATGAGCGAAAGCGGTTTGTTCTATGGCATTTTGGCGAGCCTTGCAGTCGGTCTGCCAATCTTCGCTATCGGTAACTTGAACGGCTGGGTGCCTATGATTGTCGCAGGTTCACTCCTCACAATCGGTCTTTCGGGCGCAATCTCGCTCTTGAAGAAAGACAAACCAGTAGAGACTATCTAACATCAATTTTCTAATCTCAAAACGTAAAAGAACAATGAAAAATCGTTTGAAACTAACGCTGTTGCTGACAGCTATCACGCTTTTATTCGCAGTAAGTGCCAAAGCGCAGATTTATGACGGTATCACCCAGCCTACACGCTTTCGTGTATGGGTGCCAGTTACAACATCGCTACACGATGGCAACGCTACCACCGTTGCACCATTCATCGGTTACAAGCAGGACGTTTGCGACTGGTTCTCTGTAACGCCAGTGGTCCAGTACAACATCAATTCGGAAACGTTCACTCCGCAGGTGTGGCTCAACTTCAACGTAAAGCAGAAAATCTATGTATTGTCTCGCTCTATTTATGACACACGAGCGAATGAGTACAGACATACGTTATCAGCCACTTACAAGCTCCCTCTCGGCTTTATGGTAGATGCAACGTGGGAGAACCTATACAACGGCAAGAAATTCTGTGATACGGACCGTCTGCAATTCGTGGCTGGATATGGTTACAAGTGGTTTGTCGTCAATGCCGGCTATTCCTGCCGAAACAAGCCTGGTGTAATCGCCAATCTCCGATTAAAGATAACGGACTACAACTGGTTGCAGTTGAAGTATGACGGAGGAACAGAGAGTATTCAGATAGGCTGTGCCCTACAATTCAACTGACAATGAAGCAAGTTTTAGGCAAGAAACAGACGTCTCGTAACGAGGACTTTGTTAAGGTCTGGGACAACATCGAGCAACTGGTCTCTTTCGAGGAAGCGGAGAGACTGGTTGCTTCTGCCGTTTTTGACATCAGGCAAAAGACAGCCGGAAAGAATGTTGCTTATGCGTGGAGTGGTGGCAAGGACAGCCTTGCTCTCCAAGTAGTGTGCGAACGTGCAGGAATCAACAAGTGCGTACTTTGTACCGCTTCAAAAATCGAATATCCGGGCTTCGTTGATTGGTGCAAGGCTCACGCTCCAAAGGGGCTGACAATCATCGACAATCCGAAGCTGGATATTGAGTGGGTGGCGAAGCACCCCGAAATGCTGTTCCCCCAGCAATCAAAGTATGCTGCACAATGGTTCCACCACCTCCAGCACAGAGGGCAAGCAATCTATTTCAAAGAACAGCACCTTGACGTGATTATTCTCGGACGTAGGCTACAAGACGGCAACTACACCGGTGGCAAAGGGCAGAATATCTACACCGATGCAAAAGGCGTAACGAGGTTGTCGCCAATAGCCCACTGGAAGCACGAAGAGGTGCTGGCTGTTATTCACTACTTCCTACACAGACAAATCCCCCCCCTATATGGTTGGAAGAACGGTTGGATAGTCGGAACTGGTGTGTGGCCTGCTCGCCAGTGGGTAGGTTCAGAACAGAATGGCTGGCAAGAGCTGTGGGACATCAATCCCCGAATGGTGCAGGAAGCAGCACCTTACATTGCTTCCGCAAAAGAGTTTATCAACCAATTAAAGCAATAACATTATGGCAGTAACGCACGAAATCAAAACAGTGGAACTGGCAAAGCTCGTTCCCTATGAGAAGAACCCCAATGTTCACCCAATCGAGCAAGTAAAGGCTATGGCTGATAGCATCGAACGCTACGGTCAGTATTACCCTATCCTCGTGGACGAAGATTTGAAAATCCTTTGCGGACACGGAAAGAAGCTCGCTTTGGAGCACTTGGGACGCAAGGAGGGTGAGGTTAAAATCCTCAAAGGTCTAACCGAAAAACAGAAGCTCAAAATCGTTATCGAGGACAACAAAATCCAGTCGATGAGCTATGTTGATTTTACCAAAATCGAGGAAATCATCAGAGAGGTTGGCGATTTGGATATTATCGGCTTCGGCACTGACTATCTCGATGCAATCATCAACGAGAGCGTAAAGGACAATATGGGCGTGGACTTCTCGCAACCAGTAGAACGCAAGTCCAACGAAAAGCAAGTTGAAGATATTCCGCAGGAGAAACAAGATGAGCAGGACGAGGAGCGCAACGACATCGAGAGCGGTATGCAGCCGGCACGTACAATGATTTGCCCTCATTGCGGTAAGGAAATAGTTCTCTAATATCAAACACATTCAGCTATGAAAGAAATTCGAGTATCGTTCAGTGTCTTTGTCTATGATGATGAAGAACGCAATCCAAACAACAGACTAACAAAAGAATTTGTAGAAAAGCGTATCGAGGAACTGGGCAACACCATTCTTGACGCTTTCGATGAAACTATCCACGATGTAGAAATAAAATAATTCAGCTATGAGCAATACAAAGAACAAAGACCTTTTCGCTCCATTGAAGAACTTGCAGTTTGTGGATCGTGATTTAGTCAAGCCAAACGACTACAACCCGAATAAGGTTCTCGAAAAGAACCTCAAACTGCTTATGGAGAGTATTCTGAATAACGGTTTTTGCTTCCCGATAGTAATCAGACCAGACTACACCATTATTGACGGTTTCCACCGTTGGTGCGTTAGTGGTCGAGAGCCTTTGAAAACTATGTTGGGAGGTAAAATCCCCGTTGTGATTGTCGCACACGAGAACGCCACCGATGATATGGCAGGAACGGTTACATTCAACCGTGCTCGTGGTACACACTTGCTTGAACCTATGGAAAACATCGTCAAGAAGTTGCTTGATGAGGGGCTTTCAGTCGAGGAAATCAGCAAGAAAATCGGTATGAGTAGAGAAGAGATTTTCCGTCTTTCCAAGATAGACCGGGAAACATTCTTGAAGTTAGTAACATCACGTGGCTCGCAGTCTTTCAGCAAGGCGCAAGTCGTAAGGCAAGGTTAGTATGTATATCAAAGAACTAAACTGCAATGTTGTTGAAGCAGCGGAGCGCAGAGTGTATGAAGCGTTCCAGAACAACAAGACCGTTGCAATGAGCTTTTCGGGCGGTAAGGATAGTATCTGTATGTCGGACATCGTTATCAAGACGATGCAGAAGTACGGAATATCCTTTGCCCGGCTTATGGTGATATTCTTTGATGAAGAAGCAATCTATCCCGATGTGGAAAAGATTGTTCTTGAATGGCGCAGTAAGTTTATGTCGCTCGGTGCAAAGTTCTACTGGTTCTGTTTGCCTATCAAACACTACAACTGCTGTAATAAACTGGAAAATGACGAGAGCTTCATTTGCTGGGAGCCCGGAAAGGAAAGCGTCTGGGTACGCCAAATGCCCAAGTTCGCAATCCGTAATCATACAGCTTTCCGAATGGGTATGAGTTACCAAGTTTTCGGAGAAAAGATATTCAAGGACATTCCGCAAATGGTAGGTTTACGAATGGCTGAATCGTTGCAAAGGCGTTCAGCTATTAGCCGTATTACCAAATCAACGTTCATTTACCCTATCTATGACTGGAAAGACAATGATATTTGGCTCTATATTCAGCGTACAGGGCTTCAAATTCCACAGACCTACATCTACCTATACAAAGTCGGTGTAGCGTTGAATAAGCTCCGAATATCGCAGTTTTTCAGTATCGACACAATCAAGAGTTTGCCAAAGGTTATGGAGTTTTACCCCGACTTGTATGAGCGGATTTTGAAACGAGAACCAAATGCAGACCTTGTAATGCTCTACTGGGACACCGATATGTTCCGCTCATCAAAGCAAGACCAGAAGTTCGACCAAGCAAAAGGCAAGAACTACAAAAAGATGTTCATCGAGGAAATGCAAAAGGCTGCTGTCAATCCCGATGATTATCCCGGCTATGATTTGGCGAAAAAGGTCTATGCAAGAACCAATGATGCAACCACTGACAAGACCTTTCAGAAGATGTACCAAATGCTTATGGCAGGAGACCCCAAGAAAAGGACTTATCGTGTACTCGTTGGCGACTTGTACAGAGATACGCAGAACAGAGACGGTATAATTAAGAAACGCAAATAATTTATGGAAACAATATGGAAACAGAACGTGATACACAGAGAATTGACGAGAGGGTCGCCCAAGAAAAGGCAGACCTTTTACAAGCTCTTGCCAACACAAGCGGTATAGTTTCATCAGCTTGTAAGGCAGCCAATGTGTCCCGAATGACGTATTACCGCTGGTATAATGAGGACCCCGATTTTCGGGAAAAGGCAGATGATATCAAGGAACTGCAAAAGGACTTTGCCGAAAGCCTTATCCTCAAAAAGATGAAAGAGGGCGATACGACAATGATAATCTTCTATGCAAAAACGCAGATGAAAGACAGAGGGTACACAGAACGCAAGGAGATTACTGGCAAAGATGGTGAGGACCTTATCAGAACAAAGGAAATCGACATCACCAAACTAACCGAAGAGGAGCGTAAACTACTGCTCCGCATCGGACAAGATATTATAAACAACAAGGAATGATATCACGATTAGATTATACGGCACTCGCATTGAGAGTGGTTGCTGACCAGTGCAAGCGGAGCTTCTTTTATTTCGTCCAGACATTCTGGGACGTTATCATCAAGGAGGAGCCGACTTACAACTGGCATATTCCGTTTCTATGCGAGGAACTTCAAAAGCTCTCGGTGTCGATTGTGGCACGAGAGCCAAAGCCGTATGACCTAATCGTAAACATTCCTCCCGGTACAACCAAGTCCACAATCGTAACTATAATGTGGCCGGTGTGGTTATGGACGCAAGACGCAACACTCCGAATAATCACAAACTCATATTCGGGTGGATTGTCTATCGAGCACGCAACAAAGAGTAAGGACATTATCCAGTCGGATAAGTTTCGAGCATTGTTTCCGCACATTCAGATACGTAAGGACAAATCGGGTAAACAGAACTATGAGAATACGGAGACTGGTTATCGTTATGCAACATCTACTGGAGCTACGATTACCGGTTTCCACGCTCACGTAATCATCAATGACGACCCCGTAAACCCAAAGCAGGCTGAATCAGAGCCTTTGCGAGTACAGGCGAATGAGCACACAAAAACGCTTTCGTCTCGTAAGGTGGATAAAGCCAACACGCCAGTTGTAACGATTATGCAGCGTCTCCACGAGGAAGATGTTACGGGCTATATGCTGAAAAAGAAAGGCGAAAACATCAGACACATCTGTCTGCCTGCAGAAGATTGTGATGATGTAAAGCCGGCAGAGCTTCGCAAATTCTATGTGGATGGGCTTCTCGATCCAAAGCGTCTGAACAGAACGGTTCTTCAAGAAGCTATGGTCGATTTAGGTTCTCGTGGCTATGCAGGACAGTATATGCAGGTTCCAAGCGCAGCAGGAGGTAACATCATCAAGGAAAGTTGGTTCAGACGAATATCGTTTGCCGACTTCCGGGCACTCCGCTTCAAGGAGCCGATACATTTCTTTCTTGATACCGCCTATGACGAGAAAAAGAAAAAGACTGACAATGACCCTTCGGGTATCATTGCAGCTTGCAAAATCAAGAACAGCATTTATATCACGCACGCCAAAAAGGTTTGGAAATCTTTTCCCGACCTTTTGCGGTTCTTGCCCGAATATATGTACGCCAACGACTATGACGATAGTCAAAGTACGCTTCGAGTTGAGCCAAAGGCAAACGGAAAGAGTGTTGTTCAACAACTGGAAGACAGCACCAGTTTGAACGTAACCTATACTCCCACCCCAACAGATGCCAAAGACGTGCGACTTCACGCTATCGCTCCGAAAGTGGAGTGCGGACGTGTGTACCTTGTCGATGGCGAATGGAACGAGGAGTTCATAGACGAGGTTTGCGGTTTCCCTACAAAGGTTCACGATGAGTATGTGGATTTGCTGGGGTACGCTGTAAACTACTTTACAGAAGATGATACAGAGATACCCGATGATGTAGATGCTTTATTTTCAATTTAACACTTTAAGACAATGGGATTTATTCAAATGTTCACTAACTACCTCAATGCGGTAGTAGGAAGAAATCAGGAGTTCGAGGAGTTGATTAAGGCAAAGGACATTTCGAGAGTGAAAGAATTGTTTACTACACGTGAAGCCCTTACAGCCGAAGCAATGAAAGAGTATGATCCGAAGCAGCACGAGATAATGAGCCGTCCGGACAAAATCTTGAAGAACCCCAAAGGAGAGCGAAAAGGGACGTTGAAACGCTGGAAGCTGCCTATCAACTATCCCCAGTACATTAACGAAATTGCACTTGTGTTCATCTATGGTCGCCCCATTAAGTGGACCAACCAAAGCGAGGGCACAGACAAGGCTTTCAGTGCGTTTCAAGACCTTATCAAGCGTACAAGGTTCGACAGCAAGGTTCGACAATGTAAACGCCTTGCAGGGGCTGAAACGCAGTCTGCAATGCTGTTTAGAGTGTTCCGCAACAGTGAGAACAAGCCCGACTGCCAAATTCGAGTGTTGGCAAAGAGTAAGGGAGACGAAATCTATGCTCGTTGGGATATGTACGAAAACCTTGTTTCTTTTGCGTGGGGCTACTACGTAAAGGATAGCAGCACAGAAACATCGTACCACTTCGACATCTTTACCCCCGATGTTATCTACCGATGCAAGCGTGTTCTCACTGGCTGGGAGGTTGTCGAGGAGCAGAACCCGATAGGCAAAATTCCAGTGATACTATTCCAGCAGGATAAGGAGTGGAAAGGTGTAGAGCCATTGATTGAGCGTGAGGAGTATATCGGTTCAAGAACAGCCGATACAAACGACTACTTCGCAGACCCGATGTTTATTGTCGATACCGATATCATCAAGAATATGCCCGACAAGAACGATGAGAACAAAACGCTTATCTCGAAAGGCAAGGACGATGTATCAAAAGCTGCACATTATCTGACGTGGGACAGCGCACCAGAGAGCAAGCAAAAGGAAATCGAGTGGTTGCAGAAACATATCCTTACCAAGACGTTCACACCGAACATCGACTTTGAGAATATGAAAGGACTTTCCAACGTATCGGGCAAGGCTTTGAAACAAATGATGCTTCTGGCCGACATCAAAGCACAGCGACATAAAGAGGTCCACGATGAACTGTTGGATCGTACTGGAAACCTTATCATCGCCATTATCGGAAACGTGCTGAACATAGCTTTGAGGGGCGAATGTAACAATCTTGTTATCGGGCACGAGTTTCAAGAGCCATTCGGAGAGGACATCAAAGAGACTATCGAGAACATCGCAAAGGCGAAAGATGCAGAAATGCTATCGACAGAGGGTGCTATCGAACTCAATCCGCTTGTGAAAGACAAGGAGCAGGAGTTGAAGCGTATCGAAAAGGAAAGTGCTGATGCAGCCCAGAGACAGCGTGATATATTCGGTGCCAGTCAGAACAAAGACGATGTTTTCGGAGGTGCTGAATAATGGCAAGGAAACCAATCATCAAAAAAGAGCCGGCAAAGTATCAGTGTAAAGATTGTGCCAATTCCTATGACTGGCATAGCAAGGCACTGGACGGACATCTGATACTCTGCCGTTGCCCTTATAAACAGCAGGGAGGAAAGTTCTGCATATTCCTTTCTGACCCACAGTGCGAACATTTCAAACTACGAACAAATGGCGAAAAAGAAAATTGACATAGACAAATACGCATCGGGATTGTTCCAGAGAACGGAAGACTATGCCGACAAGGTACGTCAGCATTACGCAACCGCAGTGGACGAGCTTCTGAAATTGTCCGCTAACAGCCATATCAGCCCCGATGAGGTGTTTTCTTTTGCGGATAATAAAAAGCTATCCGAAAAGGCGAACAACGTCTTACGTGGGCTGTATTCTGCTGTTTACAATGAAATAAAAGGCGGTATCGTTGCAGAATGGGAGTTTGCGAACCTTTCGTGCGATGCGTTGATTGAGTCAATTTTCGGCAAAGGTCTGAATGAGGACAACCATTTCACACGTTGGTTCAGCCGTAATCAGGAAGCAATGGACGCTTTTTTCAAGCGTAAATCAGCCTACGGAGGTATGAACCTATCGCAAAAGGTGTGGCGGTACACTGGCGACCTAAAAACGGAAATGGAGCTTGCTCTGTCCCTATCACTGGGGCAGGGCGATTCTGCTTCTACCGTATCGAGGAAAGTTCGCCAATACTTGCAGGAGCCGGACAAATTGTTTAGGCGTATAAGAACCGGCACTGATGCAAACGGGAATCCGCTTTACAAACTATCAAAGGCTGCAAAGGCATACCACCCCGGACGTGGTGTGTATCGTTCTTCGTACAAGAACGCAATGCGTTTGACGAGGACCGAAACCAATATGGCGTATCGTGCCAGTGAGCAAGACCGTTGGCAACGAATGGATTTCGTTGTAGGCTACGAAGTGAAACGCTCAAAGCGAGGTTTTGACTGCTCGATATGCGAATCTCTCAAAGGCAAGTTCCCGAAAGATTTTATTTTCAGAGGGTGGCACGCACAGTGTCGATGTGTTGTCGTTCCAATTCTCGCAACCGATGATGAGTTTGTAAAGATGCAGGAAAAGATGCTGGCAGGCGAAAGTCCCACATCAATAAGAAGCGTAAATACCATTCGCAGACCGCACGAGGACTTCTACAACTGGTGGGAGGATAACAAAGGACGTGTCGAAACCGCTACGACTATGCCGTACTGGGTGCAGGATAACCAGGACTACATCAATAAGAAGCGTAAAATCCGTGTTCGCACCGATGAGGAAAGAGACGCTATCCGTAAAAAGTGGGCAGAACGCTCGAAAAAATATCAGCTTATTACGAAGATGGCTAACAATGTTCTCAAAGTGGCGCAGGAATACCCGGAAATTGACCTTACGGCTCTTCAATCGTTCATCGACAAGAGGAACATCGGCCAGATGAATAACGAAGCTCGTACGGTCGCTAAACAGATTGTAGAGATACGTAAGGATGAGCAGATGTTGTCGGCTCTTATTCCGGACGTACACGAATGGAAGAAGCAGTTTACATCGGCTGAACTTCACGAGGTGTACAATTCAGTGGAAAAGAAGATTGCCGACATCAAAGGCAAGGCTCTCAAAACTCATAAGTACAGCACGCATCTTGAACAAGAGCTTGCAGACTTTGAATTTGAAATCAAGTACGTTGCTGATCCTACGAAGTACAAGCCCGGAGCAATTCAATATCCAACGTGGAAAGTTTCGCAAGCTGCATACGCAAAACAGCACGCACTGGTTCTTGATGCTATCGACTGGGAGAACATCAACACAGAATTGGCAAGCATTACATCGTTCAAAACGAAATCGAAACCATATCTTGACCTTGTTGATACATTGCAGGAGGCCATCAGCAAAAATGACAAGAGCCTTGCTCAAAAGACGATCTTTGACATCAAAGCCAAACGTGCAGAACTCGACAAGGCAGCAATGGCAAGACAACGCAAGAAAATGGGTAACATCAAGCCGACTAACTTGCCTGATATGAGCAAAGACGAAATCGACCGTCTGCTTGATTTGTTCAACAACGAGACTATGGACGATGCAGATAAACGCTTACGTTCTTTGGCAGAACAAGCGTGGGCCACACTTACAGACGAAGAGAAACTGATTCTAACGAAATACACCCAGACATACTGTTATTTGAACGAACCTTTGCGAGGTCTCCCTTACTATGGTTCACTAATTCCAAATGCAGACCATATACACGACTTGCCAATACTGACTTCTGCACTTGAAAAATTCAAGATGCCACAAAACACAGTTGTTCGTAGAGGTGTAAACAATCACGCAATTCCAGAACTGGGATATGATTTGAGTTCGCTTAAGGTTGGCGATGTGTTCACAGACAAAGGTTTCTTATCGACGGCTGTTCATAGGAACAAAGGCTTTCATCAAGATTACAATCTTGTTATCTGTGTACCGAAAGGAGCAAAGGGTTTCTATGCAGAACCATTGTCTCACTACACCGACTATTGTAGGTTTGACTATAAAACAAACACGCTTTGGGATGGTAAGAGTGTAGAAACAATCGGTGGAGAAGCCGAATGGATAGGACAACGTGGTAGCCAGTTTAAGGTGCTGAAAAAGTCTGGAAAGACTATCTACTTACAAATGATAGGTCAGTTGCAGTAAACCAAAAGGGAGTGCCGAAACACTCCCTTTTTAGTAATACTCTTTGTAGAACTTCTTGAATGGCTCTACCGCTTCTGTCATTGATTGGCAGGTCCTCGCATATCGATTAAACAGCAACGCTTTCAATGATAGCGGGATATCATCGAATTGTTCAAAAAGCCCCAGTCCAAGACGAATATACTCTTCTATGGCTATGGATAATGAATTACCATTGTTGAGCATTTCATTGATCCACGCACGTTCATAGAACCAAAGCATTGATTTGTTCTGCTCTCTGAAAGGGCTATCATCCTCGCCTTTGTAGTACCTGCAGAACTTCAAAAGGTCTTTCTTATCCATTCTGTTTCTCGTTTAAGGTTTGAAAGAAATCTCCAATAACTCTATCCATTGTGCCTGGCAAGTATTCCAGTGCTTTTTGGTAGATGTGTTCGGGAATACCCCATATCGCTTCGGCTATTGAACCGACAATCGCCCCGATTGTATCGCTGTCCCCTCCTACTGCAACAGCATAACGGATTGCTTCCTCAAAGCTGTTTGCCTTGTTGATGATACCAAAGACAACTGGCATTGTGCCTTGACACGTTTCATCGAAGCGGTTCTGCCCAAGTAGAGGTTCTACCCAAGTCGGATAGTATTCAGTCATTGCCATAAGCATTGAGACCTTACCATACTTTCGAGCCAAGAAGATAGCCGTTGCTGTGGCAACTGCACCTTTGATACCCTCCGGGTGGTCGTGTGTTGGTAAAGCGGTCTTTTCTGCTTCAGCTTGTACCTCCTCCAGTGTATCGAACCACCAAGCAACGGGAGCCACACGCATTGCAGAACCATTGCCGAAAGAGTTGTAAGGCTGTGGATCGTCCGAAGCCACCCAGCGAGCGAAAGAACCACCGTAGCCACCCATAGGAAAACGATACATATTGCACCAACTATGCAGCCAGCCTTTGTAGTCTTTGTCTCCGTCTGTGAGTGCGTTTGCTATGGCTATCGTGCAAATGGTGTCGTCTGTAAAACTACACTCTGGGGTAAATAGTTCAAAATCCAGTTTATTTGTGTTGTTGAACTCAAAGCGTGAGCCAACAATATCACCGATAATTGCGCCTAACATTTAGTCCTCCTCTCTGTTTGATTGTGATGCTATCAATTCTCCCTGCCATATCGTACACTGTTTGTTGATGTACGGCTCATCTTTGATGCTTCCAACGTTACGAAACGACTTGTAGGTTATGCCCACTTGCTCCGCTGTGAAACGCTGAAATATGGCAGATTTTGAGCCGAAATAGTAATGTTTCTTTCCGTCTATCGGCTCTCTAAACTCAACGTGAAAGATTTTTCTTACTTGTGCCATATTCGTTCTGTAAAGTTACTGCAAAGATACGGCATTTATTTAACATTTGCCCTATCCTTGCAGTGATTTTGATTTACGCTCCGAACTTTTCTACACCAAGAACCCTTTTTGCTGCTCGTACAGCGTTCGGTGTGAGCTGTCGCTGCCACGCTTGATTTTTGGGTGACCACTTGAACGCTTCGCTTTTCAGCTTCGCTCTCATTTCTACATCGGGTATGTTGTCGAAATATATTCGTATTCGCTCGTCAGAGTAGCAGTATTCGACTTTTCCACCGTCAAAGGTAAATTCCTTGTCTTCCGCTTCTGCCATTGCGGTATGGCGTTTAATCGCTTCCTCTGTGGCTTTTATCTTTGCAAGGTTGTTGCTCAACTGGAACTGCTGGAAACCCTTCTTTTGGAACGAATACATCGGCTCTGCCATAAGCTCGGATATTTGATGCTGTTGCAGCCCGAGTGCTTCCAGTTCCTCGTGCATTTCAATCTCTGAAAGTTTGGAGCTTCGCACGATCTTGTTTACAGCTTTCATCAACTCTTGTGCTTCCGTAAGGACTTCGAGTTTGTTTTGAAGTCGCTCTACCTCTTCCCAGCCGACAAGTCGGTGCTGTCGGTTGATGCGCTTCAAGACTGCTTCCTGCCACTTCTCGAAGCGTTCATAAGCTGAACGTTCATAGCGGTTCATCTTCTCGTGCCTACGGTTGTTGAAGTTTGCAGGACCCGTAATCATTACGGAGAATGTTCTGCTCATTGCTGAAAGCCAATCGCTATACTTGCTGATGTATCGCTTTTCGTACTCTTCCTGCAACTCTTCGGGTATCTTTGCCAGGAAAGCGGTCAAGCCCTCTTCGAGTTCGTTCAACAACCTTTCGCCCAGTCTTTCGGGGTCGAATACTACGTTTCTGCCTGCTCTATAAGCAAGGTCTTTCAATGCTAAAACTGATGCTCTCATATCTGTAAAATTAAAGTCGTCCAAAATGTGCGTTGATTGCTTGTTTACATTCATTGAGCGTTTTTCCAGTGTAGGTTACACGCTCTTTGATTATCTCTTTGCCGGTGATGTGGTCTCTGTCGTGTTCCTCGACCATTACGTCCCAAACGTGGGATTTATAACCGGTCTGTCTCTTTCTGATTGGGTAGCCTTTGTACGTAACCATAGCCTTATCTGATTTGACTGCTTAAACAAACGAGTGCGTCCCCAGCGATGTAGTCAAGTGCTCTGGTGCTCCTTTGGTACATCTGTGTAGCGAAGAAGTTGTAAGGCAAGTCTTCCAGTTTACCCTCTTCATTGACAACCATTATTTCGTCATTGCCGAGGTCTATAATCTCGATATAACCTCCTACTACTTTCTGCAGTTCCTCCAACTCGAAGAACTTTCCATTCTTGGGCTGTACATCAGTGATAGCCCCTGCTGCTTTAATTACTTTTGCCATATCCGTATTGCGTTAATGATTATTACTCTGTTGTGAAATCAAGCGGTTGCACTGGTGAAGCATCATCATCGAAGAACTCAACTTCCTGCTTGCAGACTATTGTCTCGTCTCCGTCCTCGACTTCTGCCCGGAGGACTGCATAACCTTTGACGATGCAAATTTCCACTCCCTCCTCGCTGATTGTTCCGTACTCTTTTGCCTGCTCCTCGAACTGGTCGATTACTGACTGCAGCTCAGTCATAAATTGCTTTGCGTTCATATCAAAATCCTGCTTTTAGTCCCAAATGATGTAATACCTCTCTCAATTCACTGTCTGTGTACTTTTCGGCTATCTCTCTTGATACGCAGTTGTGGTTCATTGCGATTTGGATAGCACGTTCTCTCGATACCTTGATTACTTTTCTTTTCATATCAATATTGCGTTTTAAGTTTACCATTCGTCTTCGTCAAAATCCCAATCTTCATCATCGCAAAGTGGGAAGCCTTGGTCCGGGTCTGATGTAGGTGCTTTACCGCCCATATATTCGCCACTCTCTGTTATTGAGGGGTGCAAGCAATTCGGATTGGCTCCTATTGGCGAACCCTCGAAAGCGAGTTGTATTCCAGCGTCTCGATCCGAACCGAGACCGTTCATTTCTGCCAGTAGTTCGTAATAGTCTTTACCTCCGAACTCTCCGTAGCCCTCGTAGCAGTGTTCTACATACTTGCGACCGTTGTTGTCAGTCATTATAACCTTGTGCTCTTCACCGTTCACGATGCGATGATTGGTGTCTTGTGTAAACCAGCTAAACTGTCCCATATCTGCTATTATTTAAGGTTCATTTTGATATATCTTATATCCTCTTCCCAGAGTGGCAATCCCATTTCAATTTTGCGGAGGGTAACAGCCTTCTGACCAATCAGTCGGATTGCTTCATTGTAGAAATCGGGGTCGCTGTAAGCAGAAGCCTTACCGAGCAGGAACCCTGCAAGTTCATTGTTCTTGTCGTGGCAATCGTCAAGTTCGTTATTTCTCTCTTCAAGCATTCCGTTCAAGGTAATTGCTTGCTTCGCCAGCGCAAGAGTTAATGGATTGTTTCCGCATTGTCTCCAGCGTTTGCAGAACTCGTCTTTTTCCATATCGGGTGCTGCATAATACATTGCTTCGATGTCCTTGTACTCATCATCTGTTACTTTCAAACCGGTGCGGTCTTCAAATTCTTTCTGTGTCATAACTCTTATTTTTTAATGATTACTAATTACGTTGTGCCTATTAAGCGTTATTTGTTTTTGATTTTGTTACTGCAAAGGTATGGCAAATGTTTAACGTGTGCAAGTTTTTAATGACATATTTTTCACATTTGCCACATTTATTTTTATCAAACAACCGTAACTGCTTATAACACAAATGATAACAAAAACAAGTTTTTTCGCATAATTTTTGCGTTTTTCATTGTGCTTGTTAGGCACATTTGCGAAAATATCAGTACATTTGCGCAATGAGAATCATTTTCTATTCTAAAAATTGAGATATGAACAAGAAACTTTTAACAGTATTACAAGCCAAATGCAAAGATTTTGGATTGTCGGAGAAAGCCATCGAGGACTTGGCAACATCAGGTAGCGAGGGCTTAACAGATGAAACCTCTGATGAGGACATCGAGAAAAAGGCGGATTCGTTGGTGCCATTCGCAAAGCTGATGCAAGCGGAGGTAACACGCAAGGCGCAGAACAAAAAGCCAGTGGAGAAACCTGCAGAAGCTCCAAAAGGCGGAAACAGCGAGGAAGAACCAGAATGGTTCAAGACTTACAAAGCAGAGCAGGAAAAGCAGTTAAAGGAGTTGAAAGACGAGAACGCTGCTATGAAGCTCGAAAAGAGTAAGGCTGAACGTGGTGCTGCCATTGCTGCAAAGGCAAAGGAACTGGGTATCCCCGATTTCCTTATGAAGCATATATCACTTGCTGATGATGCGGATATCGAAAAGGAATTGACGGAGTATAAACAGGAACTTGTTACCAACAACTTGATGCCAGCCGATAAAGCCGACATCATTTCATCGTCTGAACAAGCAGCTAAGGACGACGCCAAATCGTGGGCGAACTCGCTGCCTAATAATTAACAATTAAACCTATTGCATTATGGCGATTAAGTTTGAAAAGACAACCTATCCCGGCAATATGGACGCATTCTGGCGCAAAGAGGTCAAGATGCTTCCGGGTGGCTTTGCAATGAAGCAGACTTTCCCAGTTGGGGAGGTTATTCATCGTGGAGCTTTCGTTGCTGTGGACGTGGATGCTATGCAGGCTGCCATCTTGAAAGTGGGTAAGGTGCTTGCTGGAGGAACCACTTCCGCAGCTCGTGTAAGCAAGCGTAACAACATTTGTCCCGGTGATACCGTGATGAAAGTTGGTGGCGACAGCACAACCACTGTAAAGAGTGTGGATCGTAGCAATCCCGATTACGATGTTATCGAGGTAGCAACCGCTATTACCGGTCTTGCAGAGGGAGACTTCTTGCAGGAGGCGGACGCAACATCGAAAGCACCGAAGTATGTAGCCAACGCTGTATTGGGTGCAGACCTTGAAATCAAAAAGAATGGTCTTCCTACTATCGATGCAGGATATGACGCAATTCTGTTGAAGTCGGTATGTACTCCTTTCCCTGCTTCTTGGCTCGTGGAAAACGGATTCTGCTTGAAAGCAAATCCTAACATTCTCATTATTAACCAGTAAATCACTGAAAGATTATGCCTAATCCAGTATTACTCAGTTCATTGTTCGGAGAACTGACAAAACACGTTCAGGCTCGAATTGATGCAGCTTCCGAACTTAACAAGCGCATCTTCGACAATGTGATTTACCGCAAGTATCTTGACTGGGACACTCCTACTATCGGTCTCGACTTCGAGGAGATTGTCGGCAAATACAACCTCACCGTTGCTGCTGCCACAATCGGCGAGAACGCCAAAGAGCCTATTTTGGGTTCTTATGGTCTCGAAACCGTTAAGGAGCGAGTACTGAACCACGCTGTAACCTTGCCTATGACGGTGCAGGATTACCGTAAAATCTTGCAGTTGCTCGACAGCAAGTCCATTTCGGACGAGCAGAAGAAAAAGCAGCTCATCGATTTGATGTGGGGCGGTGTTACCCGAGTAGTAAATGGTGTTGAAGCCAAAATCGACATCATCTTCTTGGGTGCTCTCTCGAATTGCGGTGTATTCACCTTTGACAACAAGAACAATCCAGAGGGTGGAGTTCGCGGTGAAATCAACTTCAATATGCCATCGACCAACATTGCACAGTCCACAACCAAATGGACCGATGCAAACTTGGAGACTGTCGATTGTATGGAGGATATTCAAGCTATTCTTGACTTGGCAGAGGACAAGACCGTTCTTGGCAAAATCCTTTGCGCTCCGTCTCGTATCTCCTATATGTGTCGTAGCAAGAAGATGAAGCAGATGATTTGGGGTACTGACAAGTCCTCAAAGATTGTTCAGCTGAAGGACATCAACGACTATATGGAGAGCAACGGCTATCCTACGTTCGAGAAGATTAAGCGTCAGTGTAAGATTCAGAATGGCAACACTCTTACTCCTTACACGCCTTGGAATGCGAATAACATCGTATTCGTACCAGACGGCAAGTTGGGTACGGTCAAGAACGCTTATGCGAACAACGAGTTGAAGCCCGAAAGTGATGTAGCTTACAGCAACTACGGTCGTATTCGTGTGTCTCAGTGGCACGTTGGAGAGACAAAGGGTGCTAATCAAGGCGAGTTCACAAAGGCTGAATCTCTCGCTTTGCCGGTAATTACGGAAATGGAAGGTATCTACACTCTTAAAACCGATTACTAATGGCAAAGACTAACTTGGAAGCATTAAAAGCCCAGTGCAAGCTAATCTGTAATACTTGCTATGTGGACGAAGATGTAGCACGCTTGGTTCTGCAAAATGCAGGACTGGAAGCTGAAAGCGAGCCGTCGGCAAACAATCCCGATATAGTCAGTGCTGCCATTCTTATTGTCAAAGGGTGGGTGGAAACAAGCCGTTCAGAGAATGGTATTTCCGCTTCGGTCGATGTAGAGAGTGTGAAGAAAAGCATCGTTTTCTGGTGTGGCAGGGCTGGACTGGATGCGTCCGAGTATGTTGATAATTTAACTGTTATTGATAACGGCTCTAATTTGTGGTAGTATGAGAACCAACGGCACTTTACAGTATTGTTCACTCGCAGAGGGTGGTTTCAACGAGGACGGAGAACCTATTGCAGTAGGGACACCGACTTTGAGTGAAGCCATACCTTGCTCAATCAAGGCAGTTACCAACAACTCGAAAGGTAGATATGAGGACGGAAAGTTCAACCAGGCATCCTACGAGATACTGGTTGAGACTGCAAACTTTCCTCTCGACATCAAACGAGTAAGGTTGCAGCGTAAAGGAATTGACTTGGGGGAGTTTGCAGTGCAAGGCGTACCTACTCCAACAACTATGGATCGTGTGAAAATCGTTGTGTGATGCCCGGCAGAATGACTACACCCCTCCAAATGATTGGAGATAAGATTAACGCAAGTGTCGAAGCCAAAACAAAGGTTATCGTGAACACTCTTTGCTATGTTGGCGAACAGTGTATCATCGAAGCCCGAGACAGTGGCAACTACACCGACCAGACGGGTAACCTTAGAAGTTCTATTGGTTACGCAGTCGTTTGGAACGGCAAAGTGGTTCAAAGAGACTGCATAGACAAGGTTAAGCAAGGCGACAAAGGTATCTCCGAGGGAGACGATTATTTGTCGAAATGCATCAAGAAAGCTCGAAAGAAAGGCATTGTACTAATCGTTACCGCAGGTATGAACTATGCCGAATATGTGGAAGCGAAAGGTTACAATGTCCTTTCATCGGCTGAATTGAAAGCTGGACCACTTGTCAAGAGCCTATTAACCCGATTAGGTTTCAGAACGAAGTAATGGAAAAGACAGCAAAGCAAATCGAAAAGGACGTGTTCCGCATCATCAAGGACAGCGAATTAAAGAACGTTATCGGTGGCAAGTTCTATCGTGCTGGAATGAGACCGAAAAACGCAATGACTGAGGACGTGGTCGTAAAGTTCCTAACCGGAATTGACGGTCAAGAGCAGTCAGGCGTTGTTCTCGTTCACGTTTACGTTTCCAACATCGCTGTATCGAATGACGGTGAGCTTGTCGAGAATATTACTCGTGTCGATGAACTGGAGGAGTTACTCAATACCCTTGTGGCTGATTTGGAGAATGAGGAGTATCTGTTTGAAAAGGACGGTACACCTCACAGCTTCCCAGTCGAGGGGATAGAACAGCATTTTATCAATATGCGATTGCATTATAGACGTAAAACTTTTTAATACAGCAAGACTATGGCTACAAAGAAAAAGATTATGGCTTGGTCCAAATGTACCTTTGAGATCGGCAAGACTGGCGACAATGACGCTATGGCTACCGAATTGACCAGCATTGGTACTATCAAGGACAAATCAAGCTCGTTGGAGCCGTCAGACGGTGACGCTCTCGAAATGAAAGCCACCGGTGGCGAGACTGTTGCGAAAGAGGTTTTGGAGGGTGGCTACAAGGCTATTACCCGCGTAATTGAGCCTACTGAAGAGTTGGAAACTACACTTGGTATCAGCAAGGCTGGTGCTGATGGTGAAACCCAGATTACCACTCACGTTGTAGAGGGCGATTGGTCTTTGAAGATTACTCCTAAAAACGTGGGTGCGAAAGGTATCAAAGCTCCGAAGTGTTCAATTACCTATAAGCCCGGCTGGAGCGAAGAGGACGGTAACTATGCAGATATCGAATTTGAAATTCTCAAAGGCGATGCAGGTTACTGGTATTCACGTTTTACCAAGGCTGCTGCAACACAGACTGGCAACTAATGTTGCTTAAAGCTCATTGTTTCAAAGGGGTATAGCTTAATGGTAGAGCATTTTCGTGAACTCACGAAAAAGGTACGAGTTCGACCCTCGTTGCCCTCCTACATCAATTTATATAACTATGGACAATCTCGAAAAAATTGTAACCGATACCATTCTGCAACGAGCGTCAGATGTAATCGTGATTGACGGCAATGAATACCCGATAACACCACCTACACCTGCTACGCTCATTCTCATTTCCGAATTGGTATCAACACTGCCGGCAATGAATAGAGAAGCCGACAATATCCTACTCGAA
This sequence comes from Eubacteriales bacterium, assembly GCA_045543615.1. GTDB lineage: Bacteria > Bacillota > Clostridia > Oscillospirales > CAG-272 > CAG-390. Next base: position 23,444 of record JAZPXL010000058.1, read on the forward strand.
GTCCTTTCTACTGCAAAGGACTTATCTGTTATAGGAAAGATTGCAGCCACTCTGATACTTGGGGCTAAACGTATCAAAGAGCATAGATACATAACAATCGAACATACAACCGAGACAAAACGCTGGTCGTGGAGTAAATTCCGCTTTGTTGTCGAGAGGGCTACGACAACGGAAAAGGCGTTAGAGGTCGATTATTTGGCAGAACGCATACTTAATGAAGTGACGAACGAGACACTGGTGAAAATCGTCTCAAAACGTCTCGGAATGATGCAGATTGGCGATTTTTTCGAGCTTACCACTTTCCTATCAGAAACCAATCTTCTAAAAAGGACAAGGGAAGTGGTAGCGACAGCATCTGGGGATTAGTCATTAGCTGGGCAAAGAACCTTAATACCACTACTGATAACATCTTGTATGAAATGAGCTACGAGAACATTCTAATGTATACCGCTGCTACACCTTCTTATAATGATGAAAAGGATGAGTGGGATGATTCTATCGATGCGAATAACCCAGATAATTTCAAGAACAATAACGATGAAGAAGAGGAATTCGTAAGATGAACAGCGACAATGGAAAAATAGGGTTCAGTATCGAGCTTGACAATTCCCAACTGAACCGTGATATAAAAAAGTCTCAGCAGGCTTTTAGGGATTTAGGAGACCAAGTAGAATCGGAATGCTCCCGAATGGATAATGCTTTCAGTGGCATTAGTCGTTCTGTTGCATCTATCGGTGCTGCTTGGTCTCTGCAAGAATTAGGCAAGAACGTGGCCACCATACGAGGAGAGTTCCAGTCCTTGCAAAAGACTATGGAGGTGATGCTTCAATCCAAATCAAAGGCAGAAGCATTGATGGCTCAAATGGTGCAGACCGCAGCCACTACGCCATTCGGTCTGCAGGAGGTCGCAGGAGGTGCAAAGCAGCTCATTGCCTACGGCCTTGAAGCAGACAAAGTGAACGACACTCTGATTCAACTGGGAAACATCGCTTCGGGATTGAAGATACCTTTGGGCGACTTGATTTATCTGTACGGAACCACTATGGCACAAGGTCGTCTATACACACAAGACCTTAACCAGTTTACCGGTCGTGGTATTCCGATGATTAAGGAATTGGCAGAGCATTTCGGAGTAGCCGAAAGTAAGGTCAAGGGGCTTGTTGAAGAGGGCAAAGTTGGTTTCCCAGAGGTGCAAGCTGTTATCAATGACCTTACTGGCGAGGGAGGAAAGTTCTTCAACCTTATGGCAGAACAAAGCACACTCATCAATGGAAAAATATCTAATCTTGAAGATGCGTTCGATTCGATGTTCAACAAGATCGGCCAGAGTAATGAGGGTATTATCAATGACACGATCGATACTGCTCTGTTGCTTGTTGAGAACTACGAGCTTGTCGGTGATGTACTGATGACACTCGTTGCAGACTATGGTGTTTACAAGGCTACTCTTATGGCTGTGACAGCGTACACAAACGCTTGCTACAACTACGAGATTGCCCAGTTAAAGACCGTTGTAGCCGAGAAAGGTGCAGAGATAGATGCAGACCTCGCAAGTGCTGTTTCCAAAGGCAGAATGACAGCGCAACGTGCAGCAGAGGTCCAGGCACTACGTCAGGAGATAGCAGCCAAAATTGAAGCTGCCACTGTTACAGAACGTGTAGCGCAAGCAGAGTTGGCGCAGGCAACAATGAAATACGAGAGCTTTCAAGTTACCGTATCGCTTTCAAAGATGCGTGTTGCACAAGCACAGCAAGAGTTGGCAGCAGCGCAAGCATCGGGAGACGCAACAGCTATCGAGAGTGCAAAAACCAATCTCAATACCGCTATTAAGGAGCGCAACAACGTTGCCCGTCAGTCAAGTATCTTGAAGCGCAATTTGGAAACTGCTTCCACCAATGCCAATGCTGCATCGCAGGCAAAGGCAACGCTCGTTACCAAAGCGGACACCGCAGCCAAAAAGGTACAAGCCACTACAACATCGCTACTCACCCTTTGCACAAACGGATTGTCAAAGGCATTTAAGGCTCTTACGGCAGCTATGGCTAAAAATCCATTCGGATTGATACTTGTAGCCGTTACTACCGTACTGGGTGCGCTTATGACAATGAACGATGCAATGGAGGAAACATCGGAAGAGGTCGAAAGGTTTGGCGAGAGTGCCGTTAAGCAGTCCCGTAACGTAGAAACACTGCTCGCAGTGATAAATAACACGTCCACCAAAAGTAAAGTCCATAAGGACGCTGTAAACGAGCTTATCGGGATATACAATGATTACGGTATCAAGATAGACGATGAACGTTCTAAATTGGACCAGTTGAACCAAATGCGAGAAGAAGCTATCCGTCTTATCCGTTTGGAGGGCGAGGAACGCCAAAAGGCAAACCTTATTGCTTCGTATGAGGACGCTATCAATGAAGCAACAAAAGATATGCAATCCACCCTGCAAACCGCTTTGGCAGAAGCTGAATGGGACGGTAGCGGTACTTTCGATGATTGGGACGCAGACGAGTATCAAGAACGTGCAAAGGAGTTGGCTATCATTATCGGTTCTATCATTCAGAGCGAGGGCGAGGAACTTGCTAAACTTTCGGGCAGTGCGTATGAAGCCAAATTGCAACAGATTAACGACAAAATCCAGCAGGCTTACAAGGATTTGGGGCTTAATATCGAAAAGACATTCATACAATCAGGCGGACAGTATGGAGGTACATACAACATAACCGTTGGCACTGATGTTGGCGAACTTGACATTCTGAACCAGTATATGGAGCGTGTTCAAGGTATTTACCAACATCGCCAACAGCTTATCGAGAGCATCAACAACAGCAAATCAGCAGTCGAAGAGGAAACCGAAGCTGTGGACTACGAAAAATTGTCTTTTGACGAGCTTTTCGATGCAGCCTATAAAGCCAAAGAAAAGGTTGCTGAAGTTGGCACCGTTGAAGCTAAGCCGGCTGTTAATACAAGTTCTATCGACAACGCTATAAGCAGGACGGAAACACTATTGGGCAACATCGAATTGCTCGGTGGTATGCAGATGCCAAATTGGAACTGGTCGAATTTCAGTACTCCGACAACACCTACTGAATATCTCGGTCCATACAGACCAGGATATACCCCTGCTTTGCCTACTCTTCCGTCTGTAAGTGAAACTACAACCACAACAGATAACAGCCAACAACAAGCATTGAATGAGCTTGACAGACGTATTGTAGAAGCTATCAAGACCAGAAAGGGAACATCTGAACTGCTCAAAGAGGTAAACAGTGCGCTCGAAACAGCCGAAGCAGGTTCGGCAGACGAAAAACGATTACTTGCTATTCAGAAACGCTTGCAGAACCAGCAGAAGAAGTTCAAGACCAGTTCGGGCACTGGTGAGACACCAGCGCAACGTGCAGCGAATATCGAGAGAGCAGAGTTAGAGGTTAGCAAGGCTATTACAAACGCTTCAAATTCTCGTATGGCTTTGCAGTCCTCATTAAAGTTCCAAGAAGAGCAACATTTGATTGATCTTGAAACTGATGCTATCAAGAAAAGAAAGATGCAGAGAGAGCTTGACAACAAAAAGGAACTGTACGAGATAGAGCAACAAAAGCAGGCTGCTATAAATGCCGAAATCCAGCGTCAAAAAGCCATATTCGATGCGCAGGAGAACGAAAAAGCAGCACGCAATAAGAAATACGTCAAGCAAAACTTCACAGATGATGACATAGACCAAAATCAAATCGCTGTTATAGAAGCAAAATACCAAACACTGAACGAGCTTGTCGTGAAACAGCAAGCGGAACGTAACAAACTCGTTCAGCGAGAGGATGCACGTGCGATGAACGAGTATCTGAAAGACTACGGCACTTACTTGGAGAAGCGCAATGCCATTATCGCCCTATACAACGAGCAGATAGCGAACGCCACCAGCGAGGGTGAGAAACTTTCGCTTGCAGCACAGATGCGTGAGGACTTGTCAGAACTCGATATCGAAGCCAACAAGACTACTGCTGCTATCAGTCAGTTGTTCGGTGATATGACCAACAAGACCGTTGCGGATATGCGGAAGATTGCCGACGCAGCCCAAAACGCTCTTGACTTCCTCATAGCCGGGGAATGGGACGAGCAGAAAGGCTTGGAGTTCGGAATGACGAAAGAAACCTTTGACACGCTCCGTAAGTCACCCGAAGAGTTGGAGAAGATACGCAAGGGTATTCGTGAGTGTAGGGAGGAAGCAGACGCAGCCGAAGGAGCCTTCAAGAAAATGGGCAACGGCTTGAAGAAACTTTTTGCAGCAGGCAATGATGCAGGAAAGACGAAGCAGGCTTTATCCGAAATTGAAAGCGGTCTGAACGATGTTCTGCAGCTGGGTTCTTTCCTATCCGACACATTCTCGTCATTGGGCGACGCTTTCGGCAGTGATGCGTTGAGCGGTGTTGCAGAGGGCATCAATGTGGCTATGGACGCTGCAAGTTCGGCAATGTCGGGCGCACAAGCAGGAGCGATGTTCGGTCCTTGGGGTGCAGCAGCCGGAGCAGCCATAGGTCTTGTTTCCTCGCTCGCAAGTTCTATCGCAAAACTTCACGACAAGAAGCACGAAAAGAAGATACAGAAACTGCAAGACCAAATCGAAACGCTGGAAAAGAGTTACGAGAAGTTGGGTAAGTCAGTCGAGGACGCATACTCAAAGGATGCTTCCAAGATGATTGAGCAGCAGAATACCCTGCTCGCACAACAAAAGTTGCTCATTCAACAGCAGATTGCCGAGGAAAAGGATAAAAAGGACACCGACTGGGGCAGAATTGAGGAATGGGAGAACCAAATCGAGGAAATCGACCAGCTCATAGCCGACAACAAGGAAAAAGCCGTCGATGTAATCTTTGGCGAGGATGTGAAGAGTGCCATTGATAACTTCTCGTCAGCGTATGCCGAAGCGTGGGCGTCGGGTGGCGACAAGGCAAAATCAGCCAAAGAGGTTGTCAAGAAGATGATGCAGCAGATGGTTACGGAGAGTATCAAGGCTGCTATCAAATCTTCGGGCAAAATGGAAGAGATACGCCAAAAGTTGCAGCAGTTCTACGCAGACAATGTTCTGTCGGGCTGGGAGCAGGACTACATCTACAATATGGCAGAGCAGCTTCAAGCGCAACTTGACGAGAAATTCGGTTGGGCTGACGGTCTTATGGGCGGTGACGACGAGAGCCAGCGTGAGGGCGTGAAGAAAGGCATTGCTACTGCTTCGCAGGAGAGTGTGGACGAGAACAACGCCCGACTGACAACGATGCAGGGACACACCTATACACTCGTACAGAACTCGAATGAGAACAAGGCGCACCTTGCAGCGTCGAGGGAACATTTGAGGGAGATACGGGAATTGGCGAACACCAGCATTAAACATCTTGAAGACATATCGCGCAACACCTTCCAACTCTATGAAACAAACAAGAGGTTGAAACGGGTTGAAGACGAGTTGTCCGACATCAATACCAAAGGAGTAGTAATTCGTAAAGCATAGCAGATATGAGAGAACTGATAGAAAAGATATACCGCAGGGCGCAGGCTATCGGAGCCTGCTCCCTCTTTACGGGAAAAGAAACGCTGGAGGAACTTGTCAGCCTTATGTTCCGTCCGCAGGGCATTGAATTTATGTTGCAGCACAAGTTCCCCGACCTTGACACACTCCGAGAGTTTAAGCCGTACCACCCGGAACGCTTCGGAGTGTATATAGATTGCGGAGAAATTGACCTTACAGAAGCCCGAAAGGTGTTTCTGATAGGAAATACCGTCGCCCGTCTGAAATACCGCGAAATCGCCCGAAATCAGGTTTATCTGATGTGTGGGGCAAAGGCGCAGATAACGGCTTCGGGTTATGCGGTCGTACGCATTGAAAAGGACTTCCATTCGGACATTAACACAACAGCAACCGAAAACGCAGTGATACTATGGTAGGCAAACTCTTCATCGACGGTGTGGACGCTTTCAGCGAGTACGGCGTATTCGTTGAGCAGTACGGCTACAAGGGTGTCGTTCAGTTTCCACAATTCAAGACGATTGAAACAATCGAATGGGAGGAATACGACGGAGAGGAAGCAGACTTGACGAGCCCGGTGCTGGACGCTAAAAGCGTCACGATACCTTTCTGCATCACGAATGTTCGTTTTGCGGAAGACCTTTTCGCTGCACTTTGCGACAAGGCATATCACACATTTGTTTTCAGCGATCTGAAAAGAGAATACCGCTTACGTATGACTTCCGTAGGCTCGTTCTCCTCATTGCTGAAACTCGGTAAACTCCAACTTACATTTTCTGACGACTTCCCCCCGACTCCTATCGCACAGCCTTATGAGTTGGGGCAATCTGGTATAAAGCAGTTGGGCTATGTGATTGACGGCATAGACTTCTCGCAGTTCGGCTCCCATATCCTCAAAGGAACGGACGAGAGCATACGCAAAGCACCGAATATCCGTCCGGCTCTGAACATAAGCCACAAGACGGAAGCCGGGCTTGTATATGACGAAATAGCAGTGCCGAGGTTCAAAGCAAAGGACATCACGGTAAAGCTGCTTATCCGATGTTCGGACATTGACGAGTTTTGGAAGCGTTACGACAGCCTTTTTGCCGTCCTCACAAAGAACGAATCAAGGGTGCTGTACTTCCCGAAACTCGATGCGGAATACGAGTGCTACTACAAGTCCTGCAATGTGCAGAAATTCGAGATTACACCTTCGGGCAGGGTGTGGTGTGAATTTGATGTGGTTCTCCGTTGCATTTCGTCACGTCCCGGAACAACTTACTGGATATTGATTGCCGAGGACGGTTCGCTGATTATCACGGAGCCGGAGGAAGCGTCAATAACCTTACGTAAAACATTCTAACAATCATTTACTATGGCAGATGAAATTCAGAAGAAACGAGTATCAGAACTACCCGAGAGTACGGACACAGACGGTCTTTACACGCTCGGAGTGAACAAGATGAACGAGAGTGTGAAAGTGCCGTTGGGAAAGATTGTCGCATCGGTAACGCCTACGCTCTTGTCGGAAACAGCCTTTGACAACCTTACCACAAAGGACGAGAACGCAACCTATTTCGTGTATGAGGAGGATTAGGCTATGATTTACAGCAGAGGGAAAGAGGTAATCGCAATACACCACAAAGGAAAGGTTGTCAGTGCGGTTTACAAAGGGGCAAAACTCATATGGCAGGCGGTTCGGTCGTGCTTTGGTAGCGGGCATTGGGTAAACGCCAAAGCGTGGGTGAACCAAGAAGCGTGGAGAAATAACTAATAACATATCGTTATGGCAAAGAAAACGTATAATGAAAAGATTGGCCCCAAGACGGATTGGGGCGGTGACAGCACTACGGGCGGTCTTCCCGTTGCTGGTTACCGAGTTCAAGAGTTCATCAAGGAGCAGTTGAACCTACGAGCGACCACCGACCAGGTGCAGAAACTCGAAAAGGCGTTGGCTGGCAAGGCTGGTGTGTTCTATCTTGACGATGTGAGCAAACGCTATCTTATCTTCGCAGACGAAGCGAGCAAAGAAGCGTACCTTGCCGATCCAAAGAAAACGGAACTGCTTCTTGGAGTGATTAGCGCAGGTTCGGGCGATGACGGCGGGTATAGTGCTATCATCAACCTTGAATCGCAGATGTATAACACAATCTCACTCGGAACGGTGGGAAACTACATCGACTTCACGTTCCAAGTGTATAACAAGAGCGGTATGCCGACGGGCGAGCCGGTTATCTGTACCTACACATTCCGCAAGGCTTCAATGAAGCAGACCGTTGTAGAGCAGTACGCAGCAGGCAGAAGCATTCACTTCAATATCGACAAGTATCTGTCGGAGGGAACGAACCAAATCACGGTGTCAATTCAAGGTCTTACCTCAATGGCTACCGTTGCGGTCGGTGTAACATACCAAGTAGTGGAACTTGCGCTGACTTGCGACTACGACATTGCGCAGGTGTTCAACCTTTCCAGCGGAGCAAAGACGCTCGCAGCGGAGTTCTCCGTTTCGGGCTATGGCACAAAGACGCTTGAATGGTACATCGACGGGGAGAAACTCGCATTTGACAGCATCACTGACGAGGTGGTGAACGAATCAGCGACAAGAACGAAGTACATTCAGTTGTCAGACCTTCAAGAGGGCGTACACTCGCTGCAAGTGAGAGCCTGCACAACGGTAGATGGCGAGGTGTTCTATTCCGATACGGAGTACCGTGAGTTTATGGTTTACAACGGTGTTGCGGAAACACCTCTTACAGCCATATCAATGACGGTTCCGTCGGTGTACGGCATCATCACTACGAAGCGTCTGTATTCGATGCAGCAGTATGTGTCTTATGCTCTCAACTTCGCAACATACAACCCGAAAGGCTCGACGGCAGAAGTGGTCGTGAAGCTCGGAGGTGTGCAGCAGGGTTCGCTTATTTCGGAGAACGGAACAGCCAACCAAATAACCCTCTTCCCTACCAAATCGGGCGACACCAGCATAGAGTTCGTTATCGGGGAAACCTCGTACACTCTCGGTGCTGAAATCGCACAATCGGCTATATCGGTTGCAGAGATTACAAACGCCCTGCAACTTGACTTCCGTGCGCAGGGCAAGAGCAACAACGCCACAGACAAGGAAAGCTGGGCTTACGGCAACTATGAGGGCGTGTTTACCGGGTTCAACTGGAACAACACTTCGGGCTGGGTGAACGATGCACTGCACATCAACGCTGGTGCTTCATTCGACATCAACCTTGCCCCTCTCGGTGTGAACCCTGCATCGCTCGGAAAGACTATCGAGATTGAGTTTGCTTCAACCAATGTAAACGATGATGATGCGGTGCTTCTCGACTTGCGAAATGCTGACGGAGCCGGATTGCTGATTACGGCTACAAATGTGAAACTCGTTTCGCAGGCAGGCGTAACCATTGAGACCTCATACAAGGATAACGAGTTTATCCGAGTGGCATTCGTCATAAACAAGACATCGGGCGTAACCAACAAATGTATGTCATTTATCTACGTGAACGGCATTGTTTCGCGCGGTGTTGCGTGGGCTTCAACCGACCGTTACACCTCTGACGCTCTCCTGCACTTTACGGGAACAGCCGGAGCCGAAATGCTCTTGAAGTCGTTGCGTATCTATGATATGGCACTCACAAACGACCAAGTGCTGAACAACTTCACGCTTTACCGTGATACGGTGGCAGAAATGATTGAGGTGTACGACCGAAACAATGTGTATGCCGAGAACTCGAACGCCTTTGACTACGAGAAGATGATGAGCCGTCTTCCGGTTATGATTGTTACGGGCGACATTCCGACACTCGAAAGCACATCGGATAAGGACACACAGATTACGGTCGATATCGAGTATTACAACCTGCAAGACCAGTCGCGTTCATTCAAGATGAAGAACGCTGCTATGCGTCCGCAGGGTACATCTTCAATGGGTTATCCGAAGAAGAATTTCCGCATCTACACGCAGAAGCGTGACGATACCGTATTGTACGACGCAAACGGAGAAGTCGTTGCAGACAAGTTGTATTCATTCACGAAAGAAGCGCAGCCCGTAAACTGCTGGTGCTTGAAAGCCGATTATGCAGAGAGTTCGGGAACGCACAACACGGGTATTGCAAGGCTTTGGAACAAGGTTCTTGTTGATACCAAGATTGATGATGAATACCCATTGAGAACGAACGCACAGAAAGCTGCTTTTGCTGCTGCATATCAGTATGATGTGAGAACGACCATTGACGGCTTCCCTATCCTAATGTTCTACCGCATTACCGAGAACGACCCGCTGGTGTTCATCGGAAAGTACAATTTCAACAACGACAAGAGTACGGAGAGCGTTTTCGGCTTCGTGGGTATTCCTAACTTCGACAATACGAAGATGCAGTGCTGGGAGGTGCTGAACAACGGTAACGCACTCGCTCTGTTTACCAGCGTGGCAGGCTTTGACAGCGGTTGGAGTGAAGCGTTCGAGAGCCGTTACCCGGACACAAAGACACCCGACACAAGCGACCTCAAAGCGTTCTGCACGTGGATGACAAATGTATCTGCAGCAGACTTCGCTACGCAGAAGTGGGAACACCTCGACGTTTATAAGGTGGCTGCATACTACATCTATCTGATGCGTTTCGGTGCTGTTGATCAGACCGTGAAGAACTCTATGTTCACATCGGAGGACGGAGCGCACTTCTACTTCATCAACTACGATAACGATACGATTAACGGTCTTATCAATACGGGACACCTCGTAGCCCCTTGGAACACTATCAGAACCACTTTGGGTTCGGACGGTGAGCCGTACTATGCTGGTAAGGATTCACGCCTTTGGAACTTGCTTGAAGCCGACGACGAGTTTATGGCTATCGTTAGGCAGGTCGATGAAGCGTTGTATGTAGCCGGACTTCGCTACGACAATGTGATTGCGATGTTTGACGAGGAGCAGGCAGGAAAATGGGTTGAGCGAGTTTACAACCAGGACGCGCAGTACAAGTACATCGGTCCATACGCAGAAAAGGGCGTGAACAACTTGTTTATGTTGCAGGGAAACCGCTCGCAGCACAGAAAGTTTTGGCTTGCGAAACGCTTCTCATACTTCGATTCAATCTTTGTTTCGGGAGCGTACAAGGCGCAGGCTATCGAAATCAAGTGTATCGACAACACCCCAGCCGGGCAGAAATTCACTATCACTGCCGGAACGGATATGGACTACGGCTACGGTATCAACAACGTGGCTCGTGCAAGCAACATCACTCTTGACGAGGACGCAACGCATACATTCACGACAGAGGAAACCGTAAACCGTGGCGACCCTATCCGTATCTACGCAGCACCTAATATCAAGGGGCTTGACCTCTCGGCTATGACTGACCGCCTCGCAGTGGTAACTATCGACAATGTGTTTGACGCATCGCTGGGAACGAAGTTCAAGGAACTTATCATCGGCAACCCGGTTAAGGAGAACACCACCGTAGAGGACATTTCGGGTATCACTCGTGCCGAGAAACTCGAATACCTCGATGTGCGCAATATGAAGGGCCTTACCTCGCTGAACCTCTCCAATCAGAAGAACATTCAGTATGTGGACGCAACGGGTAGTAACATCGCAAACATCGAGTTCGCCAAAGGTGCAGCGTTGCAGACTTTCAAGATGCCTATCGCAATGCAGACAATGAGATTGGAGCAGCTGCCGTATCTGTCAAGCGTGACATCGGAAAACAACTTTATGACCTTGCGTACAATCGTCGTGAAGAACTGCCCTTACCTCACGCAGAACTTCAAACTGATTTACGACTGGAGAATGAACACGCAACTCGGAGCGGAAAACCTCGAACTCGAAATGACGGGCGTTCAGTGGTCTAACATCGCCCCCGAAGACCTCATTTCGCTTGGTGCGTTAGGCAGTATCAACCTCAAAGGAAAGGCGTACATCACCGCAGCAACGCAGGAGCAGATAGACACCCTTACAAACATTTTCGGTGTGAACTGCTTCGAGCAGGGCAACGAGTTTCAGATTATCGTTCCCGACGGTCTGTTCATCGGAGGTCTTAACGAGGTCAAGGGCGGTAAGACAATCGAATTGAGTGCCGTAATCTTCGCTGAAAATCCGGGTTCGGTAACTTGGAGCATACAGAGCGGAAGCGGTGCATCAATACAGAGCAGCAGCGGTTTGTCGTGTGTGGTATCTACCACTGAATCGACATCAGACCGTGATATCGTGGTGCAGGCTCGACACGTGCCAAGCGGTGCTGGAGAAGTGACCTATGCGACAAAGACAATCAAGGTTACAAAGGTTGTCCGTGCAACAAGCGGAACCGTTACGGGTCCAGCGACCGTCGGCAGCATCGGAGAGTTCAAATACAATGCCAGCCCAAGCAACATCAATGAGCCTTACAGCGTAGTGTGGTCGCTGACGGGCGATGCAGCGACAGCCGGGTATGTAAGTATCAAGAGCCAAAACGACGAGTCGTGTCAGGTTCAAGTTACGCAGAAGGTAAACAACACCTCTTTCAATGTGGTTGCAACCGTGAACAACGGAAAATCATCGTTCAGCGTGAGCAAATCGGTGATTATCGGTGTGAAAATGGTGCTGAATATCTATTCCAACCAATCGGGCGACGAAAGCACCTTTGCCAATGTAAAGGCGACCGTCAAGTACGGTTCATCTTCAACCTCTATGGGTAACGGTGACGAACTGAACCTTGCAGCGAATACGGAAATCAAGGTTACTTTCCCTGCTGTAACGGGCTACAAGACACCTAACCCTATCGAGTTCGTGATTGGCGAGGACGATGTTGTTAAGGCTGGAACATATTTGGCAGAGCAGGTCGAAGTGAGCCTATCGGCTTATGACGGAGGAAACCTCTCGGGGACAACCGTAAATATCAACGGAACGGACTACACTTGGAACGGCACACCTATCAAGGCGAGGTTTGCGTTTGATGCAGTCTATACAATTCAGTTCAGCAGAGTTGGCGAATACCTCACACCGTCGAAGATGACAATTACAGCGTCGCAGGCTACACGAAGCATAAATGCAGTATATGATTCAATGCCCGACGACCTCGTTATCATCGACCAAACAATTACTGACCCTGCAACGATGATTAGCGGTGCTGTCAATTCGAGCGTAATTCAACAGATACGCGCTGGATCGCATCGTTACCTCGGCAAGTACACCGCAGACGGTCAAATGACACTCTGCCAGCTTTCGGACACTGACGGAACAAAGTATGCCGACGGAACGGACGCTGTTCTGACGGGTGCGGAGGGCGATGTGTTTATGAAGATGCCCGACTTTTGGTACAGAGGTTTGGAGATTGGAACAGATGTTTGGGGCTTGCAGTTCCGTTATGGTTCCGCTTCTCCGGGTGCTGGCTGGACTAAATGGGACACAAACGCCCTTATCGGAGTTTACGAAGCATATAGCGAGGGCGAGAAACTTTACAGCCGTAGCGGTGTAACAAGTTCGGGAAATATCTCGCAGGCGAACTTCAAAGCGTATGCCCGCAATCGTGGTAACGGCTTCCGCATAGTCGATTGGCAGATGCACTGCGTTATGGCAATTCTGTTCTATGCGCAGTACGGACATACCAACTGCCAAGAGAAAATCGGTGCGGGTACAAGTTCATATACAAAGCAGTGCGGACAGACCAATGCCAACGGTATGAATGATACCAAAGGTACAAGCCCGATTAGCGGATTGAACGACGCTGGAGCAAACGGCAACTCTCAATCTATCAACTTTTGGGGACTTGAAAATTGGTGGGGTAACAAATACGAATGGATTGACAACGTAGTTGTCGATGCGTATGTGTGGAAAGTTACCGAACCCGACGGAACGGTAAGGAACGCTGGTAAAGCAGGTTCAGTCAGCAATTATATAACCAAGATGTTGTTTGGCGAACAATGCGACCTCATACCTACTGCTGCTACGGGTAGTTCAACAACGGGCTATTGCGACTATGGTTATACATCAAGTTCTAACTCTCGTGTGGTTCTGCGGTCGGACATCAACTCGTATGCGAGTGGCGGTGTCGCTTGCGTGGTGGCGGATTACGATTCCTCGCACACGCACTCGCGCTACGGTTCTCGGCTCGCCTTCAGAGGTCAATGCGTCGAAGCGGAAAGCGTGGCGACGTTCAAATCTCTGACGGCAATCGGATAACAAAGGAGGGCAGAAAAGCCCTCCCCCTCCTTTGAGGGAAAACAAAAATCGGGCAGATGCAAGCAACGAACTCGTGTGGTTCAGCGGTCGAACAACAACTCGAATACGAATGGCGGTGTCGCTTACGTGAATGCGAATAACGATTCCTCGAACACGAACTCGAACAACGGTTCTCGGCTCGCAAACAGTTAATTAAAATAACGCAAAAGGCTTTCGGATATGAAAGATATGTGTGTGGGTACGCTATATGGGCTACGGGTTAGCCGTAATATCGTCCACAGCTTGCAAAGCCCTACTACACTTTCTGAAACATTGAAAGAAGTAAAACATCACTTGCGTGGGCTATGGCGTTAAGTAGGTTTATTCTCGAACAAGGCAAGCCCGGAAAACTGAAGGCTAAAAACAATGAAAAAGGACAAATGAAACGATATGGATACATCATAGAGGAAATTATAGACGAAGCGAATATGAATGAGAGTTTCGACTATGTAATGCGTGGCAAGAAGCGTAAGAGAAGCCACGCAGGACGGTTGCTGATGAAGAACCGTGAAGCGGTCATAAAGAAGTTGCAGAAGAGGATTGGCGACGGCTCCTATCGCATAGCCGGGTATCGCACCCACACGATAAACGAACGTGGCAAGATAAGGGAAATTCAATCAATCGCACTGACTGACAGAATAGCCCTCAATGCGATAATGAGGATTGTCGAGAAGTATCTGAACCGTCGCTTTATCCAAGACAGCGCAGCGAGCATCAAGGGGCGTGGCACTCATTATCTGCTCAAACGAATGGTTCGGGATATGTTGAAAGACAAGGAGGGAACGAAGTATGTCTATAAATGCGACATCAAGAAGTTCTACCAATCCATAGACCAGGAAGTGATGATGTTCGTTCTGCACCGCACATTCAAGGACAAGAAACTGCTTGCTATATTGGAGGGTTGCGTGCGTATGCTGCCGGAGGGTTTGAGTATCGGGCTTCGCACCTCGCAGGCATTGGGAAACCTTATGCTTGATTACTACCTCGACCACATCATCAAGGACGAAATGGGCGTAGCCTATTACCGCAGATATTGTGACGACGAGGTTATGCAGGCTGGGAGTTTCTACGAACTGACCCCTATACGAAGAGCCGTTCACGAGTGTATCGGGCGAATGAACCTGCAAATCAAGGGCAATGAACAGATGTTCTGTGTCGAAGACCGCCCGGTGGACTTTTTAGGGTTCCAAGTTTTCAGCAATGGTCGCATCAAGGTTCGCAAACATATCAAGAAGCGTTTCGCCAACCGTTGGAAAAGGATCAAGAGCAACAAAAGGCGTGTGGCTCTTGCTGGCTCATTCTACGGAATAGCCAAGCACGCACAAGCAAAACATTTATTCAAGAAAATAACAGGTATCAGTATGAAGAATTTTGCAGATTTCGGATTGAATTTCGTTGCCAAAGACGGCAAGAAAAGGTTTGATTGCACCTCTTATCCGCTCGGAGAATTACAGAACGAAACAATCATCGTTCTTGACTACGAAACGGGTATCAAGACCAAAGAGGGCGAAGGTCGATATGTAGTACACTTCAAGTTCGCAGACAGCGAGAAGGAGGGCAAGTTTTTCACGAACTCGGAAGAGTTGAAGCAGCTGCTTGACAAGGTATCGGAGATTGACGACGGCTTCCCGTTCCGCACGACTATCAAGCGAACCACTTTCAACGGTAAAAGCAAGTATTCATTCACTTAAAATTTACAGCAATGAGAAGAGTACAAGGAACAATCGGTGTGGCACTCGTGGAGTGTATAAACCACTACATCGGCAAATATCGTGTTCGCTGGGACATACAGCCCGAAACGGGCGAAGATGCAGACAAGCAGGCGGTATCGTACTACGAAACCGAAATAATCTTGCGACACAAGCCCAACATCAACGACATCAAGCAGGCGGTGTTGGAGGGTGTGAACCGAATGATTGACGAGAAAATCATATCGGAATTTGTGTGGAACGATATGCCCGTATGGTTGAGCAGTGAAAACCAATTCAACTACAAGGCAGCTTACGACTTGTCGGTTCAGACGGGCGGTCAGACGCTCCCGGTATTGTTCAAGTTCGGAGATACGGAAAACCCGATCTACCACCAATTCACTACGCAGGAGGAATTGAGCGACTTCTACATCAAGGCTATGCAGTTCATCAGCGATACGCTTTCGGCTGGCTGGGTTATGAAGGACTCGATAAAATGGAGCGAGTACGAAGAGTGTCTGAAAACCATTTAGAAAGGAGGAGCGTATGGATATAGTTGATATTGGAACGGAAGTCAAGTTGAATGTTCATCTTGACCCCACCGACGGACTGCATATGTCCGGCTATGATTTCGCTGTGGACTTCTACACATTCACTGACAACAGACTGACCCTCACGAAAGAGGATATGACGCAGATAGATGATGACAATTATTCGGTCATTGTCGATACGGCAAAGGTCGGTTGCGGTGAACTGAAAGCGAAGATTACCGCCTATATTCCCGACAGCGACTGCAAGGACAACTACCGAAAAGAGGTTCTATCCGTAAGCACTGACATAAAAATCAAGTGATATGGGCTGTCTTGTTGGGAAAATAGAACGCATTGGCGAGGGCTTGAAAGGCTGTATCGCACGGACGGGGAACGCTCTTTCGTGCGGTATTACCCTCGCTTGCGAGATACGCCCTGCTATCGTCCGCAGGATTGGGGACGGCTTGGCTGGCAGCGTTTCCCGTATCGGAGGGCTGAAAGCGAATGTTTCGCTGGTCTGTGCAGTGAACGACACCTACTCCTGCTTCGGTCACGGCTATTGGTCGAACGATGATGATTGGTTCAACGGGGACGACTGGAGAAATGAAGATATTGTAGAAGATTAAAACAGCAGTTATGATTACATTACATTACGATGATAAGACGCTTGAAGTGCAGGAGAGCGAAAGCAGTTACCGCTACCGCGCTTTAATGGCAAAACCCCAACTTGTATTGAGGTTGAACCTTGCCGAATACGTCGAGTTCCCCGTTGGTACTTGGTGCGAGTTTATGGGGCAGCGTTTCTACCTGCCGTCGCTGCAGAACATCAAGAAGCACGGAACACGCAACCTCGAACTGACCCTTACAATGGGAAGCGACGAAGAAAGGCTTGCCGACTACAAGTTACGCAATATGCAGGACTTCCGCTTGAAGTTCTCGATGTGCGCCAAACCTCACGAGTACCTGGAACTGATTGTTGCGAACCTCAATGCGAGGGACGGAGCCGGAGTGTGGTCTGTGGGCGACTGCATCGAAGCGACGGAAAAGACGGTCGAGTTCAACCACACCTTTGTTGATGCAGCCCTCGTCGATGTTGCGAACATCTTTGAGACGGAGTTTGAAATCAAGGACAGAGCCGTATCGCTGCACAAGGTTGAGTACTTCAAGGACAGCCCGCTGGTGCTCTCTTACGGCAAGGGAAACGGCTTCGTGCCGGGCGTGGGACGCTCTACATTGAGCAGCCACAAGCCAATCAAGCGTCTGTTTGTGCAGGGCGGTGAAGAGAACATCGACCGCAGCAAGTATGGTTCGCCTACGCTCCTGCTCCCAAAGGGGCAGACACTCGAATATGAGGGCAGGACATACCGAAGCGACGAAAACGGCTTTTCGATAGAGCGCATCGACAAGGTGTCAAGTGCAGTCAAGGAGGACAGTTTGGACTGCTCCGAGATAAGCCCGAAGCGTGAGGGAACCGTTTCCAGCGTTAAGGTGGTGAACGAAGCAAAGAACTTCTACGACTTCATCGACGAGAGCATACCTGAAAATCTGAACTTCAATGACTACATTATCGAGGGCGAAACCCCGATAATCCGCTTTCAGACTGGAATGCTTTCGGGCGAAAAGGAATTTGAGTTCAAGTACATTCACGACGAAAGACGCTTTGAACTCGTACCGCAGGAGATTGACGGAGTTGTTATGCCGGGCGGTGCTTATGCCCCAGCCGTTGGCGACACATACGCTGTGTTCGGTATCAGTCTGCCGGACGAATATGTTTGCGACAACGAGAGCCAAACGGGTGCTTCGTGGGATATGTTCCGAGAAGCAGCCAAGCACTTGTACGAGAACGAGGACCAGAAATTCACATTCTCGGGCGAGCTGCAGGGCTTGTGGGCGAAACGTAATTGGGAGAATGTAGGCGGTAAGTTGGTCGTTGGCGGTTATGTTCAGTTTACCGACGAGCAGTTTGCCCCCGACGGTGTGAATATCCGCATCGTGGGTGTCAAGGAGTATCTTTCAAACCCCTATGCCCCGACGATAGAGATTTCAAACGAAGCGCAGGGAGCGGACATCAATTCGTCGTTGCGTGACATTGAGAACAAGGAAATAGAGATTGACGACAAGACCAAGAGCGTTATCCGCTTCACGAAGCGTCGTTTCCGAGACGCAAAGGAGACGATGCAGATGCTCGAAGATGCGTTGCTCAACTTCTCCGACTCTATTAACCCGGTTGCGGTTCAGACTATGGCAATGCTCGTGGGCGACGAGAGCCTGCAATTTAGGTTTGTCAAGTCGAAAACCAATCTTACGCAGGTTGCACATAACATCGAGTATGACAGCGCAACGAAGCAGCTCCATTGCCCTGCTGGGTTCTTGCAGCATATGACGCTCGGAATAACATCGCTCTCATCGGCACACAAGACAGACGAGTACAAGGTTTGGAAGATGAAGGAGTTCCTTTCGGGAAACCTCACTGACGGCTCGAAGAAATACTACCTATACGCAAGGGTAAGCAGCACCAGCACCGATGCGGAGGGCGATTTCGTGCTTATGGAATGGGCTGTGGATATGAACGAGATTAGCGGGTATTACTATCTGCTCGTGGGTGTTCTCAACAGCGAGTTGGAGGGCGAACGCTCCTATGTGGACTTGTACGGATTTACGGAGGTTCTGCCGGGACGCATCACCACAGATCGTATTGTTTCGGCTTCGGGTGATTCCTACTTCGATATGCTCAACAACGCAATGAAGTTGGGCGATGTGCTGGACTTCAACTCAAAGAAGGACGGCAAACTGCGTCTGAAAGGAACAATCGTTCAGAACCAGGACGGAACGGAAAGCGTTATCGGGTGCTTTCGTGGTACCTACAACGCTTCATATACCTACTACAACGGTGACGAAGTAACATACCACGACGGCAAGTTTACTTCAACTTACCGATGTGTGGCTGCTGCTTCGGTCAAGGGTATAGCACCGACCAATACGAACTATTGGCAGATAATGGCACAAGGCAGCAAGGGTGATAAAGGAGATACGGGCGATAGCGGTGAGGACGGAAAGGCTGGCGACTACTACGAATATCGCTATGCGGTCAATGGCTCGACCACCAGCGCACCTACATTGAGCAACACAAGCCGAACCCCGAGCGGTTGGAGTACGACCGTCCCAGCCGTCGGAACGCTGCAATACCTTTGGTTCACGGTAGCCAAAATTTCGGGCGCAGACAATACGCTGCTTTCAAATTGGAGTACACCGCAAAGGCTCACACCAAAGGACGGAGAGAAAGGCGACAAGGGCGACGACGGCAAAAGTCCTGCACTTGTATTCAGAGGAGAGTATAAAAGCGATGTTACCTACTACGGCAATCAGTACCGTGTCGATTGTGTAAAAGGTAGCGACGGGGCGTATTATGTGGCTCGCATTGACGCTGGAGAGTTCAAGAATGTAGCACCTCCCGGAACATCAAAATGGAACTCTTTCGGTGCAGTGTTCGAGAGTGTGGCGACAAGCCTATTATTAGCGGAGAACGCCAATATTGCAGGTTGGATTTTCCGCAACGGACGAATGGAAAGCCAAACAACGGATTCTTCGGGCAACCCTATGGCATACCTTGACGGAACAAAAGGAGAGGTTCGTTTGAAAGGAACAATCCAGCACTCTACGGGCGTTAAGGGTAACTACTCTGACGTGGACTTGTTTACGCTTCCTGCAAGGACTACGGTAATGTCGGATTCAGTAATTGGTATGGGTTCAGAGAAAGAGGACATCGGAAAGCGTTGTCTATTGACGAACACCTCTGCACTTGGCTCAATGGGTTATTATCGTATTAGTTCAAGTCGTTTCGGCTGGAACGGTAACACTACCTATATCGGAGATTCGGAAATTTATCTTTTGTCTCCCGGTGAAACAATCGAAATGACCTGCTTTGAACTTCCGTCCGGCAGTGTAGTTCTTGGCTCAACCGTAGAGGGTGGAGGGTATTGGAAAGTAACCAACCGATACCATAAAGAACTTGCGCCAGTCGTTGCAATGGGTAAAGTTATAAACAGCTCAAGCGGTGCTACTATATCGGGAAATTCTATCGCTGGAACTGATTTCAGCGTAAGCCGTAACGGAACAGCCGACAACAACGGACTTTACACAATCACGCTTCCCGAGTTTTTCAAATACGCATCTAACCTTTTGGTAATGCTTACGGGTATAGGCTACGTGCAAGGCTCAACAACTTCGCCAACAAAAGCGACTTTGATTAGTCAGAGCGGACGAACACTCACGGTTATGGTGTCAGACGACACTTCGCAAAATGGAGGAAGTTTTGAGTTTGTCATATATTCGTTTGGGGGATATTCTATTTAACGGGCAATAACGGGCAATAACGGGCAATTCATTAACTATTAAGATTATGAAAAATGAATGAAGTACAAGCAATAGCGGAAACAGCGCAAAGTATAGGCGATTTCGGTGCACTGATTGTTATCGGTTCAGCGTTCATCGTCTTGTCGCTGGGTATGTGGATAGCCATTTTCAAATGGTTTAAGACTATCATCAATCAGATATTGGAGCAGAACAAAACGGATATGCAGGACATACTGGCCGAAACAAAAAAACAGAACGAAATGCTTTGTGATGTATCGGAGGGATTGCGGACCGAAACGCAGCTCCGTTTGAAGAACCTTACTGGTATTGCCTTTGATTTGTCAGTTGAGCAAGTTTGCAGACTGATTAAGCGTATTCGTGAGGAGAACCACATTGCGGATCGAGAAGCAACAAGGCGAAAAATCCGTAAGCAGCTGCACATTATCCACGATGATAGGAACAGCCGATTTGACCCTTTTACCTATCGAGGTAAATGTATATCGACCTTTTGCAGTGATGAATGGATTGAGCAAGTAGCCGTAGTGGTAGAAAGCGAAATCTATCACGAGCAGGGGGTAAATAACAAGAGGGCCTATACCAACGTCAAAATGGCTTATGACGATATCAAACTTGATTTTTATCACAGAATGAACCAGTAATTATGAAGATACTACTTGACAACGGACACGGGGAGAATACAGCCGGCAAACGTAGCCCCGATGGATTGTTCCGAGAATACAAATACGCTCGTGAGATTGCCGAGGACATCGAGCGTGAATTAAGAGCCAAAGGTTACGATGTGGAGCGCATCGTTAAGGAGACTATCGATGTTCCACTGGAAGAGCGTGCAAGACGAGTGAATGAGATTTGCGGACGTTTAGGAGCTTCAAACGTGGTGCTTGTTTCCATACATTGCAACGCAGCCAAGAATGGCGAATGGGCAAACGCTCGTGGTTGGTGTGCATACACCAGCAAGGGCAAGACCAAGAGCGATGAACTGGCGACTATGCTGTATGTTGAAGCCGGGCACAACTTCTCTGGGCAGACGATCCGAAAGGATTTTTCGGACGGAGACCCCGACTGGGAAGAAGCGTTCTATGTTTTGAGGAAAACCAAGTGTCCTGCAGTTCTTACGGAAAACTTCTTTATGGACAACAAGCAGGACGTCTCCTATCTCCTATCTTTGGAGGGCAGAACGCAGATTGTCAAAACTCACGTGGACGCAATAATCAAATACGTTGCTAAATATGGAAAGGCTTAAAAACATTGCTCTCGTACTGTTTTTGGCGTTGTTTGTCGCTTCGCTTTGCTTCAATGTGCATCATTGCACAACGAAGCAGGGCGGAGTGTACCGGGACACAGTACGAACCACGTTTGTAGATAGTATTCCGTATTACTATCCAGTGCCAAGGGATAGCGTGGTTATTCGTTACGTTACGCAGAGGTTGCCAGTTGTCGATGATAAGGAAGATAACTTCCCGAACAAAGGCAACAATGATGAACAGAATATTCCTCAATCCGACAACAACGTAGCTGAAAATATTCCTGATAGTGCGGACGTGGTTATTCCTATAACGCAAAAGGTATATGAGGACAGCACCTATACCGCATACGTCAGTGGCTACAATCCACAGCTGGATAGCTTGATATTCCGAATGCCACGAGAGGTTATCACGATTAAGGAGTACCAGAAGCCTAAACGCTGGGGTATTGGAATACAAGCCGGATATGGAATGACTATAAACGGAACGCCACAGTTCACTCCTTACATCGGAATTGGTATATCCTACAACTTATTTTCGTTTTAGGATTGGTGTTTCAAAAAAGAAACACTACCTTTGCACCACTGATTACTATATCAGTATTGCGTTGAAACGTCCCGATTGCTCTTGTGGTGGTCGGGACGTTCTTTTTGTTTTTCTCCTTTCATTTGGTAGGCACATCGAAAAGAGTTATATTTGCTTCTGAAATCGACTGAAAACACCGTATTTTTACATTTTTGTTGCTGGATTGTTGCTTGAATTATTTTTGTTGCTCAAAGAACAGCGTTTATTATACGGATTATCAGTATATTACAAATCAAATACGTTTTGCAAAATACATTCTGCATCGGAAAATAAATAGCTGATTATCAAATAGTTAAATCAATCATAAATGATTAATATAGCACTCTTTACGGGTGCTATATTTGTTTGTGCAAGCATCGTTGTTAATCGTTGCTAAGCCTTTTTACGCCTGTTTTTGTACCTCCTGTGTACCTCGCAAACCGAAGTACGAAATTTCATTGGTCAGATGACGGAGAAGTTGGTACGCATTGGTACGCTGTGGTACGCGATGAAACAGATTTGGCGAACTAAAAAGAGAATTAAAATGGCTAGTAACATTGACATTCAGAAGAAATGCGAGTGGTGCGGCGTTATTTTTACCGCACACAAAACCTCTACTGCCTACTGTTCTCACAGGTGTGCAAACCTTGCATACAAGGAGAGAGTAAGGAAAAAGAGAGTACAAGAGTTTCAACTCAAATTTGATGAAGAGGCAAAACCTCATTCTGAAAAGGAGTTCTTAACACCAACCGAAGTGTCTGCATTTTTAGGTGTCGGGAGAACTTCAATCTATCGCTACATCAGGTATGGCAAAATCAAGGCTGTTAGATTTGATGGTAAAACACTCATAAGGCGATCAGACATAGATAAGATGTTTGACTATATCACTGTGAGTGAAAAGAACAAGCCAAAAGAAAAAATCCCTATCACCGACTTCTATACCACTGCCGAAATTAAAGAAAAATACAATATTCAGGAGTCGTGGCTATACAAGATTGCGAAGGAGCATAATATCCCTCGCACATTCAATCGTGGCAAGACCTATTGGAGCAAGAAACATATCGACTCCTACTTTGCCAAGAAAGCTCCTGATGCGAGTATCACAGAATGGTATAGCGTAGCGGAGTTGCAGGAGAAGTTTGGCATGACGCTATCGGCAATCTACACCTTTGTGTATAAGAATGTAATCCCCAAGCGCAAAGAGGGCAAAATGGTCTATTACTCGAAAAAGCATTTCGATATAGCCAAAGGTATTGCTACGCCCGAAGAGCCGCAATACTACACCATACCCGAAGCGATGGAGAAATACAATCTCACTCGCGACCAGCTCTACCACTATGTGAAGTATCACAACATAACTCGCATCAAGGTTGGCAAGTACACCAAGATTCTGCGCTCTGAACTCGATAAATTCTTTGAGCCACCGAAGATTGAGTAAAGTTACTTAATGGTGATTGATACCACCATCGGAACACCGATTTAATTTGCAATAAAAAGTATAACAATTAATTTATAAGACAATGACACTAACTTGTACAAATGTAACCTTGCGCCAAAAGGCGTTACGCAATGACCGTATTTCACTCTATTTGGATTACTATCCCGCAATCCGCAACCCCTACACGATGAAGATGAGCCGCCGAGAATTCCTCGGTATTTACCTCTATGCCAAGCCACGCAACGAGCAACAACGAATGTTCAACCAAGAGATGCTCAACAAGGCAGAGGCGATACGCTGTATTCGTGTGCAGTCGCTTATCAACGAGAAGTTTGGTTTCCTCGACAAGAACAAGCAGAAGGTTGATTTCCTTGCCTACTTCCGAACAAAGGCACGCGAGCGATACGAAAAATGGGATTGTGTCTGCAACCACTTTGAGAAGTTCTGCGGTGGCAAATGTACTTTCGGAGATATTACCGTTGAGCTATGCGAAAAGTTTCGAGATTATCTTCTGAAATGCAAGCAGATACATCATCCTAACTCATATATCAGTCGAAATTCAGCAGCGGGATATTACTCCACTTTCCGCGCCCTGTTGAAAATCGCCTACAAGGAGAAGATGTTGCGAGAAAACCTCAATGACTTCCTTGAGAAAATCGAGTGGAAAGAGGTTAAAAAGGAGTATCTGACACTTGACGAGGTAAAGCTACTCGCTGCCACACCCTGCCGTATTCCTGTACTGAAACAGGCATCGCTCTTTGCTTGTATGACAGGACTTCGCATCAGCGACATACTCAAATTGCAGTGGAGCGACTTTGAAATGGGACCCGATCAGGGCTACTACATACGTATCTGCACCGAGAAAACCGAGACCGAGGCAACACTCCCCATCAGCCACGAGGCTTTAGAACTATGCGGCGAATGGGGAAAAGGGTTGGTATTCAAAGGACTCACCCGCGCAATGACACACCACTCACTAAAACAGTGGATTGCAGAGGCTGGGATAAAGAAGAAAATAACATTCCACTGTTTTCGTCATTCCTATGCGGTCATCCAAATCTCTTTAGGCACAGATATTTACACCGTATCGAAGATGCTAACGCATAAGAATGTTACCACCACGCAGATTTATGCCGACCTTGTGAACTCCAAGAAACGCGAAACTGCCAATAAGATTTCGCTAAAGTAGGGAGAAAACCGCAAAAAGGTAGGGAGAAACACCGAAAAAGTAGGGAGAAAACGCCATAATTACTATCTGCATCATTCAGCAATGAGTGGTGCAGATTTTATTTTATGATGGTGCAAGGTGTCGAGCTATGGGCAATACTATAATGTAATGATGAGAGTTGGCTTGAGTTGTCGAATGGGGCGAAGACAACTTCCGAGGCGAGGTCGGCGGTGAGCCAATTACGGGTTTGAGAGTTGGAGAATGAGGGGCGCGATTGGTCTCGAAACGATACGAACAACACCCTATTGCTATCATAAGCCGTCTGCAAGTGCATTGGGATTTTGCGGTACAGTGAACGCCCTAATGCGACCACAACATAACAGCCGCCAGAGAGAAGTATATCAAGCACAGCTCGCTCGATTGGAGAGTGAAAACCGCTGATTACAATCTTATCAGTTTGAGCAATTTCGTGCGCCCACCGCTTGGCGAGGTCAAGAGCCTCAGGCGGTGCTGTGCGGGATGCGAAGAAGGCAACCAAATATCTATCCAACAACTCTTTGTTACCAGATAAGTCCATAAAAAAGCGCAGGCCACTGCATTAACTTATCCCGTACCGAGGTCTTGGCTACCTGTAACACGAACAAGCAACACAGATAGCCCACGCAGGATGATATATAAGCACACACTGAGCCAATGTCAGTAGTGGATATATACACCTATCGTGGACATCTGATTGCGTATCTTCGTGTTACACAAACGGCCAAGTTTCGGTACGAAAGATTACGACAATAAATGTCTACTAATATGTATTGGCTTAACGCTTAAAGTCGTAAGCCGTAACAAAGATAAGTAAAATTTCCTCAAATGCAGAATATGGTGTAAAAATAGAGTTGCTATGACACGATAGGACAACCTACGACACGAGCGGTCAAAAGGCAAAAGAGCCATTTTTCGTGTTGATTATTCATATATCTTTGCTCTCGAACGATTAACAAAGATGACTATGAATAAGAGACATACGGAATATATTGCACTCTATTTGTTCGTGTTTGGAGCGATATTGCTCTTTGGTGTATTAGCACGAAAATTTGTGCTTGTCAAGGGGTATGATGAGTTCAGT
>JAZPXL010000059.1:0-5173 GCA_045543615.1 Eubacteriales bacterium
TTTCTTTTTCTCCACAGTAACGGAAGCCCTTCGATTGGCACGATCCAGCAGCAGGATCCGTTGCCTGGCAGGATCAAGAAGCTCCACCGAGATGTCACCTTTGCTCAATTCCGCGTCTAACAAAAAGGTCAATATGCCATCGGCTTTGAACTTTATAACTCGTTTCATATAGCCACTGCAAGAGGTAAATCTTGCGCTGTTTCCTTTTCTTGAGCCGACAAAAGCAACGGCGCTTGTAGATTTGAGAACCATATATCCTTGATTGTACAGAAAAACAAAAATACCCACCAAAGTGGCCGCCAACAGGATCAGCAAAATGACTTCTAACATAATCGGGCTTCCTTCGTCAGTTTTTATTTCCTTAACTTCGCGCACTTTTTCATTACCTGCTTCGCAAGAAGATACAGCAGATATCCAATGATGAAACCTAACGAATTTAATAACAAATCATCAATATCGGATACTCTGTCATAAAAGGGAAGCTGTAAAATCTCAATACATAAAGAAACACCAATACCTGCGGAAATGACTTTCCGGTGTGTATCCAACCCCTTGTATACACCGGGCCAAACAATTCCCAATGGAATAAACATTGCTGTATTTCCAATTACATTTATCAAAATGTCTCTCATTTCGGGATAATCAAACAAATTAACAAGCGGAATCCAATTTATCCGAAACGGATATACTTTTGCACTTTCATAAACAAGAGGCTGTATTTCTCCATTCACTTTATAAAATGGGAAAAAGGTAAAGCGAGCAACAACGACAATGCAGACATATACCAAAAGCAGTTTCAGTTCTTTTTTCCAATCTGCTCTCTTGGTTTTAATTGCACATATCACTCTTACCAAACACCAAATGATACTTATGAACACCACCATTGATGTGTATGATATTCGAATCATCTATCTGTTCTCCTTGTTGCCAAATTCTTGATTTTAGATGAGTTTATTATATCATATTTCCTCGAACATTTCAATCGTTTGCCTGACAATCACTCATATAAGTGGCACAATACCCACGCCTGATATTTTTACGGATAAGATAAAACGTTGTGCTTCATTTTGAAATCCCACCTCCTTTTTATGAGAAATCATACACAGCTTATATCTGCAAAAAATATAATAATATAGGAGGTGCAATATGAAAACTGTTGTATTTATGGCTCTGATTGCAACACTTGGTACGTGGCTTGTAACTGCTCTCGGTGCTGCAACGGTAGTCTTTTTCAAGTCGCCTAATCCAAAGGTGCTTAACCTTATGCTTGGATTCGCCTCCGGTGTTATGATTGCGGCGAGCTTTTGGTCGCTTTTGCAACCTGCCATAGAGCGTGCACAGGCAACATCCGCTCTTCCTGCCTACCTTGTAGCAACATCGGGCTTTCTGTTAGGTGCATTATTCATATGGGCAAGCGATAAGGTCATATCGTTTACAAGGCGAAAGCTGGTAAACGCTGAAGAGTGCAAAGACACGCGTTTTGGCAGAATTATAATGCTGATTTTGTCTATTACGCTTCACAATATACCCGAGGGTCTGGCGGTCGGAGTCGCCTTTGGCGTTCTGCAAAACGGAGACTTTGACGCAGAAAAGCTTATGGGGGCTATTACAATAGCTCTTGGAATAGGCTTGCAGAATTTTCCCGAGGGTGCTGCGGTTTCTGTTCCTCTCAGAAGAGAGGGCTTTTCAAGAAAGAAGAGCTTTTTGTATGGTCAGGCTTCGGGTATGGTTGAGCCGATTGCAGGGGTTAGTGGTGCTTTGTTGGTAGTTTATGTGGAAGCCATTCTTCCATACGCACTTGCGTTTGCCGCAGGAGCAATGATTTTGGTTGCGGTGCACGAGCTGATACCGGAATGCCAGAAAAACCAAGAGGCGCACCCTTATTTTGCAACCACGGGAATAGTCCTCGGCTTTGCCGTTATGATGTTGCTTGACGTTATGTTGGGATAGAGCAACAAAAGAGAGCTTTGCTTTTCCACTAAGGATTTGTTAAAGCTCCCTTTTGTATTTATCAATTCCCGATATGGAGGCGCACTCGGCGTTAAGAATACTTGGGGGTGTATCCTTAAATTTCTGATGGTTTATGCAGAATGTTTTTATTGGTGAGATTTGTTTGTGAGGGATAAAGGATCGTTTCCCCAGGGTTAAATCGTATTCGGCACAGCTTTATCGCACAAACAGAACACAAAAACAGGAAGCCGTGAGGCTTCCTGTTTTTGTGTTATTTTGTTTTTTGCTTATTTACTCGAATAGAGTATATCACGGAGTTCTTCAACGCTCTTGTCTGCGAGGTCTGCGACGTCGCTGACGCCAAAGGTCAGCTTCATATCAATTATGGGAGTTGCGTTTGCAACCGACTGCCAGGGCAGCCATACGCCCATAACGCCGTGGTCATCGCCTGCCGAGAAGAACATAAACTCGTCAATTGATGTTGCCTCGGGAACAAGGCTCTTGTATGCATAGCCGAGCTTGCCGTCCCAGTCCATTGTGGACTTGCTGTTCTGCTGCATAAACTCTGCCTGGTAGAAGTAGATGGGATCTCCTGTTATAATATAGAGCTTGAACAGATGATAATAAACTACTGCGGCAAAATTGTCTATGCCGTCCATCTCCGATGTAATAAAGCTGCTTCCGTCATTATAGCCCGCCTTGAATGCGCCCGACGCTTTGAGATTGCTCTCCTCGCCTGCAGGGAAGCTGAAGCACTGTACCATCGACATAACAAACGCTGCAGCCTGCTTCATCGGGTCGATCCACTTCTCGTCCCGTGTCAAAGTATACATAGCATCGTAGCAATAGAGCGCGAACACGCCCGCTTCCTTGTCGATAACATTTGCGTTATCGCAAGTACCGCCTATATAGTAGCCACGGCTGTAATGATTTTCATAAACATAATCAGAAGCACGGATAGCTGCGTTCTTGTACGCCTCGTCACCTGTAAACTCATACATATCTACAAGGAAGCGAACTGCCATCGCTGTGTTTTCCTTGCTGTCCGACTGACAGATGTTGCCGCCCGGATCTGCAATTCCGTTGTCGCCGTCCTTGAACATACCACCGTCACGGTTGTAGCAACGATAGTAGCTGCCGTCCTCGTTCTGCGCTCTGAGCAAAAATCCACCAAACGCAAGCACAGCCTCCTTCCAGGATTCACACTCAATGCCGTTTTCTCGTCCGAGCTTATACGCATCAAGGAAGCCGTCCATCGTGTCAACCATCATTCTGAGGAATATGGGGTACTTGATAAAATCGTTGTCAACGCCGTTGTACCAGGTGATCGGCACGCCTGCCTCGGTCATCATTCCTGCATCAATCCAGAAATTGAGCATAGTAACGCCGTTTTCAAGGCTCTTTTGGTCATTGTTGACAATTCCGTGGTACATCATATGATATGCCGCAGGCACTTGCTGACCTACAAAGCCGGACTGATAGGACTTGGCACCAATAAATCCGTCCTCAATGGTCACACGCCAGGGCAGACCGTATGATGTTCTGCCAAAACGGGTGTGAATGAGATAGAAGGACTTGTAATCCTCACAAATTACACGGAGAACCTCGTCAATGTCGGTGTTGACAATTCGAGGATTTTGCAGCATATAGTGGTTGTTGAACACCGTTACCATCATATCGTTGAAGTCACTGCAGGTGCTTCCTGAGATGGAAAGGTCAAAGACTATCTGTCTTTGCGAGAGAGTCTCAAAATATTTTTTTGCAAGTCTCGTTGAGGGATAGTCAACACGAAGACCGGGTGCGGCCGATGTTCCGATAGTCTCCGAGATCTCAAGAGATGCTGTGAAACTCTTCTTTGAGTTGATGACTGGCTGGTATCTGCCAAGAGAGAACGCAAAGCCGTCCTTTGTCATCATAGATACAACGGGAAGTCCAAGCTCTGTTTCTGCAAATGTGCCGCTGCGACCTACGTTGTCAAAGCTGTTGTATACGGTGTGGGGCACGAAATATGACAGATCACTTGCGCTTGCTCTTGCATTGAAGAGATAGGATGTCGAGTATCCGACGTCGGACTCAACTCTCGTCTCGACCTTAACTGCACGTCTTACGTTGAGAGCATAATCCTCAAGCTCTGAGGGGTAGTAATATCTGTCTTCAACGAGGAATACAGAACCATTCTTGCTTGTAAGTGTTGCAGACGCGAGACAGCCGTAGGGCATAAGCTTCACAGAAGTGTACTCACTCTCAAGAAGCGTGCCTTGATTATTGCCACCGGTGTATACGGTAACTGACGCAGGTGCGGTGGAAACGAAATTGGACTTGCCCGATGCGGCAATAAGAGTGAAGACCTCTCCCCTGATTTTGAAGCGAAGTGTGAAATCTGTGGACTTCATAACGAATGACGAGCCGTCCTGATACGCAAAGCCCTCGGGGGCGGCGGGAAGCTCTTCTTCGTTTATCTGGTTCTTGGGAGTGGATGGCGCACTTAAATCACGGTCTTCTCTGTTTGAAAGAGTGATGCCGTCGGGCGTCTCATCGTCATCGCCTGCGCCCGATGTGGTGCTGTCGCCACCTGTGGTGACGAACGAGCTGCCAAGCGTGGTGTCGGCAGGTGTGCCTGTGGGATCGCAACCAAGTGCACAGAGCAGAATGGCTGCACACAGAATGAATGAAAGGATGGATGAAATTCTCTTTTTCATATTTTCCTCCGGGTTGAATAATCGGATAATGCGAGAGGGGGCAAATACAGTGCATACAAAGGAGCCGGCGCAGGCAAATGGCAAATGCGCAAACAGAGATGACCAAAGCCCTGAAAAAAGTGCGCAAAGAGCGCGAAGATGTAGCACCCATCGCAAATATTTCCGTAATATATTAATTATATCACATCTAAAAAGATAAATCAAGGCAAAATGCAAGATTTGAGGGTTGACAATTCAAGCAGTAATTCTCGTGCTTAAACAATCCCTCCGTCACGCCGTGGGCGTGCTTCTTTATCCGCAGATTATGCGCAAATCAGGGAGAATGAGATGCGACAGGAATTTCAACATCACAACTACAAAACATATCCATTTCCACGCCAAAAATAACGTTATATAAGTCCCTTCTTCCCCTCACTTATAAAGCGCACCTCGGACGAAAAAACGGTTGTTTTGTAGATTTGTGAAGCATTTTTTAGAAATCGCCTGTCACATCCCAATTCTCCCCTCATTAATATAGGACAAAT
>JAZPXL010000060.1:0-73535 GCA_045543615.1 Eubacteriales bacterium
CTATTCCGCTCCCTTCCGGAAGCTGGAGAACAACTCCTCTGCTTTGCAAAATACCGTTACATATAACGCAAGCGGTGATTATTACACAGTCTCTGCTTACACGGAAAAATACTATCAGGCACCGGATGTTTACGATCTTTATTACTATCAGAACAGCGGCCTGTTGTCCACGATTACAAGCGGTTATAGTCCGAAGTATTACCTGTATTCGGATATGACCTGCGAAAAGATCAATTCCACAAGTGCGCCACTCTCGAAGGAAATCTATCAGGGCTTGCCCTATGGACTTGAGTTTACTTTGATGTCCGACAATCCCAACGAGGTGGTGACCTACAAATTTGTGGTCGACCATCCCGAGTTCCGTAATGTTACCGAAATCTATAAAACGGTCTATACGAA
Organism: Eubacteriales bacterium; assembly: GCA_045543615.1. Taxonomy (GTDB): domain Bacteria; phylum Bacillota; class Clostridia; order Oscillospirales; family CAG-272; genus CAG-390. The sequence continues at coordinate 400 of JAZPXL010000060.1, forward strand.
GCATGAACTCTATCTGGTGAAGAGTGGTTCCTCCGGTGGATATGTTTTGACTGACGTTAAACCCTCTTAAGCAGATATGTAAAGGTCTGAATTATCCTGTTTGTCTTTATGCAGGATCGATAATCGTGAAATTGCTCACATAGAAAATGCACTTAACCAAGCGAAAGCTAAGTTAAGTGCATTTTTGCTATGGATGAAAATTCAAAACAAAATATTGCAAGTGTTATTCCGCATTATACGGAAGTCCGTATAACTAAGGCTATTTAACATCTTTTAAGAAAACAACAAACCCGAACGTTTCACCAATCGGTAAAAGGTTCGGGTTTGAATGCTTTGGTGCGGGTAAAAGGACTTACGAACCTACATTTGCGCGCTTCATTTGGTGCTTCCCTTTTCTTCAGCTGTGGCGCGCAAACTTTAATCCCTCGCTTTGCGAAACTAATAATCACGCCGAAGGCGTGTATGGAATCATCACGAAGTGATGTATGGAATCACGGCAACGCCGTGTATGGCATCAATCCGAAGACAGGGAAAAATGCACGCTTCGCGTGATGCCATACGCCCTTTGGGCGATTACATACAGCGCGCTAGCGCGCCGATTACATACCAATCCTTCGGATTGAATAGAAAAAGCACCTCTTTCGAAGTGCTTTTTCTGGTGCGGGTAAAAGGACTTGCGAACCTACATTTGCGCGCTTCATTTGGTGCTTCCCTTTTCTTCAGCTGTGGCGCGCAAACTTTAATTCCTCGCTTTGCGAGGAATTGAGCTTCTTCGCCTCTATATTCACATTAAACACCAAGAGGGAGACGAATGTCTCCCTCTTGGTGTTTGGTGCGGGTAAAAGGACTTGCGAACCTACATTTGCGCGCTTCATTTGGTGCTTCCCTTTTCTTCAACTGTGGCGCGCAAACTTTAATTCCTCGATTTGCGAAGCTAATAATCACGCCGAAGGCGTGTATATCATCAATTCCGTAGGAATTGCATATCATCAACACGAAGTGTTGTATCTCATCAAGCCGCAGGAAGATGCACGCTATCGCGTGATGAGATACAAGGGCGGCTCGCCGCCCTTGATGATATTCACGACTGCGTCGTGATGATATACCAAGCCTGCGGCTTGGATAAAAAAAGAACGAAGCGATTGCTTCGTTCTTTTTTGGTGCGGGTAAAAGGACTTGAACCTTCATGAAGTAACCCTCACTAGAACCTGAATCTAGCGCGTCTACCAATTCCGCCATACCCGCGTTTAAATATTTATATTTAAAATACTTCCCCGTATGGTGGAATTGTTTCCGCTCATACCCGCATCCGTAGCTTTGATGTAGTGGAATTGTTTCCGCACATACCCGCTATTTTGTGGATCTCTGTGTTGTGGAATTGTTTCCGCACATACGGTATATTCAAAGCTCTTTCGAGCTGTTGATTTCTTTCCGATGCGAGCACGCCTGACTGTGTCCGGCATACACGCTATAATAAACTGCCTAGGCAGATTACATTCAGAAAATTTGTCTTGATATAAGCAAAGCAGCCATACGGCTGCTTTGCTTGGTGCGAGAAACGGGACTTGAACCCGTATGGAATTTACCACACGCCCCTCAAACGTGCGCGTCTACCAGTTCCGCCACTCTCGCGTGTCGTGATTTCCGACAACGTTGATATTATACACCTTTTAAACTGATTTGTCAATACCTTTTTTTAATTTTTTTCGAAAAAAATCACTTTTTTTCAAAAACTTTTTCAGTCTGCAAGCATCCCTAAAAGTGCGTCCGAAATGCACTTCATTCCCTCTTCGTTTGGGTGCAATCCATCGGGAAGCATATCAAGTGTTATACCACTCTGTCTTACATCCAAATACTCTACGCCGTAGTGCTTGCAGATCGCAAACATCTCTGCGAGAAATAGGTCGAGCTTTTCGTTATCGTAATACTTCCTTGTAAAAGATGGCGAGAGCGCGATAATTTCAGCTTCGGGATAGAAATGTCTGAGTCTGAGTACGGCTTCGCAATAAGCGTCAACAAAAGAATCCCATTTCTTTGCAGAAAGGTTTGGGGAGGTGGGTGCGCTCTTTTCGTCAAAGCTACCTTTCTTTACATATTTTCCGATATCGTTAGTTCCACCATATAAGAAAATTACATCGGGCATACCTTTGGAACCAAGATTTTCAATTCTTGTAAGGGAAGCGAGCGCAATATCCTCGCCGATGTCTCCCTTGTTTCCGTCTATCCAGTTGCTGACGGTTGAGCCTGCCCAACTATCATTTATACAAAGCTCAGCCCCTATGGTATCTATAACACGCATCCACCAGGTTTTGCTCACATCACAAAGCAAATTATCCTGAGGATACCGAGCACGATGTTCAAGGTTCTTTCCGTCTGCCACAGGGATATATCCTACAAATGTTGAGATGCTGTCTCCCAAAATAGAGATTTTCTTTCCGTTATATTTTTTATATGTTGCCATCTTTCCATCCTCTTATTTTTGCTTTCCTAAATTATAGCGCAAGCGACCTGTTTTGTCAAGTCAAACGATTGACAAAACATTGTTCGTGTGATAAAATACCTAAGTATATGTGAGCTTTTCCGACATATTTCATCGCGTCTTGTAGTATAGAAGGGAGAGAAAATGGACAGAACTGATTTTTATGTATTTGACGATGACATTATTGTATTTGACCGTGACAGTGGTCGCATTGTAGCCTCAAGAACCGCATCAGGCGCACACAAGAGCTGTTCCACACTTGCCACCCCACCTGCTCTGCGAAGCCAATCTTCGCCCTCCACAAGGGCTATTTCTCCGCAGATGTTCTATGACAAATACGAAGGACGTGACGCTGTATTCTGCTCTATGGGTCCATCCTCCCCTATTTGCTTTTTAATCAGAAGCACTGATGAGGATTCATCCCACCGTTCGCTTGACCTTTCAGCCGAGCAGCTTCTGCGATGCTTTGAGCAGAGTTATCCTCTGTTTTCGACTACGAAAAGCGAGGGTGTGCTTTACGCTCCGATATTCGATTATCTTGTCAGGATCTCAAGCTTTTGTGGTGCAAAAACCGACATCGGCTTTTTCGGAAACGAAGCAGAACTCTCACCGTCCGTATCGAGTTTTGTTGACTACGATTCTCTTTTTGTCTCCTCTTCTCTGCTTATTATTGCTTTGATGTACCGTCGCATCTCATCGAGGCGTGGCTTTAACTTCAAATTCCTGCCTGCGTCTCCTTTTGTTTGCCTTGGCTTTTCTGCAAGAGTGTTCTTGAATCCCGACGACAGCTTGTCTCCTATGCATTCCATTCCCGAGCTATCTGCCATAAAGGATGCTGCTGACAGACTTGGGGTTGTTGTTGCTACAAGCTGCACTACTGCTTGCGACAACCCTGACGGCTGTGCAGGGGAAAGAGCTGAGCTTTACAGGCTTGCAGTTGCCATCTGTCCACAAACGCACGATCCATCGGGACTTTTGCACGAGGACGAGTTTTTCTCCGAGCAAAAGCTTATTGCTGAGTCTATGCTCGCGCAGACTTACGGAATATTTTGATTTTGCAAAAAATGCCGCTTGCGAAAGCAAGCGGCAATTTTTTATTCGTATTCTACAACGTCAACCCACGAAAGCAAGAATTCTCTTTCGTGTTCGTGGCCCTTTACCGATTGAGAAGCGGCAACAATGGGCATCCATCTCTGCACATACTGCATAGCAGTATCACTCTTTTTGCAATAGAGCGCGAGATATTTTTTTGCAACTGCCTCTTTACCTGCAAGGCAGAAGGTAAGATAAGTTCTTGCAACGTCGGCAGAACCATTGCCCTGTGTGGCGTGTGCCCAGTCAATAAGGCAGAATGTGCCGTCAGGCTTTACTATAACATTTGTGGGGTTAAAGTCACCGTGGCAAAGTTTGCGATGCTTCGGCATTGCCTCAAGTCTCATCTTCAGCTCATATCTCGTTGTTGCATCAAGATCTGTCTGTGAGATCTTCATCATCATTTTGTCCTTCAGCTTGCGAAGGCCCGGGCAGGTCTTCGAGAGAACCTTGATCTGGAGGTCCACAAACTCATCAAGATATTCATCAATCTTGTCCGGGTTTTCCTCCATCAGCTCTGCAAGTGTCTTACCCTCAACATATTCAAGCACTATTGCCCATCTTCCGTCGATCTGTTTGACCTCGATAACCCTTGCAACATCAAGTCCCGTTTCCTCAACAAGAGCCTGATTATGCGCCTCATTGAGAACATCTGCCTTTGAATAATGCTCATCAAAAAGCTTAACTATATAATCTCCCTCTCGGTAAATGACTTTGTTTCTGCTTTGCACAACGATATTTTCCATATCCATAGTTTTTTCTCCTTTATCACTTACTGTTAGCGTCACATTTTCTGCGATGGCATCTGCTTTTCCTCAAAATGAGTGCCATAATATGCATTCAGGTACATCTGACGGATCTCGCTAATAAGAGGATATCGAGGATTTGCGCCCGTACACTGATCATCAAACGCCTGAAGCGACATATCGTCAAGTCGTGCGATAAACTCGCTTTCGTCAATTCCGTAGTCCTTGATAGTCGCCTTTATTCCAACTCTTGCTTTGAGTTCATTTATTGCGTTTATGAGGTTTTCAACCTTTTCCTTGTCACTCTCCCCACTAAGTCCGAGGAAATCTGCGATCTCTGCGTATCTCTCAAGTGTGTGAGGATGGTCATACTGCGAGAAAGTTCCCATCTTTGCCGGTGCATCGCTTGAATTGAATCGGATTACCTCTTCAATCATAAGTGCATTTGCGACGCCGTGTGGCAGGTGATAGAATGCACCGAGCTTGTGCGCCATTGAATGACACACTCCAAGGAATGCGTTTGCAAATGCGATACCTGCCATAGTTGCGGCATTTGCCATCTTTTCTCTTGAGGCAGTATCAGTCTGTCCGTTATCGTATGCACGGGGGAGGTATTTAAAAATAGTTCTGAGTGCGCCGAGAGCAACGCTGTCCGTATAATCCGTTGCCATCATTGAAGCGTACGCCTCAAGCGCGTGAGTAACTGCATCAATACCCGATGCCGCTGTAAGTCCACGGGGTGCTGACATATGGAAATCCGTATCAACTATTGCCATATTGGGCATAAGCTCATAGTCAGCAAGAGGATACTTTACGCCTGTTTCCTCATCGGTAATAACGGCAAACGGAGTGACCTCAGAGCCTGTGCCTGCTGACGTGGGAACTGCAACGAAATAAGCCTTCTCGCCCATCTTGGGGAAGGTATAAATACGCTTGCGAATATCAATAAATCGCATAGCCATATCCATAAAGTCTGCCTCGGGATGCTCATAAAGCACCCACATTATCTTTGCGGCGTCCATAGCAGAGCCACCACCAAGCGCGATTATTGTATCGGGAGCAAACGCCGACATCTGCTCAGCTCCCTGCTTTGCGCAAAGGAGTGTGGGATCGGGCTCTACTTCAAAAAATGTAGTGTGTGCGATACCCATCTCGTCGAGCTTGTCGGTGATGGGCTTTGTGTATCCGTTCTGATAGAGGAATTTATCTGTTACGATGAATGCTTTCTTCTTGCCCATAACCGTCCCAAGCTCATCGAGGGCAACGGGCAGACAGCCCTTTTTAATATATATCTTTTCGGGAGTACGGAACCAGAGCATATTTTCCCTTCTTTCTGCAACTGTTTTGATATTGAGCAGGTGCTTTACACCCACGTTTTCGGAAACGCTGTTACCACCCCAAGAGCCACAACCAAGTGTAAGCGACGGTGCAAGCTTGAAATTATAGAGATCGCCAATTCCACCGTGTGATGAGGGCGTATTAATAACAATTCGGCAGGTCTTCATTCTCTCGGAAAACTCTGCAATCTTCTCTCCCTCTCTCATTGTATCAATAAAGAGCGAGGAGGTGTGTCCAAATCCACCATCTGCTACAAGTCTTTCGGCCTTAGCTATTGCATCCTCAAAGTCCGACGCACGATAGAAAGCAAGGACGGGAGAGAGCTTTTCGTGTGCAAATTCCTCGCTGATGTCTACGGAGTCAACCTCCCCTATGAGAATTTTTGTACCGACCGGGACGCTTACAGCTGCAAGTGCTGCGATTGTCGCCGCGCTCTGACCTACAATTTTTGAGTTAAGCGCACCGTTGATGAGTATTGTCTTTCTCACCTTTTCAGTTTCGTCCTCACTAAGGAAATAGCAGCCTCTTGCGGCAAATTCAGCTTTAACTTTATCGTATATATCGTCAAGAACTATTACCGACTGCTCGGACGCACAAATCATTCCGTTATCAAATGTTTTTGAATGGATAATTGAGTTTACCGCCAGCAAAATATCGGCACTTGAATCAATAATTGCAGGTGTATTACCTGCGCCAACACCGATAGCAGGCTTTCCACTCGAATAAGCTGCTCTGACCATTCCCGGACCACCTGTTGCCAGAATGATGTCAGCCTCTCTCATAATCTTATTTGTAAGATCGAGGCTTGGAACGTCGATCCAACCAATAATACCCTCCGGTGCGCCTGCCCGAACTGCCGCTTCAAGCACGATCCTTGCCGCCTCTATTGTAGACTTCTTCGCTCTCGGATGAGGAGAGATAATAATTGCGTTGCGTGTTTTGAGCGCAAGCAGGCATTTGAATATTGCCGTTGAGGTGGGGTTTGTGGTCGGAATTACTGCCGCAACAAGTCCGATAGGCTCTGCAATCTTTTTTATTCCGTAAGCACGGTCTTCCTCGACAACACCACAGGTTTTCGTGTCCTTGTAAGCGTTATATATATATTCTGCCGCATAGTGATTTTTGATAACCTTATCCTCAACTATGCCCATACCCGTCTCTTCGACGGCCATTTTTGCAAGTAGAATTCTCGCTCTGTCTGCCGCCATCGCTGCTGCAAGAAAAATCCTGTCCACGTCCTCTTGTGTGTATTTGGCGAAAAGTTCTCCCGCCGCTCTTGTGCGTGCGATTGCTGCTTCAAGCTTGTCTACGCTGTCGATTACTGAATATTTTTCGTTATTCATTGTCGAAAGCCTCCTTTTATGGTTTCTTTTTATCATTATATGTCAAACCTTTTGAAAATGTGGCGTGTAGTTTTGACAAAACACAAAATGGCAAATCTTCGCTTTTGCAATTTTCGATTTGCAAAATTTCATTTTGTTTTCGTTCTGTTCGCATATTTAGGGTTTAACTAACAAAATTATATCATTATCCGATATTAAAGTCAACACTTTTATGCCGTTAATTTGCACATAATATTTTCCGTTTTGCATTATTTTTTGCTCATTATTGCATTTTTGCCATAATTGGAACTCTTATTTCCCTCTTGACAAGCCAATTTTTTTAAGTTATAATTATATCAACTTTTTTATTGCTTCATTTCGATATCTCCCTCATGACAAAACACAAGGAGGCATTATGAGCAACACAAAGACCATTCAAAGAATTATAAAAATCTTCAGGGTATTTTCTATCGTATGCATCGTATTTTGCGCAGTTGGTATTGCTTACTCAATCACAGCCCTTGCCATTACTCTGATACATCATTTTCTGCCTGCTGCAGCCGAGAACCGTGTTTTTTCCGCTATTGCCGAATATGTCGGTCACGGTGAGTTTGAGCATTCTCTGGCTTTTCTTCTCTCCTGTTTGATTTCTTTTATCGGTGACGGATATTTGCATCGCGCTTTCCATCACTATCTTGACCACGAGCTTGAAGAAGGCACGCCGTTTACAACAGAAGGAGCACGCCTTATTTTTATCTCAGGCATCAAAACAATAATAATTGCTCCAATAGTTATGATTATCAACAGGCTCATTCATCTTGCGCTTGGCGTGACCTTTACGGAGATATTCACGCTCAGCCCGAATATTGAGTTTGGTCTTGCGCTTATTCTTCTCTCAAAAGTTTTTCTTGCAGGATGTGAGCTTATCCAAAAGCACAAAGAGGGGACGGAGAGAATTGAAGCACTTGAGAGAGAAAATAGTGCGCTGAGCTTAGAGATGCAAAGGCGTACCTCTCCACAAGAAGAAAGTCAGTCTCAGCAAAAAAATACCCAAAGATTTGGTTTTTTATCAATTTTCACAAAAAGCAAAAAACGCAACAAATAATTTTTGTTTTCTGTTGACAATGAATATCTCGGGTGATATAATAAAATTGTCAGAAGACAAATTCTTGCACAGAAAGGACATTTTATTATGAAAAAAATCTGCGCTCTTATTCTCACACTTATAATGGTAGCTTCTATGGTAGTAGCTATGACACCTGCATCAGCTGTTGAATATCTTCCCGGTGACAATGTTCTCCTTATCACACAGGAAATGATCGATGCAGCAAAAGCAGAAAACAGCGATGTCAGCAACATTGCAAAGTATCAGCAGTGGGGCTGCGGCAACGTATTCTACTATGATTATCTCAACTATGTAGCTGACGGCAACACTCCCTCAGGCAAGGACCCCGGTTCAGGATATGCACTTCGTGTACAGACATACTCCGGCTCAGGTTCTGCACAGATGTGCGATGGTAACAAGACCTCCAGCACCACCATTCACCACTTCAGCAAGGAAGAGCTTTATATGCTTGAGACAGACAAGTTCTATGATCACGCATTTGGTTACTCCTTCAAAGAGCCCGTAACCGTTGACTCCTTTACATTCTACACCTCCACAAAGACCGATGAAGCTCCTGCTCTTATCACAGGCGTTGACATTCTCGGTGGCGCACGCACAGAGAGTGGTGAAACCGTTTACTTCCTGCTCTGGTCATCCGGTGACAAGAACATTCAGGAAAGCGTTAATGAAGACGGTGTAGCTTTTATTGAAGGCACATTTGAGCCTGTAAAGCTTGACTACATCCGTTACGCTATTACAACCGACGCAAACGCTCCCTCCAGGTACAAGGTATATGAGTGTGAGCTTTTCGCTACCGAAAAGGCACACACCAATACATACCCTGCAGTTCCGGAAACTCTGCCTGAGGATGATACAACCAAGGCTCCTGATGATGACGCAACTAAGGCTCCTGATGATGCAACAAAGGCTCCCGACGACGCTACACAGGCTCCCGACGATGCTACACAGGCTCCCGACGATAACACAACAAAAGCTCCTCCCGCTGACAATTCCACAGATAACGGTGGATGCGCATCCTCCGTTGCTTACGGAATCGGACTTGTTGCGATTATCGGCTCAGCTCTCCTCTTTAAGAAGAGAAAGTAATTTTACTTAAAAAACAACAAATAAAAAACCGGTCAAACGCTTCGGCGTTTGACCGGTTTTCACTTTTTATTCTGCAAACTTTCTTGCGGCATCTACAAATGCGGCAAATATTGCTCGCGAGGACTCCTCATAAGCGTATATCAGCTCGGGATGCCACTGAACTCCAAGAATAAATCTTTCGCTGTCCACGGCACCCACAGGCTCTATTGCCTCAATTATGCCATCGGGTGCAACTGCGCTGACAACAAAGCCTTGTGGCACATCCTTAACTGCCTGATGATGAAAGCTGTTTGTGCGAGTGATCTCATCGCCAATAAGCTTATAAAGCAGGCTGTCCTTCATAATTCTCGCCTCTCTCTCATATACACCTCTGCCCTCGCTTTGACGATGACCATCAAGATGCTGAATCAAGCTACCACCGTATGCAACAGCGAGCAGTTGCTCGCCTCGGCAAATACCGAGAATGGGGCGAGGATCATCCTTTAGCAGCTCTGCAAGCTCAAGCTCAAACTCGTCACGCATAGGGAGCACCTCAACTCCCTCTCCCGTTATTTCCTCGCCATATCTGGCAGGGTCTATGTCGACGCCACCTGCAAAAAGGAAGCCGTCGCATTCGCTTATATATTTATTTGCGTCAGCTTTTCCTCCCGAAAAAGGCAGAAACACCGGCACTCCGCCCGCTCCCCACACAGCATCAAAATAAGCTCTGTTCATCTTAATGCTCGCATCTGTCATTGAGGAGGTTATGCCGATCAGCGGTCTTTTTCTATGTTTCATATTTTTATCAATTCCTTTATATTTTCTTGCTATTAAGATTTTTCAACATATATATTATACAATAATTAAAAACAATAATCAATACTTTTTGTTTTCTTTGTTTCGTTTTTTCATTTGACAAATCCACGACAGTGTGATATAATGTAATTGCACTATACTCGCACAAGCGAGACGGTAGCAGGAGGTAAATAAAAATGAGTAAACACTCACTCTCGTCGCGTATTCATACGCTCGTGGGACTTGCGATACTGTCTGCAATAGTTGTTGTATTGCAGCTTTTTTGCATTATTCCCATCAATCCCGTTGTAAGCATCACGCTTTCACTCATCCCCATTGTCGTTGGAGCAATTATCTACGGCCCGTGGGCAGGTGCATTTCTCGGCACAGTTTTGGGTGGCGTCATCTTCGTCCTTGTTGTTCAGGGTAGCGCAGGTGCGCTTTCGACGGCAATGTTCAATTTTTCACCCGTTGCAACATTCCTGGTTTGCATACTTAAAACTGCTCTCGCAGGGTTCTTGTCAGGCCTTGTATACAAGCTCCTTACAAAATCGGGACACGAAAAGATCGGCATCATTGTAGCTTCCCTTCTCTGTCCTTTTGTCAACACAGGAATATTTGTAACAGCACTTCTGACCATCTTCGGCAGCATCGCAAGTGCATCTGCAGAAAGCTCCGGCGTTTCGCTTATCTACTTTATTATCGTTATGATAGTCGGAATCAATTTTGTTGTTGAGTTTGCAATCAACGGTCTGCTTGCACCTGTGGTTGTAAGAATCATCGGAGCTGTAAAAAAGACCGTAAAGGCGAGGTAAGGGATGCTTCTTGCAATTGATGTTGGAAATACTCACACCTCTTTTTCGCTGATTGGCGATGATGGAGAGTGTGGCGTTATTATGCGCTTTGCATCCGACAAAAGCGACACAAGCTACGGTTATGCGCTCAAGCTTTCGCAAGCACTTGAGCTTGAGGGTTACAGCATTACCGACGTCGACTCTGCGATTATTTCGTCAGTTGTTCCGACGATGACTTCTACCATAAAGGATGGGCTTGTTTTGCTTGGCGTTGAGGACATCCTCGTTGTCGGAGCAGGAGTCAAGAGTGGTCTTCTTATTCGCATTGATGACCCCGGCACAATAGCTGCTGACCTTGTTGCAACTGCAGTTGGAGCTAAGGACAAATATCCTCTGCCCTGTATCATTGTTGATATGGGAACTGCAACAACCGTGAGCGCAGTTGATAAAAACGGAGCGTTTGTTGGTGTGGCAATACTTCCCGGTGTGGGAATATCGCTTGAAGCCCTCGCTTCAAAGACCTCTCTTCTTCCACTCGTCGATATGACAGCACCCAAGAGTGCTATTTGCAAGAACACTACCGATTGCATCCGAAGTGGTCTTCTCTACGGTGCGGCAGGAGCTGTCGATGGAATGATTGACAGATTTCTCTCCGAGCTTGGAGACAACACAGCAAGCATTGTCTCGACAGGTGGCTTTGCTTCGACAATAACTCCACTTTGCACGCACGAAATCATATATGATGAAAGTCTGCTTCTGTACGGGCTTGGTGTCATCAAGAGAAAAAACGCTCGTGTGCGCAAATAAAATCAAGGGAACGGCTGTGCCGTTCCCTTTTTTCTTATCAATAATTGCCGTAAAGCTCAAGCTCCGAGATGTAGAAAACATTTGATGACGCCGAGGTTATTCCAATCTGGACACAATCGACCTCCGTAGTGTCAAAGTCGGCACTCCACATAAGCGTACCATTTTCGTTATATCTCAATGCCTCTTTTGAGAGGTCCTCGCAGCTTGCAAGCACGCTCCACACAATTGTGCCGTCCTGCTGTGTTTTTCCACCCAAAATATCGAAGCCACCCACAGCGTTGTTATCATAAATAAAGATGCTGACGCCGTTTACGTTTGCTCCCGTCTTCATATCGTATCCGACAAGGCAGACGTATTTGCCACCACTGTTTCCGTTTGCATCGTATCTGTTTGAAAGATTGCTCATCTTCCAATAGAGCTGGTCACCGCCCTGGCTTGTGGTGGCTATGCGATTTCCATCGCAAACAGCAGCCATACCGTTTATTGCGGTGTAGTTTATTCTGCCCCAACCCTTTTCGGATTTGTAGAAGACATTACCAAGACCTGCATTCATATAATCCTTGACCTTGCTGTAACCTGCATCGGCAAGCGTCTTTTTTGAAACCAGCAGAACATTCTCTCGGCCCTGGTCCGTTGCAGTACCCTCGCCCAGTATGACCTCGCCACAATAGCTGCATTTTTGAGTTGCAACAACAGCAGGAGTATTGAGCGAGCCTTGGTGTATTACCTCGTTTGATGGCTCAAAGCTATGTACAGTTTCGTACAGCTTTGAGACATATCCGTTGTATCTCTCAAGATAGCTGTCCATAAGTCTCTGGAATCCCAGCATATCTGCGTTTGAGGCGAAGATCTTTGAAAGATTGGTTGTGCCTGTGTTATAATAATCTGAGATATACTTATCAACATCAAACAGGGAGTTTATGGATTTGTCTGTGCAGAATGCGTAGCTCTGCCCTACTGCGCTCTTGCCCGTTACTGCGCAGTACGCCATCTGAGCCGTCAGGTAGCCTGAGAGCATATTTTGGTGGTGGCTGTCAAGCTTATTTACAATAAACGAGGTCTTTGCGTAGTCAAGCGTGCCACCCGGTACGGATGTTTTACCCGTCCAAACATCGTATGCAAGTCCTCCCCAGTTAACAACTGCAATTCCCATATCATTCAGCGAATTAAAATTGCCAAGAATATTTGTTGCATTAGTCGAGCAGGCATAGGCGTGATTTAAGTAACAGATGCGTGTGCTTTCGGGGAAAAGATCTACAATGTTTTTAATGCTTGTCATAAAGCTTGAGCTGTTCTGACCCGCCTCAGAGATGAAAACATAGTCATATTTTTTAAAGTGATCACGACCGAGAGGAAGCAGATAATTATTGTATATATATTTAAGATCCTTGCCACCGTAAACCTGGTCATAAACCGTGACATCCTCGCCATTTGCCTTACATACCTGGTAAAAATATCCGTAGTCGGGATTGCCTTGGTCACCATTTATAACGCAGAAGCCGTAATAAATAAACGAATTTCCTATAAAAAGGACGTTTTTGCCGTCAAAGTTCATATTAGTCTGTCCATCGTTTGTACCCATATCCATAACCTCCTCAACAGTTTTGTCACAGCTGTTACATTTTGAAACAAACACAGCTTTACCTGTGCAGGTGTATTTGCCTGCAAACTCAGGTGTTCCGTACGAATGACCCACTTGTGCGATAACACTCGGCTCCACTAATACTACTGAGCATCGAGAACATTTCTTGCCCTCGCTAAATCCTGTGGATGTGCAAGTCGGAGCAACGCCGGGTATAGTCACTGCAACGTGTCCCTTTGGCGTGATAATCGCAGTTTCCTTATACCCACAAGCGCAGCTGCGCATTTTCTCGCCGGTTGTGGTGCATCCCGCATCCTTTGTTATTACCCAATCCCAAAAGCTATGTATATGTGGTGGCTCTGTCTCGGGGGCCGTTGTTTCAGGTGCAACCGTAGTTTCGGGCGAAACCGTTGTTTCGGGTGCAACCGTAGTTTCGGGCGCAACCGTTGTTTCGGGCGAAACCGTAGTTTCGGGGGCAAGCGTTGTTTCGGGGGCAGGAGCAGTTGTTTGCTCCTCGTCGGTTGCCTCGTCGGTTGTCACTTCTTCTGTTGTAATTTCTTCTGTTGTCACTTCGTCGATCGTGACATCGGCAGATGTGCTTTCTTCACTTGTACTATCACCCTGTGTGCTGTCAGGAGTGGGAGCCATAGTTGTTATGTCCTCACTTGTAAGCGTGGGGTCTTGTGTATTGTCCCTGCATCCCGAAAACAAAGCGCAACACGCAAGCACAACTGCAAGCAACAGGCACATCAGGTGTGCGCTCCATCCAATTCTGCCTCTATTATTATTCATTTTATACCTCACAGAGCTTGTATTTATGATTTGATTATAGCACACACGGGAAATATAGTCAAGTAAAAAACCAAAACTGCCCAAACAAATGTGTTTGGGCAGTTTTCTTGGGCTTATTTATATTGATTTACGAGAGCTTGCGCTCTGAGCGTTGGAAGCGTCAGGGATGCCGGGGTCATCTCACGCTTTGAAAACTGCGAATACCACGTATCAAGCTCGCCTATAATCTCTGCGTACAGGGTATACGCATCAATATCGACACCGGGGTTATTTTTTTCAACAATTGCGGCAAATTCATATATCATAGTCTTATTCTCATCAAATGCGTCGCTTATGTCGCAACCTTCAACGTTTAAGTTTTCCTTCTCTGCTATATATTCAGCTACACGGATAAGCTCGGGGACGGCGTCGTCACCAAGAGTCCGTCTCATACTGCTTGCATCGAAAGTGACAAGCTCGCCTGAAATATAACGATCTGCATTGTTCTTTACGATGAACGAATCAACATTTACAAGTGCAAGTGCGCTATACAGTAGAATAAACGCCGCAAGGAAGAAGACAACAAAGTTAAAGCGTGGAGCAATCTGCTTTACTATTGCAAATATAAATCCAATGGCAAGAACAATCATAAACCAGGTGGTGTAAACTCTCTGTTGTGTCAGTCCGTATTCATTTATATAAAGCATCATTTTGGAGATGGCGGTTGCGATCAGCACGAGAGTTGACAGCGACAAAAACAGGCTCGCAACTCTCTGCGAGATGCTCGTTTTGCCGTTTTTTCCAAGCTTTGTAAACATTGAGACGAGAAGCATAACAAATGCGTTTATTCCCGAAACTGCGCAAAGCTCAAAGAAGCCGCTTCTTGCGTACTCAGCAAAGCTTGTGCCCTCAGGGAGAGTTCCGGTAAAGGCAGCAAGATAATATTCACCCTGCGAGATAAAGAAGAGCAAGTAGACTAAAAGCAGGGGGATAACTGCGAAAAGCACCATAAGAGTTGGGGCAAACTTCATACCGTTTATGAATTTACCACAGCCCTCGGCTGTCATACTATTCTTCATTTTCCTTGCGTTAAACGATGCAAGCATTGAAAAGCCAAAGATAGCGAGTGGTACTGTGAACATAAGCGAGACGATGTATGAGCCTATGCTTTCAAGTGGAATATTTGTGATTTTTTCGAGCAGCTCTGAAAATCTGTCATCGTATGAAAGTAGAGCCGTGACCATTATTGTCGGTATAATCGCAATACAAAGTCCGAGAGCAATAAAGCCTATGCTCTTCCAGATTCGTCCTCTTCTTTTGTTCGCACTCTCGCTCGCAGACGTACCAAACGCCACATCAAAAAATGATGAAAGCGAGGTAAACGGCATTACGAAAAACGACTTTATAAAGTCAAGTACAAGAATACCATCCTTTGATCCAATCGAATTGCCCGTGGAGAGATAGAGCCAATAGACATAGGCACAGAGAATCCAGAGGAGCGAGCAGGCGTGTATTACCTCGTTGTCCGTGATAAAAAACGAAAGTGAAAACAGTATGCCTGAAATACCAAACATAAGGGAGAGGGGCGTTTGCTTTGCCTTGTTTGCTATCAACCATACGGCAGCTGCTATATAAAGGGCAAGGACGAAAAGAAATGTTATAAACGGCTTTTCTGCAACCGGCGTGCTTCTGCAGAAGAAGAACGCCAGGAGCGCAACTACCCAGGCAAATGCCGTTGCCCATCTCATTTTGTGTGCGGCTTTTTCTGTCTTTGGTTCTGCGGGTGGTGCTTCGACGATTTCGGGTACTCCACCGTTTTCGGTCTGCACGATGTTTTCTACATAGTTTTCTGCATTGTTATCCATCATTCTTCTCCTTCTGTAAATTCAAGTATATCGGAAACTTCACAATCAAGCACCCTGCAAATTGAGTCGAGTGTCGAAAATCGAATTGCTTTGGCTTTGTTGTTTTTTAGAATTGAAAGATTTGCTTGTGTTATTCCGACACGATCTGCAAGCTCGCCAAGCGAGATCTTGCGCTTTGCCATCATAACATCAAGATTAACTATAATCATCCCAACACCCCCTCAGACAGTATAATCGTTTTCGTCCTTGATGGCAACAGCCTCTGCAAAGGCGTTTTTGACAACTCTCAGGCAAATGCCAACAAAAAGTGCCACGGCACCAACTGCATATGCTACTCTGAAATACAGACCAAGCGCAACAAACGGAAGAGTGGCAAACATTACAGTCCAGGAAATGAGTCGTAGGGTACGTACGTTCCGGTCGACGAAAACCTCACCTTTTTTGATATTCAAAAGAAGCTTTATTAGCAGTATGTCTACCACAGCAGCCACTATAAGAACAACGTATCCATTTACAAGCGAATACCAGAAGTTAAAGCCAACAAAGCTTGTTTTAAGACGAAGAAATATTTTAGTCAGCTCCGGCAAAAACACGGCGCACACCACAAGTGCAACCATAAATACTATCGCACACACAAGCGACAATGTTGTTGATCTTTTTCTGCTTTGCTCAAACATATTGTCCTCCAAATGTTTTTCCAAATTATTCTTGTGAATACAGTATAGCATACATATTGTTGTTTGTCAATAGGTTTTTATCGAATTACGATAAATTTTTATCAAAAAACAACAGTTGCAAACCAACTGTTGTTTATTGTTCAATTAATATACAAAATCGTCACGCACAGCATCTTCAAGAGCCATAGTTGCGCTCTCGATAAACTCCTCAAGTCCGAGAACAACAAGCAGGCTGTCGCTCTTTGATGTACGATCGACAAGGTAATCAAACTGTGCGATAGCTTTGTCAAACGAGCTTGTAGTTATGCATTCCACGTCATTCGCCTCAAACCCACTCTCACCCTCGGGCGCAACGGTGACGACCTTATTAAATACAAGTCCACTATCCGTATCCTCGTGAAGTGATGAGAGCAACACCTCGTCAGCTCCAACGCTACCCTGAACGATTACGTCAAGGCGTCTGTTCTTGTCAACCACAAGGCAGGCAAGGTCATTTGCAATATATCCCGCAAAGCGAGAATCGGACGGATCGCAAATGCAACACATAACAAGTGGCCTTACGGATATGAGCTGTCCTCTTCCGGGGATCTTTCTGTGATTGATTGCGGCAAACGCATCCTCGTCGCTAAGCTTAAGTCTTACCTTTGTCAGCTCTCTTATTGTGACGAGTGCGGTTACGGGTGTAACGAGCATCGACTTCATATGAGTTCCTGCCATAGCACTGAAATTGCGATATGTAAACGGAATCCCTCTGTATGTCGGTGCGCCAACCTCAATTTCTCCTCTTGCCACAACTGTGTGGTTGCAGTTGATTTCCGAGCAGAGTGCAGCGAGTGCGAGACGGCTATCCTTCTGTTGAGGTGCGCTGATGATCTCCTCGACATTTCGTCTTGCAACTGCTGCAATGCATTCCGTATCCTCGGGATAGATCGCGTTGCAGCAAATCATCTTAGGCTGTGGAATGAGTGCAGCAACTGCTACGGGTATCTTCATCGAATCGAAGCTGAGTGAAATATTCACGCCGCCCTGTTGTGCGCAAGCGCAAAGTGCCGCAAGAAGAAACACCTCATAAACTGATGGAGTGGTAAATGTGTCGGGATTTTTGCTTACTAAATTGCGTTCAACATCCCTAATAACCGTGATAATGCGTGACGCTACATCTGCGCCAATCTTCTGTCCGTTAACTGTAACGGCCTCGTCGGGTGAACGGTCAATGTCAAAATCGATTGTTGCGCTGTTAATGCCTGCGTGCTTCATAGCTGCACTTACAACATCTGCTGTGTATTTTGCATCGTGCCCCACGACCACCAGCGTGATTGAATTAATGGGCTTGATTTTCAGAACTCTGCAGACCTCATCAACTAAGGTCTTATAATGGGTGGATAGATTTCTCTCTGTCCTTTTTGTGAGTTGAGAGAGGTACTTTTTCACTGTATGGATTTTCATTGTCGTGCCTCCATTTTTCCTTTAATTCAATCTCCACGTCGCATTTGGAGAACAAATTACTTTAATATTGTCAATTTCCCGTCTGGCTCTTGCCCGAGAAGGAAAGCGGCTTGCTTTCTAAATTCTTCTCTTGCTCTCAAAGCGGCGGGCGAGTTTTCGTCATAGTCACGTCTACGCACAGCCCTGAGAAGAATGTTTTTTGGAGTATCGTCCGGGTCAACAAGCTCACACGCCTCAACATTGTATCCCATTGATGAGAGGTAGGAAAGTCTGAGCGAATCCGTCAGCGCATCGCACAGCTTTCGACTGAGTATTGGATAGCGTGTGACGAACTCAAGCTCAGGTGCATCGATCACGCTTGCAAGCTCTCGCTGGCAACAGGGTGTTGACAGTATCACCCTCGCTTTATGAGTTGCCGCATATTTGAGCACTATGTCAGTTGCTATATCGCAGGCGTGAAGAGAGACTACAAGATGTGGCTCTGTATCGGGAGCAAAATTGTTGATATCCCCACACACAAACCTAAGTCCTTCAAAGCCAAGCCTTTTTGATGTAGCGTTACAATACTCAATGACGTCACTCTTGAGGTCAACGCCCGTCATCTCAACCTCTCGTCCCTTTATTGCTGTGAAATAATGGTAAACTGCGAAGGAGAGATAACTTTTGCCACAACACAGGTCATAAATCAAGAGCTTTCCTGTCTTTGGCAGATGGCGATAAATATCATCGGTATATTCAAGAAATCTGCAGATTTGTCTGAACTTGTGTTGCTTTTTGTCGTGTATTCTGCCATCCTTTAAGGATATTCCAAGCTCAAACAAAAACGGTTCTTTTCCTGTAAGCAAATAATTCTTTGTTCTGTTATTGCTCTCAATCTCGTCACTTCGGCTCTCTTCGCTTGCCAACGCAAGTGCGCTCTTGAGCTTTCCACCACCGATGAGCGTTTCCTTGCCTTGCTTTGAGTGACGGTATTCGGCACTCGCCGTACTGCAAATGAGATTTATCTGCATATGGGACGCAAATTGTGGGATAAGCGCATCTGCTTCATCAAAGGTGAAATTCTTTTGTATTGCCTTTCCGTCCTTGGTGTATCTCACGCTTTTGAGAACAATAGCCTCACCAAGCTTCATAAGAGACAGCTCGGTTTTAGTCTCCAGAGCATCAATTGGCTTTGAGAGAACACATTTTCGCAAATGCGTTTTTCGTGCCGCCGTCAAAAACAGATCCCAAAGCTCTCTCTGAGTTATAGTCAACTGAGTCATTTTTAGCTCTCGTTTCTTCTTTTTGTGTCACTGACGCTTTTAATCGTCCTTCTTGTCCCAAGGCATCCGGACACGTCGCTCTTCCTTGTTGTGAATTCTCTTGAGGTTTTCTCTATGCATAAACACAATAATCACTGCAATAAGGAACGAAATCGGAATTCTGATGCCTGCGATGCTTCCATCGCCACCATTGAAAATTGCATACCAGGAATTAATGAATATCGGGAGCAGGGCAACCGACATACAGGATGCAAGAGATACCATTCTTGTGCCTACGAGAATTACGCAAAAGACAAGCATCATAATAAGAAATACCGGAGGATCGCACAGAAGCATCATAATCACAAGTGAAAGGAAGCCCTTTCCGCCCTTGAACTTATAGTAGATTGGGAAACAATGCCCGATCACAGCAAAAAGTCCTGCGATATATGACCCATCGTAACCGAGAAAAATGTAACCAAGCAGAACTGCAACTGCAGTTTTGCCAAAATCACCAAGGAAAGTAAGTATGCCACCACTCTTGCCAAAGACTCTGAACATATTCGTCATTCCGGCGTTTCCACTACCCAGCGTGCGAATATCCTTGCCATATTTTTTAGTTGACACTATCACAGCAGCATTGATGCTTCCGAGAAAATATCCCGCCGCAATACAAAGCGCAACGAAAAGCAGAAGCAAAAGCCAGAACGCAAGCTCGCCAAACTTAAAATTTTTCTCAAGTATTCCGAAAATACCAATCTTAAATAACTCAAGCATAATTGTCTCTTTCCATCAAAAATTCAGTTATTTTTCTTTCGTCCGAACAGACGATGCAGCTGTTCTTCTGCACTCTCGCGGCGTCTTTTTTCCTCGTTTGGAAGATAGCTTACAAACTCATAGCTTTTCCCGTCATCGCTCTCTGCAAGAAAAACTCTGCCGTCTGCGGCAGACGGAATTGTGGATTTTTTAAACAAGTATTCTTTTCCATCTCCGTCAAAGCAAACCACCGTTTCGCCTTCGATTCGGTCTATTGACATAATAACAGTTGTTTTCATTTTTTAAACCAAATTTTCACTATTTTTTAGTAATATGTTAACTTTATTATATCAAATCAGAATACCAAATTTGTGTTTAATTTGTAACTTATTTGTAATCTTGTCATACAATTTAGAAAGTAATTACATTTTTTTATGTTTTTTAACTAAAAATTATGATAATATTGAGAATTTTGTATAATAATACTATTTATTTTGATTTTGACTCATTCGTATTTTTTTGTATATATATGTTGAATTTTTGTACGTATTGTGTTATAATGGTTCTATAATTTTTGAAAGGTTGATTTACTATGAAAAAACTGATGCTCGGAAACGAGGCAGTTGCCAGAGGTCTTTATGAGGCAGGATGTACTCTTATGTCCTCCTACCCAGGCACTCCCTCAACCGAAATTACCGAATATGCAGCTAAATACAGCGAGATCGACTGCGAGTGGGCACCAAACGAAAAGGTTGCTCTTGAGGTTGCATTTGGTGCTTCTCTTTCAGGTCGCAGAGCTGCTTGTGCTATGAAGCACGTCGGACTCAACGTTGCCGCTGACCCTCTTTTTACGCTCTCTTACACCGGTGTTCGTGGTGGTCTTATCATTTTTGTTGCAGATGACCCTGCGATGCATTCATCTCAGAACGAACAGGATTCGAGAAACTACGCAATAGCTGCAAAGCTTCCTATGCTTGAGCCGTCCGACTCCGAGGAGGCACGCCGTATGGTTTCTCTCGCCTTTGAGATCTCTGAGAAATTCGACACGCCCGTTCTCTTCCGTATCTGCACTCGCACAGCTCATTCGCAAAGCATAGTTGAGCCTTGCGACAGAGTCGAGCGAGAGCCGATCCCTTACACAAAACAGCCTCAGAAATACATAATGATGCCGGGCTATGCAAAGCTTCGCCATCCCATAGTTGAAGAGCGCACAGTATCTCTTCGCAAATACGCAGAAAGCTCACCCATAAACTTTATCAGTGGTACATCAAAAAAGCTTGGTATCATAACATCGGGTATTTGCTATCAGTATGTCCGTGAAACTTTCAGCGAAGACGAGGCAAGCGTGCTTAAGATTGGTATGCACAACCCTCTGCCCGACAGCTTGCTCATCTCCTTCTGCAACTCTTGCGAGAGAGTTGTTGTTGTTGAGGAGCTTGATGCCATTATCGAGCGTCATTGTCGTGCTCTCGGTCTTTCGGTTGAGGGCAGAAATCTCTTCTCTCCCATCGGTGAGTATTCACAGAGAATCGTTGCCGAGGCTCTCGGTGGTGAGCTTCCCGAATCGACCGATGCAAAAACTCTGCCTGCACGTCCTCCTGTTATGTGCTCCGGTTGTCCTCACCGTGGACTTTTCTATATCCTCTCAAGTATGAAGCTTACGGTATTCGGTGACATCGGATGCTACACACTCGGTGCGCAGAAGCCCCTTGAAGCTCTCGATGCTTGCATTTGTATGGGCGCATCTGTTTCCGGTATTCACGGATTTATCAAGTCAAATCCCGACGCCGCAAAGCGCACAGTTGCCGTAATCGGTGACTCTACCTTTATGCATTCGGGAATGACGGGACTTTGCAATATTGCATACAACGGCACAAATGCAACCGTTATCATTCTTGACAACTCAATCACGGGAATGACAGGTCATCAGCAGAACCCGACCACAGGATTTAATCTCCGTGGCGAGCCTGCAGCAAAGATTGATCTTGAAGCTCTATGTCACGCTCTCGGAGTCAATCGTGTTCGTGTCATCGATCCGTACAATCTCTCCGAGTGCAAGACGGTGATTGTTGAGGAGCTTGCAGCAGATGAGCCATCCGTCATCATCTCACGCCGTCCCTGCGTACTTCTCAAATCCGTAAAGACACCGCCACCCGTAACTGTCGAAAGTGACAAATGCCGTTCCTGCCGTCGTTGTATGGGTCTTGGTTGTCCTTCCCTTTCATTCAAGAACGGCAAAGCTGTTGTTGATAGCACCCTCTGCACAGGTTGTGGAGTTTGCGCTCAGCTCTGCCCCTTCTCTGCGATAAAGGAGGCGTAATATGAAAAGCACTAATATTATGATAGTTGGTGTTGGTGGTCAGGGTACTCTGCTTGCCAGCAAGCTCCTTGGAAAGATTCTTCTTGATATGGGCTACGATGTTAAGGTATCCGAGCTTCACGGTATGAGCCAGCGTGGCGGTAGCGTTGTTACTTATGTAAAGTTTGGTGACAAGGTATACTCTCCCGTCATTGAAAGTGGCGAGGCCGACTACATCGTTTCTTTTGAAAAGCTTGAGGCTGCCCGTTGGTCGCATTGTCTCAAAAAAGGTGGCAAGATCATCACGAACACACAAGAGATCTCTCCTATGCCCGTAACATCAGGAGCAGTTCCATACCCTTCCGATGAAATTGACAATATGATTTCAGAGGGTTTTGATGTTGACGCATTTGATGCTCTCACGCCTGCACTTTCCGCAGGCTCGCAGAAGGCTGTAAACATCGTTCTGATGGGCAGACTTGCCCGTTATCTCGGTCTTGACTCAGAGCTTTGGCTTGACGCCATAAAGACTACGGTAGCACCGAAATTTGTCGAAATGAACCTTGCAGCCTTCAAATCCGGCTATGAGGCTTAAAACTCAAAAAGGACAGAGAAATTTCATTCTCTGTCCTTTGATTTATTTTTTCGGAATAAAATATCTCCACTCTCTCACACGGTCGGCCTCCTCTGCGTAGTCAATACCTATGCGAGATGAGGTACAAA
Source organism: Eubacteriales bacterium (assembly GCA_045543615.1). Lineage (GTDB taxonomy): Bacteria > Bacillota > Clostridia > Oscillospirales > CAG-272 > CAG-390. The sequence goes on from JAZPXL010000060.1 coordinate 23,324, forward strand.
TTACAGGTGGAACATAGCCGTCATCTTCAATCCAAAGCTCGTCTGAGAAAACGAGGTCTGCACCATACATATTTTTCTCAATACCGATCATTTTTGTCAGCTTACCCGGCCCATCAGCACCCTCGACGCCCCTAATAAGCACAGCCTCGGGGCTACCCTTTTCGCCGGTAACCACATTAAGCATAATATGCATACCATAGCAAAGGTAGACATAGACGCTTCCGCCCTTGTCCCACATAACTCTGTTTCTGGGGGTTTTGCCCTTTGATGCGTGACAAGCAGTATCGTCCATACCTCTGTACGCCTCAGTTTCCGTTATTCTGTATTTCAGTATTTCGCCACTCTCGCTCTTTCGTCTGCACAATAGCTTTCCGAGAAGCCCCGGAGCAACGTCGAGTACGTCCCTTGTGTAAAATTCACGCATAAGTCTTCGACTTGCGTTTCTCTGAGCCGAATTTTCTTCTCTCCTTGACTTAAAAAAGCCATCGAGAAGTCCACGGCACTCCTCTTCCAAAAAGCCGCCACAGAGCTTTATTGAGGTGTTTGCGACGATGGACGGAACTGAAAACAGTCCACCCATCGCTCCCATCTTCAAGTCCAATGCTCCATAGACAACTCTGTCTATTCTTGAGTTTATAATTGCGCCTGCACACATCGGGCAGGGTTCGAGCGTGACATAAAGCACGCATTGTGAAAGTCGCCAATCGCCAACAGCAGCACACGCCTCCTCAATAGCGATTATCTCAGCGTGCGCAGTTGCGCTTTTTTGTTCCTCTCGCCTGTTTCTTCCTCTACCGATTATTCTCCCATCCTTGACAACAACAGCTCCGACAGGGACATCTCCACTCTCTGCAGCCTCTTTTGCCAGGGCGATGGCTTCAAGCATAAAAAGTCTGTCGTCCATTTACGAAAACCAGCCAGCAAGCATTATCGTAAATGACTCTGCAAGCGTGATAACGATGAACACTATCATAACAGGTCTAAAAAAGCCTTTTATCGCAACGCCTTCACTCAACGCAAGCTTCATTGTTGGCTTTGCAAGCGGCTCTTGTTGCTTCTGCCTGCTTCTGCGATATACAAGGAAAGCTGTGATTGCAAATCCACCTAAAACAAGTGCGCTCTCAAGAACGTACATAACGACATACACGCTATCGGGTGCTCCGTTATCGATTAGTGCCTGTTCTGCAACGCTGAAGAAATTGTTGAACAGGTGCAAAAAGGTTGACGGCCAGATCGAGCCACTCTCAACATAGAGGTAGCCGAGAACTATGCCTGCCGCAAATGTATAAAGGAACTGAACAGGATTGCCGTGCATCATTGAAAACAGAACGGCAGATCCAATAATTGCAGTTGTTTTTCCGTATGGAAGCAGATTCGAGAGAATACAACCTCTAAACAGAAACTCCTCGCAAAGCGCAGGTACTATTGCCGTTGAAACAAACGAAACAAGTATTTTGACCGGGCTGTTTATGGGGTTGCTTGACATTATGCTCGAAAAGTCCATACCGAGAGCTGAACAAACCATTGAATTGATATAAGCTATCGGGAGAATGAGAGCTATGGATGACCAGATCATAAGGGGCGTTTCAGGTGTAAGCGCAACTCCAAGTCGCATCGGCTCGATCTGTCTTCTTCCCATAATCAACTTGAACAAAACAACGGGCAACAGAAAAGCTAACAGGTATGCGAAAAGGAACAGAACCTCCTCGTATGCAAAAAGTCCGTCGGAGATATTTTTGCCGTAATATGCAAGCATTCGCTCAAGATCGCCACTTGTCTCGTCAACGATTATCACGGCTATTATTGTAAAGATATTGAGCATCGCCATATTTGCTATCATCACGATGGCGATTTTCGTTATCAGGCTCCTATATGCTCTATCGTTATTCAAAACGATTACCTCCTTTGCTCAGATATAATAAATTATACACCAAATACCTACATCTGTCAAGCGTATATAAAAACAAAAGCGTTGCCAAGGCAACGCTTTTGTTATATCAACTAATATGTATTAGTGAAGGATGCAACGCTCTGTGTCCTTATCGAAGATGTGGAGACGGCTCATATCGAATGCAACCTTGATTGTATCACCTGAACGAGAGGTGGAACGAGAGGATACACGAGCGATAAGCTTTGTCTCGCCGATAAGGATGTAGAGATAAATCTCTGCGCCCATAAGCTCAGTTACGTCAACGTAAGCGTCAAGCTGGCTGTCGGGGAACTGAGTGAGGTAAATAGGCTCGTCGTGAATTGCTTCGGGACGAAGACCTGCGATAACTTCCTGACCGATATAATCCTTGATCTCGGGGTTGTTTGCCTTCTCTGCGGGAAGCTTGATGGAAACATCCTCGAAGTTGAAGTATACATCCTCACCCTTCTTCTCAAGAACACCGTTGATGAAGTTCATCTGAGGAGTTCCGATAAATCCTGCAACAAAGATGTTTACAGGGTAATCGTAGAGGTTCTGAGGAGTATCAACCTGCTGAATGAGACCGTCCTTCATAACAACGATACGAGTAGCCATTGTCATAGCCTCTACCTGGTCATGTGTTACGTAGATGAATGTAGTCTCAACGCTCTTATGAAGCTTTGTAAGCTCGGTTCTCATCGATGCACGAAGCTTAGCATCGAGGTTGGAGAGAGGCTCGTCAAGAAGGAATACCTTAGGCTTACGAACGATAGCACGTCCGAGAGCAACACGCTGCTTCTGACCACCGGAGAGAGCCTTAGGCTTTCTGTCGAGAAGGTGTGTGATGTCAAGGATGCGAGCTGCTTCCTCAACACGACGCTTAATCTCTTCCTTGGGAGTCTTGTTCAGCTTAAGACCGAACGCCATGTTCTCAAATACTGTCATATGAGGATAGAGCGCGTAGTTCTGGAACACCATCGCGATCTTTCTATCCTTAGGAGCTACGTCATTTACGAGCTGGTCGCCGATAAAGAGTTCGCCCTCTGTAATCTCTTCAAGACCTGCAACCATACGGAGAGTTGTTGTCTTACCACAACCCGAAGGGCCTACAAGTACGAGAAATTCTTTGTCTTTGATTTCAAGATTGAAGTCCGAAACGGCTGTAACACCACCGGGATACTTCTTGTAAATGTGCTTAAGAGATACACTTGCCATTTATAAAAATCCTCCTTGAATTACGAACAAACCGAGCACACGGTTTAATCAATGTTTTTCTTCATATATTGTACCAAATTTCTGTCAAAAATGATAGGTGTTAAATCCCCAAAATTTAATTAAGTATTTTGTGCATCTTGCACAAGTATTGTCATTTTAGGATGAAAATCAAACTTTTTGTGAATTTTATTGACAATCTTTTGGTAACTCTGATTTACCTTTGCGCCAAAAAGGCGTATCAGTCATCCTCTTTAAACCTCATCGTGAGGGCAATTCTCTGCTTTGCTACATCAACGGAAAGCACTCGCACACGGACGATATCACCAACGGAAAGCACCTCGGAGGGATGCTTGATGAACTTGTCGCAAATGCGTGAAATGTGGACAAGTCCGTCCTGATGTACTCCAATATCAACGAATGCACCGAAGTCAATAACGTTGCGAACAGTACCCGTAAGAACCATTCCCTCTTTAAGTGAGTTTATGTCAAGTACATCGTCACGGAGGATGGGTGCGGCGAAGCTGTCACGAACGTCACGTCCGGGCTTTTCAAGCTCTGCCACGATGTCATTAAGTGTGGGCTCACCTATTCCAAGCTCTTCGCAGATCTTCGCCTTACCTGCCTGTGCGACACGGTTTGAAAGCAAGCGCAGTCCACCGTTTCTTATCTCGGACTCATCGTATCCGAACATTTCAAGCAGACGGTGCGCAGCCTCGTATGACTCGGGGTGCACTCCCGTTGAGTCAAGAACCTCTTGGGAGCCTGAAACGCGCAAAAATCCTGCGCACTGCTCAAACGCTTTAGCTCCAAGTCTTGGAACTCTGAGCAATTCAGCTCTCGATTCAAACTCGCCGTATTCCTCACGGTACTTGACAATATTCTTTGCAACGGGCATACTGATACCCGAAATATAGGAAAGGAGCGAATATGACGCTGTATTAAGGTCAACTCCAACGGAGTTTACGCAATCCTCGACAACGCCGCTGAGCGCACCATCAAGGCGAGCAGGCTTCATATCGTGCTGATACTGTCCGACGCCTACGCTTCTCGGCTCAATCTTGACAAGCTCTGCCAGGGGATCTTGCAGACGTCTTGCGATAGAAACGGCAGAACGCTGTGTAACATCGAAATCGGGAAATTCTTCAGCACCGAGCTTCGAAGCCGAGTAAACTGATGCTCCGGCCTCGCTGACCATAATATACTTACAATCAAGTCCACTATCACGGAGAAGACCTGCAATAAAGATCTCGCTCTCCTTTGATGCAGTACCGTTGCCGATTGCAATAACATTTACGCCATATTTACGGATAAGTCCAACGACCACCTTTGTACTCTCTGCAATTTTCTGCTGAGGCTTTGTTGGGTAAATAACTGCCGTATCAATAACCTTACCGGTCTTATCTACAACTGCAAGCTTACAGCCTGTACGGTAACCGGGGTCAAAGCCCATAACTGTCTTACCCCTGAGAGGTGGCTGCATAAGAAGATGCTTGAGGTTATCTGCAAACACCTTGATCGCACCCTCGCTTGCAACATCTGTAAGATCATTTCTAATCTCACGCTCGACCGAAGGAGCTATAAGTCTTTCGTAGCTGTCCTCAATAGCGGCAAGCACCTGTTCTTTTGCAGGACTTTCCTCGTTCTTAATAAACTTACGATAGAGGTAAACCTTTACGATGTCGCTCTGAAGCTCAAGCGTAACCTTGAGGAAGCCCTCCTTCTCTCCTCTGTTTATTGCGAGAACGCGGTGAGGGAGAATTTTCTTTACCTTTTCTGTAAAATCGTAATACTGAGCATAAACGGAATCCTCATCCCCGGCTGCCTTTGAAACGATTGCGCCGTGTTCAAATGTAAGAGTTCTTACTGACTTACGGCAGGATGCGTCATCGGAAACAAGCTCTGCTATGATATCTCTTGCGCCTGCAAGAGCAGCTGCCACGTCAGCAACGCCTTTTTCTTCATCTATATAATCAGCTGCAAGCTCGTCTATCGTCTTTTCGTATTCGGAAAGCTGTGCAAAAAGCAGCTCTGCCAGAGCCTGCAGTCCTCTTTCACGGGCAACTGATGCTCTGGTCTTTCTGTGTGGACGGTAGGGACGATAGATGTCATCAACCTCTGTCATTGTCTGTGCTGCATCGATAGCGGCGATCAGCTCATCTGTAAGCTTGCCCTGCGCACCGATGAGGTTCTTGACCTCCTCACGTCTCTTCGCAATTCCCCTGAGGTATACAAGTCGGTCATTGAGATCACGAAGTACCGTGTCATCAAGTGAGCCTGTTACCTCTTTACGATAACGAGCGATAAAGGGGATGGTATTGCCCTCGTCGATAAGTGCGACGGTGCGCTCTACCTGCTCCTCCTTGAGTTGAAATTCTTCTGCAAGAATCTGTTCAATTGTCATTGTGGTTTCTCCTGATGAATAATTGCTAAGCTTTTATTTATTTTATTCGCCGTATGCGGCGAGTTTTAGTAGTTGAACTTCCTCGTCACTTAGATATCGCCACTCGCCACGCTCAAGTGACGTGTCAAGTGCGAGAGGCCCGAAGCTAACTCTCTCAAGTGTAACTATTCTATTTCCGACAGCATAAAGCATCTGCTTTATCTGATGATATTTTCCCTCTTTGATGGTGATATATCCCTCTTTGTCACTCACCATCCCGACAATGCAAGGCTTGGTCAGATAACCTCCCTCAATATGCACGCCGCACTCAAGCTCCACCCTCTCCGACTCACCGAGTGGAAAAGCGCAAGTAAAGCGATATTTTTTAGGAACGTGTCTTTGGGGGGATAGCAAGCGATGCGACATCTCACCGTCATCGGTCAGTATCATCATACCTATTGTATATTTGTCGAGTCTGCCACAGGGATGAACACGCTCTGCGTCTGCTTCTGCAAGCAGCTCCGTGACAACGGGAGCATTCTTGTCCTCTCTTGCGCTGATATAGCCCTCGGGCTTATTCAGCATTATGTAAATATGCTCACGGTATTCGACCGTCTTGCCGCAATACACAACACGGTCGGTGCAAGGATCGACTTGCACGGAGGGGCTTTTAACGCTCTCTCCGTTGAGCGTTACTCTACCCGCCCTCACCGCCTTTGAAATTTCGGAACGAGAGGCAAGGCCTGACGAAGAAATCAGCTTATCAAGTCTCATTTTTCCCTCCACTCATAAAATTTTGCAAGTCTACCAAGTAAAAACTATTATCATAACACATCCGATTATCAGCACTCCAAGCCCAAATGCGATGAAGAACTGACGGATAAAATTGTCTTTTTCCAAGCACTCACCCCCAAAAATATTCTTTGCAATATTGAGGGCAATATACAGGAAATGATGATTACAAACAAAAAATATTATACCACAAATTCGAGTAATTGTAAAGTATTTTATTAAAACATCTTCTTCGTTTGCCAACTCTATTTTAAGGCTTTAATTCATTTTTTGTAAGATGGTAATTTTTTTGTTTTTTTACTTGACATAATGTGAGAAATGTGAGATAATATTAACAAGACTGTTTGTTATATAAATATTATATTTATATGACTAAAGTAGCAAAAATACAAAAAATAAAGGAGCAATTCTATGGGATTTGAATACTCTTATCACAAATCGATCGAGGTTCTCCATCTCGGTTGCGAAAAGCCCAGGGCCTACTTCGTTCCCTATCACAGCGAGGCAGCTGCTCTCACCGACAACCGTGCTAACAGCGCACGCTTCTTCTCTCTTTGTGGAGATTGGGATTTCCGTTTCTATCCCACACCCTCAAAGATAGATAATTTCACCACCCCTGCATTTGATCGTTCGGGTATGGACAAGATGATCGTTCCCCGCTCTTGGCAGACGGTTCTTGGAAAAGGATATGATACGCCTAACTACACAAACGTAAGCTATCCCTATCCTCTCGATCCCCCTCACACACCCGATGACAATCCCTCTGCACTCTACGTTCGTGATTTCACACTCACATCCGATTATCTCGATGGCCGTGAAATTTACATAAACTTTGAGGGTGTGGATTCCTGCTTCTATCTCTATATCAACAATAACTTTGTAGGATACAGCCAGGTCAGCCACAATACAAGTGAATTCTGTATCACAAAGTATGTCCGTGAGGGCAACAACAATATAAAGGTTCTTGTTTTCAAGTGGTGCGATGGCTCTTATCTTGAGGACCAGGACAAATTCCGTTTCTCCGGTATCTTCCGTGAGGTATATCTTCTCTCCCGTGACAAGGTACACATCAAGGATCTTTATGTTCGCACAAATCTCAACGCTTCATACTCACAGGCAGTTGTCAGCGTAAACACCCTTCTGTGTGGCGAGAGCGAAGTTGAGTACAAGCTTCTTGGTGTTAGTGGCACTGAGGAAAGTGGTGGATCTCTTACAGTTAATACAGAGGGCACCTTTGAGCTTCTTGTTGCCTCCCCCAAGCTTTGGTCTGACGAAGTACCGAATCTCTACACTCTTGTTCTTAAATGTGGTGATGAGTTTATCTCCATTCCTGTTGGTATCCGTGAGATCGTAATAAAGAACCGTGTCGTTTACATCAACGGCAAGAAGGTAAAGGCAAGAGGCGTTAACCGTCACGACAGCCATCCTATCTTAGGCTCTGCAACTCCTATGGATCATATGCTTGAAGATCTCTACATCCTCAAGCGTCACAACTTCAATATGGTGCGCACCTCGCACTACCCCAACGATCCGAGATTTTACACTCTCTGCGACCGTCTCGGCTTCTATGTCTGCGACGAGATGGACTATGAGTCCCACGGAATGCAGAGAATCGGTCAGTGGGATTATTTCTCCGAAAGTCCCGAGTACACAGGCGTTCTTCTTGACCGTTGCGAGCGTATGTTTGAGCGTGACAAGAACCATCCCTGCGTAATTATGTGGTCGCTTGGCAACGAGAACGGTGCCGGCGATAACCAGAAGATTATGTCCGACTACATTCGCTCCCGTATGCCCGGCAGCATCGTTCACTGTGAGGACATTTGCCGCCGTCTGCGTGATGTCAAGCACGAGGAGGGTTCTAAGTATTACGGCGTAACCGATGTTGATTGGGTTGACATCGAGAGCCGTATGTATCCATCTCACGAGGAGATGTTCTCCTACATTCACAACAAGAAATTTGCATACCCCTACTTTATGTGCGAATATTGTCACGCTATGGGTAACGGCCCCGGTGACCTTGCACAGTATTGGGAGATCATTTACGCAAATGACAACTTCTTTGGTGGATGCGTATGGGAATATACCGACCATTCCGTTGCAACGGGTGATAATATCTATGCAGATCCCCACTATATTTACGGTGGCGATTTCGGTGACTATCCTCACGATGGCAACTTCTGTGTAGATGGCGTTGTTTATCCTGATCGCCGTCCGAGCACAGGTCTTCGTGAGCACAAGCAGGTAACACGTCCCTTCGCTATCAGCGAGGTCAGCGCAGACGGTTCGTTCCGTATTCGCAGCCGTCGTTGCTTCACAAGCCTTGAGGATCTTTGCCTGTTCTGGAGCGTTGAGCGTGACGGTAAGGTTATCCGTGACGGTCTTATTCCTACACTTAAAGTTCCTGCAGAGCGTTCAAGAAAGTATCAGCTTGATTTCTCAGGACTTGATCTCTACGGTGATGTAACCGTCAACTTCTCTGTTCGTCAGCTTCACGCTACACCTTGGGCAGAGGCAGGCTATGAAGTTGCAAGTGAGCAGTTCGAGCTTCCTGCCGCTGCTCGTCCCAAGAAGACCACCATCCCCTCCACATCCACTCTTACAACAGAGACAACGGATGATGAGTTCATTATCTCTACTGCATCAACAGAGTACCGTGTAAGCCGTTACAGCGGCCTTATCACCTCTCTCATCGACGAGGGCAAGCAGATGCTTGATTCCCCCATTGTTCCGACGATCTTCCGTGCGCCTACCGACAACGACAGACGAATTAAGAGAGATTGGCACGCAAACAAGTTCGATATCGCCAAGACAAAGTGCTATTCCATTTCTCTTGCAGAAGCTGATGACAAATCGGCAACTATTGAAGCATCTCTATCGCTTGGTGGTGTTATTCTTCAGCCCATTCTCTTTATGGATGTTAAGTACACATTCACCAATGCAGGTGATGTAATTCTCACGTTTGACGTTACCAAGCGTAAGGATCTGCGCCCCACTCTTCCGAGATTTGGCGTTGAGTTCAAGATGCCCGAGGGCAACGAAAAGATCGAATACTTCGGCCGTGGCCCCGGTGAATCGTATGTTGATGAGAGAAACTCCTCTCGCCTTGGTCGTTTTTCAAGCTCGGTACACGATCATTTTGAGCATTATATCAAGCCTCAGGAGAATATGGCACACGTCGACACTCGTTGGGTAGCTATTACAAACGATGTTCGTCACGGCCTGCTCTGTCTCTGTGTTGATGCTCCCATCTCCTTTAACTGCTCGCATTTCACACCCAAGCAGATTTCCGAGACTGCCCACGATTACGAGCTTGTTCCACTCAAGCAGACAGTAGTCAACCTCGATTACAAGCACACGGGCATTGGCTCACATTCTTGTGGTCCTGAGCTTCTTGATCAATTCAAGTTCAGCGAAACTGAGTTTACTTACAGAGTAAGAATTCTCCCCGTGCACTTCAACGATGTTGATCCTTTCGCAGAGCTGAGCTAATAAAACAACAAAAAACGGTCGTGCTCAATGAGCACGACCGTTTCCTATTTGGTCAATAATTGATTATCGCCATAAACATCTCTTTGGCGTAAGAATACTTTGCATCAGATCCAACACCACCTATGGAGTTGGGCTGTCTCAAGCAAAGAACCGTATCCTTTGGGATACTTGCAAAAGTCTCTGCATTGTCTTTTGCAAAATTCGTGTCCCAGAACATAACATAATAGCCGTCCTCGGTGTAGTCCGGAACTTCATTTACTACGTCGGAGAGCTTGCAGAACACATTAGTCGGAAGCTCGTCAAAGAGCCATTTTTCAAGCAGGCAGATAGAATATTCACCCGACTGCATAAGCATTGAAAATCCACTATGCTCGTTGGTATTGATGTATGTATTGACCTCTACAACATCTTCTCCACGAAGCACAGCCTCCTTGCGTGCCTCAACCTGCTCTGCTGAGTAGATATTCTTTGCGGCAATATCGTATTCCTTAACTCCGTCGCCGTTGAAATCCTTTGGCATAACACTCTCAAAAGCGTCAAGCATCTCCGGGAATTTTTCCTGCGTTGCAAGGTACGCAGACCCTGCATAAAGCATTGTAATGTCAGCCTTTGAGGAATCGCACATCTGAAGAGTGGACACTGTAAAGAGGATTGCAACGCCTATTGCGACAACAACCTTCCATTTATGGTAAAACCAGAAATTGTCAAGCCATCCCAAAAAGCCGCCGTTTACTATTATATCCCCACCATCAAGCTTTTCTTCCTGATTCTGTGGATGGGGCTCTTTTTGTGGTGTGTTCTGATTCATTGTTCGCCTCTGTAAATCGTTTGTTTAATATTAGATGGTATTCCAACCACCGTCAACCTGAATGTACTGACCTGTGGTGTATGTTGAATACTCGCTTGCGTAGTAAAGAAGAGTTGTATCAAGCTCACCGGGAGCACCGCAACGGCCCATAGGACAGTAAACGGAGAGAGCAAACTTAAACTCATCGGTTTCAATACCACCGGCTGTCATCTCGCTTGCAAAATAGCCGGGGCCTATGCAGTTAACAGTAACGCCCGTCTTAGCCCACTCGCAAGCAAGTGTCTTTGTCATCATAAGCACGCCACCCTTTGTTGTTGCATATGCAGCAAGGGGATTGCCGTTCATAGAAACTGCAGAATGGATTGAGCCGATATTGATGATACGGCCGTACTTTGCAGGAATCATATACTTTGCGGCTTCACGAGCAAAAAGGAACACGGAGTTGAGGTTGGTGTCAACCATCTTGCGCCAATCCTCCTCGGACATATCTGTTGCAGGAGCAACAAGACCCAGACCTGCGTTGTTAACAAGGATATCAATCTTACCAAAGTAATCAACGGTATCCTTAACGGTTGCGATGATGTCGTCTGTCTTGGTAACGTCGCAAGTGTGAACATAGCATCTTACGCCCATTGCCTCGATTTCAGCCTTTACAGCCTCAAGACGATCTACACGTCTTGCGCAGATAGCAATATCTGCTCCCTGGTTTGCGAGTGCCTTAGCGAACTGTACGCCAAGTCCTGAAGATGCGCCTGTTACGAGAGCGACTCTGCCGCTCAGATCAAAATAACTTTTCATATCCGTCTCCTTGGATTTTTTATTTTTGATGGTTTTATTATATCATATCTGAACATCAAATTATATGAACAATATGTAAAAAAGTAAGCTCTGCGATAATATTTTTCAAAAAGCAGTTTAATTTAAAAATCAGTCTATACAAGACAGAACATCGCCAATCGGGGCGTTTATTACAAGCTCTGCAAAGACGTCGTACGGCGTGGGTGAAAGGTTGATTATAACAAGATGCTCCCCCTCAAACATTCCCACAAGGGATGCTGCCGGATTGACGGTGAGCGACGTTCCACCAACTATGAGAAGGTCTGCGTTTGCTATTTCTTCTTCTGCCAAAGAAAACTGTCTGCCGTCAAGTCCTTCGCCGTAAAGTGTAACATCGGGACGAACTATGCCACCACATTCCGTGCACATCGGAATGCCGGTTGTATTTGTCAGGTAGGCCGGAGAAAAAAGCTTGCCGCAACGGTCGCAAAAGCACCGTCTTGTGCTTCCGTGAACCTCAATGACATTTTTGCTTCCTGCAGAGGTGTGCAGACCGTCGATGTTCTGAGTAATGACGGCTTTGAGCCGTCCCTCGGCTTCAAGCCTTGCAAGAGCAAAATGCGCCTCGTTGGGCTCAGCGTCGGGATAAAGCATATAATTTTTGTAGAACTCAAAAAACAGCTCAGGTTCTCTCAAAAGGCAAGCACGACTGAGATAATACTCAGTTGGTCTGTCGGACTCGCCCGTTGTATATAACCCTCCGTTGCCACGGAAATCAGGAATGCCGCTGTCAGTCGAAACACCTGCCCCACCAAAAAACACAGCGTATTCAGCCGAACTTATAAGCGAGTTCAGCTTTTCAATTTCATAATAATACTCTTCTATCACGCTCATCCCTCCTTCTCTCTTCTTCAATTTCATTATACATTAGTTAGTAAGAAAAGTCAAGAATACTTGCGTCATATCCAATGATAAAGACGCCCAAAAGAGAAACAAAAAATCGCTTGCCGTATTTGGAGACGGCAAGCGATTTCAGCTTATTAGTTGTTATCTCTGTTTTTCACAAAACCAAACCTCAGTCAAGAGGCTTCATTGTTGGGAACAGGAGCACGTCACGGATGGATGCGCTATCTGTGAGAAGCATTACAAGTCTGTCTACGCCGAATCCAAGGCCACCCGTGGGAGGAAGACCGTATTCAAGGGCAGTAATATAGTCATAGTCGACCTGTGCACGACTCTCGGGATCTTGTGCAAGTCTGTCTGCTACCTGCTTTTCAAAACGTGCTCTCTGGTCTATCGGGTCATTAAGCTCGGAGAATGCGTTACCAAATTCCGTTGCGTTAATGAAATACTCAAAACGCTCTGTAAAGGCAGGATCATCGGGCTTACGCTTAGCAAGAGGGCTGTTCTCTACGGGGTAATCGTAAATAAATGTAGGCTGAATGAGGTGCCCCTCAACGAATGCGTCAAAGAACTCCACAAGGATTGCGCCCTTTGTGGGAATTTCGGGAAGCTCTACGTGCTTTTCCTTGGCTACTGCAATTGCTTCTTCATCGCTTGAAATAGTCCCAAAGTCAACGCCCGAATACTTCTTTACAGCCTCTACCATTGTCATTCTCTCCCAATGTGAGAGATCGATCTCGGTCCCCTGGTAATTGATCTGAAGTGTGCCGCAAACGTTCATTGCGACCGTCTTCATCATCTCTTCAACAAGATCCATCATTCCACGGTAATCGGTATATGCCTGATAAAGCTCAATAGATGTAAACTCAGGATTATGCTTTGTGTCCATACCCTCGTTTCGGAAGATACGGCCTACCTCGTAAACTCTGTCCATACCACCAACAATAAGTCTCTTGAGGTACAGCTCTGTCTCAATTCTGAGTACCATATCCATATCAAGTGTATTGTGATGAGTAAGGAAGGGGCGAGCCGATGCGCCTATCTCAAAGGGTGTAAGTATAGGAGTATCAACCTCAAGAAAGCCCTTGCTATCAAGGAACGCACGAAGCTCACGGAGAATGTGGCTTCTCTTTACGAATGTATCCTTAACCTCAGGATTTACGATAAGGTCAACATATCTCTGGCGATAGCGAGTATCGGTATCCTTAAGTCCGTGGAACTTTTCGGGCAAAGGAATGAGGGACTTTGAGAGCAGAACGAGTGAGGTTGCGTGAACTGAGATTTCTCCTCTTCTTGTAAGAAAAACGAATCCCTTAAGACCGATGATATCACCAATGTCCCACTTCTTATATTCTGCAAAGACATCCTCGCCAACATCATTAATTCTGATATAGCACTGAATTCTGCCACTTGCATCAGCAATATCGATAAAGTTTGCCTTACCCATATCTCTGCGGCTCATAATTCTACCCGCAATAGAAACTGTCTTGCCGTCGAACTGCTCGAAATTGCCCTTGATATCAGCTGCATAAGCATCTACATCATAGCTCATTATTTCAAAGGGGTTCTTGCCTGCTGCAACAAGTGCGTCAAGCTTTGCCCTTCTGTTTTCTCTCTCGGAAAGCACAGCAGATTCGTTTTCTGCCTCGGCTGTCTCCGGCGTGAGATTTTCGTTGTTTATTATTTCTGTCATTTTGTATCCTTTCACTTAGCCGTCGGTACGGCTGTGCCAATTACTTGCTCTTTGTTCTCTCAACCTTGAGGATCTCAAGCTCAAATGTACAAGCAGGAGCTTCAACGGTTGCAACATCGCCTACACGCTTACCAATAAGAGCGTGGCCGATGGGGGACATATCGGAGATCATCATCTTTTCGGGAGCCACCTCGTTTGAGCCAACGATAATATAAGTAACCTCTTCGTTGTCATCTCTATCAAATACTGTTACTGTTGAACCAACGGAGATAACGCTACTGTCGATAGCACTCTCGTCGATAATAACAGCGTTGCGTTTCTTCTCTTCAAGCTCGCTGATGCGTGCTTCGACTCTCGCCTGTTCAGTTCTCGCTTCATCGTACTCAGCGTTCTCGGAGAGGTCTCCGAATCCACGAGCAACTTCGATATCGTGAATAACTTCTGCACGGCGTACATTTTTCAGATAATCAAGCTCGTTTATAAGCTCATTGTAGCCTTCTTGTGTGTAGTAAATAGGTTGCTTTGTTGCCATAATAATTCTCCAATCTTTATTTACCGATTGAAGAAATCGCTGTTTGCAGCTGATTATCTTCCTCGTCGGTGATTTTGTATATATTTTTGTTCTTTAGTGATTCATCGAGATCCACCACAACATCGGGTGTTATGCCTATTGCGTCATAACCCTCAGAAATCGGGGGAAAATACTTCTTTGTTGTCAGTTTAAGAGCTCCATTGTATCCGAACTGTCCAAGATCAATGATCGTCTGCATACTGCCCTTGCCGTATGTGAGCGTGCCGACAACAACGGAAACCTCGTAATCCATCAATGCTGCTGTAAACAGCTCAGCTGCGCTTGCTGTATTGCCGTTTACAAGCACTGCGCTGTTGCCCTTTACAACATCGTGATATTTACCGATGTCTTCCTTTGTTATATTGCAGGTTTTGTACTCGGGCCTTGCGTACTGCACCTCTCCAACAAGTGTTTCTGCTTCCTCGCCTTTACCTGTTACGGTCTTGATAACCGTGTCGCCCTCTTTAAGCAGGTAACTGAGCACGGCAGTTATTGATGACAGGTCGCCGCCACCGTTATTGCGCACGTCAAAGATATATTTCTCTACGCCCGCATTAATAAGTGCGTCCATAGCTTCGCAGAACTGTGGGGGTGTGGTAAGGTCAAACTCAGTAAGTCTGATAATGCCAACCTTTTTGTCCGTGTCGCAGACGTGGTATATTACAGACTGTGTGGTGTAATCATCACGAACTATTGAAAACTCTATGGGAGTTTCAAACTTGCCGTCACGAACCACCTTGAATTTCGCTTCAGTTCCTTTTGCTCCTCTAAGCTTATCAAGAGCTACGCTGTAACCGATGCTTGAAATTTCAACATAGCTTCCATCGTCAAGAAGCTCTGTAACAAGGTCACCGGGCATTACTCCCGCCTTATCAGCAGGCGAATCGGGGAAAACGGAGAGGATTTCTATGCATCCATACTCTGCGCTTTCGCTTACCTGCACGCCGATGCCACTACTCTCGCCCTTATTTGCTGCGTTCATCTCTGCAAATTGTTCGGCGTTATAATATTCTGCGTATTTATCCTCAATTGCAATCGGCATACCGTCAAGAAGCGCACGGCAAAGAGCCTCATCGTCGATTTCATAATAGGAATAAACCTTGAACAGCTCAACTATCAGCTCAAGCTTACCGTTGCTCATTCCCTCATCATCCGAGTCATAGATATCGTGGAGCTTGCCAAGATACATTCCCGTCGAGACAGCATATCCCGACAAAAAGCTGAGCAGCATTGCTGCTACTACAATCAGAATAACAACAGAAATTGATATTTTTTTCGACATTTGTGTGTCCTTTCAAGCGTTATGTACTATTTCGGTTTTACTACATAAAGCTCCGGGTCGACGTGGATACCATCCTTTCTGAGTTCAAAATGTAGATGATTTCCCGTACTGCTGCCGGTAGTTCCGACTGCCGCAATCACCTGTCCCTGATCGACATACTGACCTGCCTTGACATAAAGCTTTGATGCGTGTGCATAAAGCGTCTGTGTGCCGTCGCCGTGATCGAGCAGTACATAGTTTCCGTATGAATAATGATATTTTGCAATCAGGACATATCCTGCCTTTGATGCATAAATATCTGTTCCTGCGTATGCAGGGATATCAATACCTGAGTGGAACTTGTTATAATAGCCAAGCTCAGGCAACGTTCTGTAACCGAAAGTGGACGAGAGATATGTCCATTTTGCCGGGAGTGGCCAGAGGAATGATTTGTTTCTGTTAGCCTCTTCAAGTGCCTCTTGACGGCGGCGTTCCTCTTCAAGCTCTTCCTTTATGGCAATTTCCTCACGGCGTTTGTTTTCTGCTTCAATCGCCGCATCGACTTCATCTCTGAAGATTTTCTCAAGGACATCTGCCTCTGTCTGATACTTTTCATTTTGAGAGACAAGCTCTGCAAGCTCCTTTTCGATTTTCTCGAGAGCCACAGCGTTCTGTTCTTCCCACTTATCTATCTCGGCATCCTTGGCGTCAAGTGCCTCAATAGCCGCCTCTTGCTCTTTAAGCTTCACTTCAAGAGCTTCGCTTTTCTCCTTGAGCGAGGCTTTCTTTGTCTTTATTCTCTCAAGAAGCGTATCGGAATACTGCATCATTCCCGAAATACGTTCAATACGTGAGAGAAGATCAGAAAAATCGGTAGCTCCAAGAAGAATCTCGATATAGTTTGCGCTTCCCTCCTCGTAAGTCATACAGAGAAGCTTCAAAAACTTTTCGTACGCATCATCGTACTCAAGCTCTGCCTGTACCATTTCTTTTCTAATGTTCTCGATATCAGTCTCGCAATAAAGCTTTTCGACCTCAAGCTGCTTGCGCTGATCAGCATAAAGCGCACGCATAGTCAAATACAGCGCACGAGCCTCTTGCTCGTCTTTTTGCATCGACTCAATATCAGCAAGCTGCTTTCCGATCTCTTTCATCAGCTTTTCATAATCTGCAAGCTGTTGACGCATCGACTCAAGCTCTGCGTTTTTTATATCATCGTAGTCCGCCTTGTCATAATAAACGGAAGAAACAGCAAAAGGTATGCTTAGCATCACTATTATACAAGAAAGTATGCCCGAGAGCACTCTTATTGTTAGCTTTCCTTTCATTTTTACCTCCGATTATTTGCTCAAGTTCTTACGAATCGAGAGCAAGCTTGCTGCAATTCCACACAGAATACCTATGAGCAGAAATGTAACAAGCAGCATCGTTCCCATCTGTGAGAACGGCACCAAAACAATAATATTATCTGTGCCAACGGCACTCAGAATGTAGCTGTATATTCCCATATCAGCGAAGAACGCAACGACTGACGAAAGCAGACCGATCACAGCACCTTCAATAACAAACGGCATTACGATATAAGCGTTTGTTGCACCAATAAAGCGCATAATGCTTATCTCCTCGCGGCGACTGTGCACAGCAAGCTTAACTGTATTAAAGATTACAAATATACTTACTGCAAGCAAGAGCGCAAAGAACCAAACGAATACGAAGGAAGTACCGTTTTTGAAGTTTTCGACAGTAACTGCGTAGTCAAGTCTGTTGTTGACCTTTTTGATACCGGGAATGCGTGTAAGCTCATATTCAAGCTCATTTACAAGGGCATTATCCTTGTATGTAATAACATAAGAATCCGAAAGTGGATTATCCCCACTCTCTTCAATGACATCAAAAAGCTCGGAATAATCCGAATAGATGTCTCGCATCTCGTCAAGTCCTGCATCCTTTGAGATAAACTCAACAGCAGCAACATTGTCAAGAGCTTTTATATCCTCTCCGATAATACGAACTTCTTCTTCGGTTGCGTCGCTGTCAATAAACACAACTATTTCGTTGAGAAGCCCAAGTCTCTCGATATTAACGTCAAGGTTTCTAATAAGTATAGCGAACGCTCCAAGCAGAATAAGGCAGGATGTGAGCACTAAAACTGCGGCGAAGCTGATAACACGGTGTCTCCACAGGTTGCGAAATGCATCAAGTAAAAAATAGAACGGGTTATAGCGACGAGGCGTCTTCTTTTCTGCCACTTTAACTTCATTATTCATCGCACACCTCGACTGCCGGATGATCGGAAACAAGCTTGCCGTCCTCAATTGTAATAATTCGCTGACCCATCGTATCAACAAGCGTTTCTTCGTGAGTTACAACGATTACCGTCTTTCCGAGAAGCTTATTTATCCTCAAAAGCATATTCATAATGTCAACGCTCATCTTCGGATCAATATTTCCCGTAGGCTCGTCTGCAATAATAATATCCGGGTTATTTGCAATAGCACGGGCAAGCGCAATTCTCTGCTGTTCACCACCTGAGAGCTGACGTGGAAAATGCTTCTCTCGGCTCTCCATCGACACGGTGCGCAGGAGTGCCGGAACTCTACGGCGAATTTCTGCGCCCGGAGTGCCAACGGCTCTCATAACACAGGCTATATTTTCATACGCCGTTTTGTCAGGGAACAGTCTGAAATCCTGAAATACCATTCCAAGCTTACGCCTGTAAAACGGTATCTGACTCTTCTTAAGTGCAGTAACATCTGTGCCGTCAACGATAATTTTGCCCGACGTGACTGTTTCTTCGTGGAGCATCAGCTTTGTCATCGTTGTCTTTCCTGCGCCGGAGCGTCCGACAATAAAGACGAACTCACCCTCTTCGATGGAAAAGCTGACGTTGTCAAGCGCAAGCGTGTCACTGTACTCTTTTGTTACATTTAAAAATTCAATCATTTATGGCAAGAATCAATACTTAGAGGGCTTAGTCTCAAGATATTTCTTAACCATCAAAGCTACCTTGAAGGTGATAGCATTGTCAAGCTCACGAAGGTCAAGACCTGTCAGCTTGCGAATCTTCTCAAGTCTGTAAACAAGTGTGTTTCTGTGTACAAAGAGCTTTCTTGAAGTCTCAGAAACATTGAGATTGTTTTCAAAGAAGCATTGAATTGTCATAAGGGTTTCCTGGTCGAGCAGCTCAAGGCTTCCCTTCTTAAAGACTTCCAGGAGAAACATCTCGCAGAGAGTTGTGGGGAGCTGATAAATAAGTCTGCCGATTCCGAGATTTTCGTAGCTGATAATGTTCTTTTCAGTCTCAAAGACCTTTCCCACATCAAGAGCAACCTGTGCTTCCTTATATGCATTTGCAAGATCCTTGATATTGTCAACAACGGTGGAAATACCGATGGAGACCTTGATAAAGAACTCAGTATTGAGGGTGTCAGCGATCTTCTGTGCGATCTTTTCCATATCCTTCGCCTCAGAGCCTGCCTTTACGTCCTTGACAAGAACGATATCTCTGTCGCCAACGCTGATGATATACTCGTGGTTCTTATCGGGGAACATATTCTGCAACATTTCAAAGGGAAGCATATCTGTCTTGCCGTGGAACTTGATAAGGAAGACAACTCGGCTCTCCTCGGTATTGAAATGCAGCTCCTTGGACTTGATATAAATATCACTTGGGAGGATGTTATCGAGAATTATGTTCTTGATAAACGAACCCTTGTCATATTTTTCATCATAAAGATTTTTGATGTTGAGCAGGGAAACCGAGAGCATTTTTGAGAGCACATCAGCCATTTTATCCTCACCCTCAACAAAGGCAATATACTCCGACTTTATGCCGTAGCCAATCGGTCTGTATGTATAACCGCCCTTGCAAAAAGATTCCGATGCTGATGAGAAAATGATATTGTCACGAATACCGCTTCTTGTTTCGCCTATCTTAACAAGCTCAGAACAAGAAATAATAACACCGTTTTCATCAAGCACTCCAATAATGCGATCAACGGTATCCTTCATCTGATGAATTACGCCCTGAAACAATCTGTTTGACATCCTAATTACAATCCTTTCCTGTGAGCAAATATGCTCAATTTATCACAATAGCAAATTTGTCTATACTACACTATATTTTACATCATTTTTTGTTAAATTTCAATAGGGTTTTAAATATTATTTATAATTTTTGACCTATTTTTTTGTAAACAATCCCGAACAAAACGAAAAAATTGCGTTTTTTGTGCTTTGTGCAACAAAGAAAGGTCAGGAAAGCTCAAAGAATAGAGACAAACAAGCAAGAACAAATGCTGCTGCGCTCTCCGTTCTGAGTATTCTCTTTCCAAGTCCAACGGGCAAAACTCCACACTCACGGGCTCTCTCAGCTTCCTCCTCGGAAAATCCACCCTCAGGGCCAACAATAATCGAGATGCTTTGAGGCATTTTGACTTCAATCTCCCTTAGAAGCGAGCCGAGCAAAACTGCGTCCTCTTTCTCGTAGCAGAAGAGTGCAAGCGAGCACTTTTTTGCCTCTTCGAGCATTCCGTCAAAAGAAAGCGGATCTTCAACAGTAGGTATTCTTCCCCGTCCACATTGTTTTGCCGCCTCTGCTGCTATACGGCGGCGACGACGGCTCTTACCGTCCTCCCTCTCGCCACGCAAGCGCACAACACATCTTGAAGATTCAAATGGAATAATTGATGTTGCGCCAAACTCAACAGACTTCTGTATCACAGTATCAAATCTCTCACCCTTAACAAGAGCCTGATAGACTCTTATCTCATAGGGTGGCTCAGCTTTAGAGGAACTGCTTGAAACAATTGTGCAGACGGATTCACTGTCACGGATAAATTCAAGTACGCACTCGTATTCCATACCCTGACCGTCACAAACCGTAAGCGACTCGCCAACTGCCATACGCAAAGAACGCGCAATATGTATTGCATCGTCACCGACAATGCTAACCTTGCGCTCAATTTCATCAATTCTATCTTTAGACACAAAAAAACGGGGCATAGCTATCCTCCGAAAATTTCATTAGCATATATTATACTGATTTATTATGTATTGTCAATTGATACTTTGTTAATATTTTTGTTTTGTCGTCATTATTATCAAAAATATACCGCTGTGGCAGATGCCGTCAGCGGTATATTCACAAAAATTCGTCTTTGTTCTTAAACTACGCTCTCGCTCTTGCTCTCGCTTGCTTTTTTTACAAGTTCAGAAGAGCCCACCGTATAAGTGGTAACGCCCTCTATAACCTCACCATCTATCTGGAGTGGTGTCGGCTCATCAAACTCAACTCTGATGCTGTCTCCCGTGAGCACGGTTACCATATTTGTGCGTTTTACGTGCTCGCCCTTGAAGATCGATGGAAACGCCATAAGCGCACGTATCTTACCAACAGAATGGTATAGCATAATGGAAACCTTACCATCGGGAGAAAGCCTATCCTGAAGAGGAGTTGCCATCATACCACCACCATAATATCTGCCGTTCATTGTCGGAGCTATCCAGACCTTTTTGTATGTATATTCCTTGCCGTCAACCCATACTTTTGCATTCCTTGGCTTGAAATGGAAAAGCAGGCCTTTTATTGCTATCATAGTGTAGTCAATGGGCTTGTTTGTTCCGTCCTTTCGGTTCTTTTCTCTCATTGCGTCTCCGACAACACAACAATAACCGTCAATACCGAAACCGACATTGTTTAGAAACAGCTCCGTTCTGCCGTCAACTGTAACCGATGGGAGATTTTTCAGATAATCGTTAATTCTGAGTGTAGGCTCTGCGAAATGCTCAAGTCCGATGTCACGGGCAAAATCATTACCTGTTCCCGTGGGAAAATAATAAATATCGTTAGCTATCTCGATGTTCTTTGTTGCATTGGCAAAGAAATTCAGCGTTCCGTCACCACCACAAATGATTATGTCGCAATCCTCGCCGAGAGATGATACAAATTCTGCATAATCCGAGATATCACAAATATTGACAATCTCGGAATTGGGTGTGTTTGAAAACATCTTCTGTATCTTGCTTTTGGCCTCATCATTTCCTGCGATGGGATTGTAAAGTATGACCTTTTTCTTTGTACTGTCGCTCATTTTCATAGTCCTTTCTCATCTTTATAAATAGATTTGAGATGCGCGATTTCCATACTTTTTTATTATATCAAAGAAAAATAAACCAAAAATAAACAACGCAGCACCCCGTGGGTAAACTGCGTTGCTTTTCAAAAAGCACAATTATCTGAGCTTTTTCGCTGCGATAGCGCACCAGCCGTTATCCTCTTTTGTCTCTACGATGTAGAAATGAGCATTCTCAAGTGCGTCCACAACCTCTGCGGCACGCTCGGTAATGATTCCCGAGGTGAGCAGAATTCCCGTGTCCTTCATATATTTGCCGACATCGGGAGCCATTCTGATTATGATATCAGCGACAATGTTAGCACAAACAATATCGTACTCGCCTCCCTTGACACCTGCAAGGAGGTCCGACTCGCCACATTCGATATCACAACCGTTTTCGATTGCGTTCTCTGCAGCAACCTCAACTGCAATAGGGTCGATATCATAAGCTCTGCAAAGAGCAGCTCCGTATTTTGCAGCACAAATTGCAAGTATTCCACTTCCACAGCCTACGTCAAGCACCTCGCTTGTCTCCTCAACAACATTCTCAAGCATCTCGATAATGCCTCTTGTTGTTTCGTGCGAACCTGTACCAAACGCCATTCCGGGATCCATTCTGACAACTACCTCGCCCTCAGCGGCTGTGTATTCCTCCCATTTGGGAACGATTACTGTTCTTGTACCAATATGAAGTGGCTTATAATACTGCTTCCACGCATTAACCCAGCTCTCCTCATTGACCTCACGGACATCAACCGTTGCCTCAATGCCCTCAGAGGAAAGTCTTTCTCTCAGGTAAGCGATGGTTTCACCACAGTCGTTGTCGGCAGGCATAAAGAGCGAGACGCTTGCAACGCTTTTATCAGCGTTCAGTATCGTTTCGTCAACAAGCTCACCGTATTTATTGTTGAGTGAGAAATCACTCATATCTTCTATCATAAGGTTGGGATCTATAACGCTCATAAGCGCAACGGTGCGATCGAGAAATGCGATCTTGACCGTCACTCTTACCTGAGTCCAATCCGAGTATTCGTACGGCATATTCTTATCTCCTTTCAGGATTTGCGCTTGAAAAAGCCCTGTCGCTTGGGATAATTAGACTCGCCACTTGCCTCTGCAAACTTGCGCATCAGCTCTTTCTGCTTTGCGTTAAGTCCCTTTGGAACCTGCACTGCAACAGTAAATATCAGATCTCCACGTCTATCGGGATTGTCCACTCTGGGAATACCAAGACCTCTGAGAGTAAATGATGTTCCTGTCTGAGTACCCTCCGGGATCTTGTACTTCTGTTCTCCGTCAAGTGACGGAACTTCTATCTCAGCACCAAGCGTTGCCTCAGAGATAGTAATTGGAACTTCGCAATAAATATTATAGCCATTTCTTGTGAAGACGGGATGACTGCGCACACGAACCTCAACAATGAGATCACCTGCAGGGCCACCGTTTGCACCATCGTTACCCATTCCACGAACAGCAATTCTACCACCCTGGTCAATTCCGGCAGGAATGCTTACTGTGATGTTCTTTTTCTGTTTTGTTGAGCCGTTACCTCTGCATTTGGGGCAGGGATCGTTAATCAGCTTGCCCGTTCCCCTACAAATGTCGCAGGTCACGGTGCTCTGAAATGTCATTCCACCGAGTCTCTGATTGACTCTGCGCTGACCTGTACCCTTGCAGGCTGCGCAGGTATCTGCGTGTCCTGAGCTTGAGCCTGTACCGTTACATTCGCTGCATCGTGCAACTCTCGAGAAATCTATTTCCTTCTTTACGCCAAACGCCGCCTCTTCAAAGCTTATAGTGATAGCGTAACCGAGATCCTCGCCACGTCTGGGCGCGTTCCTTCTCTGCTGGGATGAGCCACCAAAGCCAAATCCACCACCGAAAGCACCACCGAACATATTGTTAAGTATGTCGCCAAGGTCGATGTCTCCCATATCGTAGCCACCACCGCCACCGCCTGCCTCAAATGCTGCGTGGCCGTAGGCATCATACGCCGCCCTCTTCTCCTTATCGGAAAGAATGGCGTACGCCTCATTTACTTCTTTAAACTTTGCCTCTGCCTCTGCGTTTCCCGGATTAACATCGGGATGATACTGCTTTGCCAGCCTGCGATATGCTTTTTTCAGGGTGTCCTCGTCTGCATCTCTGGAAACTCCGAGCACCTCATAATAATCTCTTTTTTCTGCCATTTGAAGTCTGCCTTTTTGTAAATTGACTTAATCTTTGAATAGTACGGCTATGCGGGAAGAGCTGTTTTGCCCTTCCCGCTTATAGTCGATAAGCTGATTTTATCAGTTATCGGAGTTGTCCTCAAAATCTGCGTTGTAGTAGCCACCACTTGTGCTACCGTCTGTTCCACCACTTGCGCCATCATCCGTGCCGGGTGTTCCTGCGCCCTGTGCATAAAGTGTCTCGGAGAGCTTGCCAAATGCAGCCTGGAGAGCCTCAGTGTCAGCCTTGATGTCCTCGGTAGAACCATTTGCTACTGTACCCTTGAGCTTTTCGATAGCCTCTCTAACAGGTGCAACCTCGCTCTCGGGAACTTTATCGCCAATCTCAGTAAGTGTCTTTTCGGACTGGAAGATGAGATTTTCAGCATAGTTCTTTGTCTCGACAGCTTCCTTCATCTTCTTATCCTCTTCAGCAAATCTCTCTGCCTCACGAACTGCACGATCAATGTCCTCCTGGCTCATATTTGTTGAGCTTGTGATGGTGATATGCTGTTCTCTGCCCGTACCCTTATCTCTTGCAGTTACGTTAACGATACCGTTTGCGTCAATATCGAAGGTAACCTCGATCTGAGGTACTCCACGGGGAGCAGGGGGAATTCCGTCGAGTGTGAACTTACCGAGCGTTGTGTTGCCCGATGCCATCTGGCGTTCACCCTGAAGAACGTGGATCTCAACCTGTGTCTGATTGTTGTCAGCAGTTGAATATACCTGGCTCTTCTTTACGGGAATTGTTGTATTTCTATCAATAATGCGATTGAATACGCCGCCGAGTGTCTCAATACCAAGGGACAGGGGAGTTACGTCGAGAAGAAGAAGATCCTTTACCTCGCCACCAAGCACGCCTGCCTGAATTGCTGCACCGATTGCTACGCACTCATCGGGGTTTATGCCCTTGAAGGGCTCTTTGCCGATAAAGTTCTTGACAGCCTCCTGTACTGCGGGAATTCTTGTAGAACCACCAACGAGGAGAACCTTGTCTACCTGGGAGGGCTTGAGACCTGCATCGGAGAGAACCTGTCTTGTGGGGGTCATTGTTGCATCAACAAGGTCAGCTGTAAGCTCGTTGAACTTTGCACGTGTGAGTGTTGCTGTGAAATGGAGAGGACCTGCTGCAGTAGCTGTAAGGAAGGGGAGATTGATCTCGGTAGATGTCATACCGGAAAGCTCGATCTTTGCCTTTTCTGCTGCTTCCTTAAGTCTCTGTGTTACCATCTTGTCGCCACGAAGGTCAACGCCGTTCTCTTCCTTGAATGTACGAATCATCCACTCAATGATTCTTTCATCGAAGTCGTCACCACCCAAACGGTTGTTACCTGCTGTTGCAAGAACCTCAAAAACGCCGTCGGAGATTTCAAGAAGGGATACGTCGAATGTACCACCACCAAGGTCGAATACCATAATCTTCTGGTCTTCTTCCTTATCCATACCGTAAGCAAGAGCAGCTGCTGTGGGCTCGTTGATAATACGGAGAACCTCAAGGCCTGCTATCTTACCTGCATCCTTTGTTGCCTGACGCTGTGCATCGGTGAAGTATGCAGGAACGGTGATAACTGCCTGTGTAATGCTCTGTCCAAGATATGCCTCTGCATCAGCCTTCATCTTCTGAAGAATCATTGCGGAGATCTCCTGGGGAGTGTAGCTCTTGGAGCCGATGTTCACTCTCTTGTCTGTACCCATATGACGCTTGATACTGCTTACAGTAGAGTCGGGGTTTGTAATAGCCTGACGCTTAGCGACCTGACCTACAAGACGCTCGCCGTCCTTCTTAAATGCAACCACGGAAGGTGTGGTTCTCGCTCCCTCGGGATTGGGGATAACTACGGGCTCGCCGCCCTCAAATACTGCTACGCACGAATTTGTTGTGCCAAGGTCAATGCCTATAATCTTTGACATAATTTTTTCCTCCTGATATCTAATATTATGGTAATTGATTTCTGTTTTAGTTTGCAACCTTTACGACTGCGTATCTAATAACCTTGTCGCCTTTGATGTAGCCCTTCTGGAGCACCTCGACGACTTCGCTCTCACCGTATGCTTCGTCCTCAATATGCATAACAGCGTAATGTCTTTCGGGATCGAATGTCTGACCCAAAGCCTGTATTTCCTCGATACCAAGCTTTGCAAGTCCCTCGTCAAAGCTCTTGAGTATAAGTGCAAGTCCCTCTGCAAGTCCTTTTGGGTCTTCGCATCCGACTGCACGGTCGAGATTGTCAAGCACTGGGAGGAGTGCTCCTATTGCATCGGAATATGCATCCGAATACACGCCCTCGCGCTCCTTTGCGCTACGACGACGGAAGTTGTCATATTCTGCAAGCAGACGAAGGTATTTGTCATTTCCCTCGGTAGCTGATGCTTCAAGCTTTGCTATCTGCTCTTCAAGCTCCTTTATTCTCGCCTCAGCCTTCTTAAGCTTTCTTCCGTCTCTGCCCTTGGGTGCAGGTTCGGGAGCTTCTTCTTGAGCCGAAGTCTGTGCTACTGTCTCTTCTGCCGCAGTTTCTACTGCTTCTTCTACTACCTGTTCGTTATTCTTGTCAGCTGCGCTCATTATTTCCATCCTTTGCAGTGTTATTGTCTGTTTGAGTTGTTTGTGTCCCGTTCGTCTCGCTTCTGCCCGGTGGGGCGATCGCTGCATATTCGTTGATAATCTCCGAAACAGAGCCGCAAACTCTCTCTATTGTTTCAAGCACCTTTGCGTAATCCATACGAAGAGGGCCTATAACTCCTATAACTCCGACCGTCTTGCCATCTCTTACAATGGGCTTGAAGACGAGAGCCGAATTGTTCATTACCTTTACCGATGACTCCGAGCCTATGAGAACTGAGACCTCATCATCTGCGGCTTCACTTACAAGGCGAAGAATTACATCCTTCTCTTCAAGCGTTCCAAGCAGATCTCCAAGCTGTTCGGGGCTTTCGTAATCTTCGGGATATTGGAGAAGATTTCCGATGCCTGAGAGCTGAAGCTCGCCGCCGTCGCTCTCCGAAAGTGTCGAGTAAACAGTCTTGATTATCGGTGCAATAAGCTCTGCATCATCACCCATAGCCTCTTCAAGCTTGATCATCACCGACATATTGAGTGCCTCAGCCGGCACGCCACACAAGACCTCGTTGAGTATATTGCCGAGATAAGATATGGTTTCTGCACTCTTCGGTGTTCCAAGTCTTATGTGCTTTGAAACAACGTTTCCAAGTGAATTAACCATTATGAGAACAAAGTTGTTCTCGTCGATGTAAGCAACCTCGAAGCGAGAGATTACAACCGAATGTCTGCCGGGCTTTACTGCAAGACCTGTATAATTGGTCATCGCAGAAGCAAGCTTTGACGCCGCAACAAGAATTTGATCAAGCTCTGAGGTCTTGCTCTTGAGTATTCTGTTGATCTGCGCGATCTCGGTTGTTGTCATTCTGTAATGCTCGATGAGCTGATCCACATAAAACCTGTAACCGAGCTGGGAAGGTACTCTTCCTGCCGAGGTGTGTGGCTGCTCAAGATATCCCATCTCCTCAAGCTCTGCCATCTCATTTCTGATGGTTGCAGATGAACAGGATATTCCCGGCAGCTGTTGGAGCGATTTTGAACCGACAGGCTCGCCAAGCTCGATATGGGATTCTACTATCGCCTTAAGTATCTGCTTTTTTCGTTCGCTGAGCTCTTGTCCGTACATAGCCGTCTCCTTTCATAAAAATCAGCACCGTTCGTGATCGTTTTTAGCACTCAATGCTTTGAAGTGCTAACCTACGATAATAATATACCACGAACGGTGCCAAAATTTCACCTTTTTATATTGATTTTTTGTTAACTATTTGTGAACGTTGGCAGACTCGAGCTTTGGCTGACAGTTTTTTGTTCAAAAACTTATTGCTAAGTGCCAAAATTCAGTTTTTTTCAACGAGCACCCACAGAAGCTGATGCTCAGGAATTACGAAAAATACTTTGATGGGATTTCAAGGTCAACGAGGATCTTGGTTGCGCTTGCAGGATAGAGCGATGTATCGTGCGAATAATAGTTTTCAAGAACTCCCTCCTCATTTCTCCACTTAGTAAACGCACGCAGCTGTGCGTCCGTCATCAGATAGGTCTCGAGATGGAACGGAGCACGCTGAGGTGTTGCATCGAAATGATACCACTGTGGGTGCTCGTCAGTTCCGATATTGACCATTACCCAAAAATGAGTTCCTGTGCCTTCTATCTTATATTGGTCTGCTCTCTCAACAAGGAGAACATCAAAGCCAAGTCTGTCAAGAAGAGCATATCCCACTGCACAATGTGTAAAGCAGTCGCCTGTGAAATTGGTGGTAAGTGCCTTATATGCCTCTCTCCTCCAGTCATCGTGTGCCGCCGTATTTGCGTATTTGAGATTCTCGTAAATATACGCATAAACATTGAAGACTTGTTGTGAAGGCGTAGCTTCCTTGTCCACATAATTCTCTATTATGTCATCAATCACGGAATTAAGCATTTCATCCGTGACCGATGTATCCTTTACAATGAGAGAAACACTCTTCTGCGTCTTGTTGCCAGCCTTGTCCTCGGCTACAATATTTACTATATACTTTCCGGGGGTATTGAGGTCAGCTTTTGATGAGTCAAGATAGATATCGACGCTTCCACTGTTGTCGTTCGCCTCAACCTTGCTTCTCCAAAGGATTGCCGTTGCGCATGCATCGACCTCAAGCGAGTTTGGAAGCTTTGTAAACACCGGAGCTTCTGTGTCCACAAACTCAACTGTTATATAGGACTTGTAGGTTGTTGAGTTGCCGTATTTATCAGTGAGAACTATTTCGACATCAATTCGTCCGACCGACAGAGATTCTTTGGGCAAACTGTCTTCGTTTGCATACCTTACCACAACATCACTTGCGTCAACTATATCGCTTACAAAGTCGGATGGAGACGGAAGCTTTCCTTGCGATGTCTGGGGAGTTATCGTAGCTGTGGGTGCTTTAGTGTCCTTTACCTCAACCGTAACATCATAAACCTGTGCGCCAACCTTAATCTGAAGCATATAGATTCCGGGTATTGTTGTGTCAATAAATCCGACGTCGCTGAGATATTCTGCATCAACGCCGTCTCCCGTAAACACCGTTGTAGGAGGCATAGGCTGACCAAGCTCACAAATCACACTATGTGCGATAAGCTCATTTTCCGAAACAACATTCAAGTTTGCGTCATACTGCGTTTTATTTCCTGCCTCATCGGTGAGTACAACGGAAACCGTCTGACTTCCAAGCCTTGATGTATCGGGCTTTGCCACAAATTCAACAACAACAGCCGTTGCGTCCTCGATGTTTTCAACGAACGCAGACGCATCGACATTGTCTCCCTTGTGGATCGTCACAGTCTTTGTAGTAGCAACGGGGGCAACCGAATCTGTGACGATGAGAGTTGACGTGCATCTCTCGCCATTGACAATAAGCGCGATCTTATATTTACCGATCTTTGAGAGGTCATACTCCACACCCTCTGCAAATTCTGCTTCCATATTCTTTTCAAGAAGGAAGTCCGACGCCACTATCCACTTGCGGCCTATCTCGACCGTAACACTTCTTGCTACATTTTTATAAGACTCACCCGATGTCATAGTCGAAAACACGGCAAGTGCAGCTATAAGCAACGCAGCGCAGACAAGTGCGATTATCGCTGAGCGAATACCTCTCTCCCGACTCTTGCGATTTGTCGATCTGCCACCTGTTACAGACGGTGCTCTGCGCACCTCTCTCGGTTGCTGCTCTCTCTCTTCGACACCGGCAGCTTCGGGGGCTTCTGTGCGAGGAGGGCGTGAGTCAGGTGATGTATTCGGCTTTTTCCTTCTGTAATCTCTGTAATCCATATCTCACCATACTGCATACACAGTTTTTCTTTCAAATATAAGTAGATTATATCATAGCGAGCAATTTATGTCAATTGAAAATTAAAAACAAAATATAAACTATTTTATCCAAAAAAATGAAACTTAATTGTTTTTTGATTAAACGCACAAAAAAAGCTCCGACTCATCAAAAAATCGGAGCTTTTTTTAAATTATCTATTTAAAGAATGCTATCGAGGAAGAGCTTCGTTCTTGGGTTCTGTGGATTGTTGAAAACCTGTTCGGGTGTTCCCGATTCAGCGATATTTCCGTCACACATAAATATAACTCTGTCAGCAACCTCACGGGCAAAGCCCATTTCGTGAGTCACAACAACCATCGTCATACCCTCATCAGCAAGCTGCTTCATCAGATCAAGCACCTCGCCTACCATCTCAGGATCGAGTGCCGAGGTAGGCTCATCGAAAAGGATGACCTTGGGGTTCATAGCGAGTGCCCTGACTATTGCAACTCTCTGCTTCTGTCCACCCGAAAGTCTTGAGGGGTACTCATCTGCTCGGTCAGCAAGTCCGATTCTCTCAAGAAGCCTCATCGCGTTTTCTTTAGCTTCAAGCTTGATTTGTTCCTTGCTTGCAACCGGCAGAAGCTCCTTCTTTTCTTTGCGGAAGAGATTTGCAAATGAACGCCAGAAATTCTTCCATTTTGCTCTGTCAACATTTCTGCAACCGATGTATACGGGAGCAAGCATAATATTCTGTATAACGGTCTTATTGTTGAAAAGGTTAAACTGTTGGAACACCATTCCCATCTTTTGACGGTGTACATTGATATCAACTCTCATATCGGCAATATCAACGCCGTCAAAAATTATCTTTCCGCCATCGGGGTCTTCCATACAGTTAAGACAACGCAAAAATGTGCTCTTTCCACTTCCCGACGGACCGATAACAACTACCTTCTCGCCGTCTTTTATAACATCACTTACGCCATCGAGCACGACATTGTCGCCGTAAACCTTGCGCAGATTAACGATTTCTATCACTTTTTGCGAGACTCCTTTCCATAACCTTTATACCAAGTCCGATGATCAGAACGATAACAATGTAAATTATCGCCATCACAAGATAGGGAATCATATATTCATAGCTTCCGTCACCGATACGCTGGAAAGCGAGTCGCAGGTCAACTACTGCAACAAAGCTTGCAACCGATGTATCCTTGACGAGAGCGATAAACTCGTTACCGAGTGAGGGTAGTATGTTCTTCATAGCCTGCGGAATAACAATTTTCCACATCGAAATTCCAAAACCGAGTCCGACGGCTCTTGCTGCCTCAAGCTGTCCACCGTCAACGGAATTGATGCCTCCGCGCATTATTTCTGAAATATACGCACCACTGTTCATACCGAATATCACGATACAAACCATAAGTCCTGTTGTGCGAATACCAAGCAGAGGAAAAAGCACATAATAACCAAGCAGAAGCTGAACAACTATCGGTGTTCCTCTGAAAAATGCAACGTAAAAGTCACACACCTTCTGAAAAAATCTCGTTATTCTCTTATAGCGAGGCAGAACCTTTACAATTCCGATAACTGTGCCGATGACAAGTCCGATCAAAAGACCGAAGACGGCAATTAGCATAGTATTGCGAAGTCCCTCAACAACTGTCTTCCAGCCCTCAGCGTAAATGAAGTTGTCGATGAACTTTTGGATCATACGATCAAAGTTTCCCATTTTTTCTCCATACAAACTTTTAGGGGGGTGTCGCAAGCGGCACCCCCGCATATTAATATTTAATTAGTTGTTGAAACTCTCAACAATGCTCTTTGCAGGAGCATCGTCAATGATAACATAGTCAATATTACCGTTGATAAGATCCTGAACTGCCATAGCACCGTTATCATAAGTCTTAACCTCAAGGTTAGAGAAGCCCTCAAAGCCCCAGTCAGCATCGCCCTTAGCGTAGTAGAAGCCTGTTGTACCGGACTGAACGCCTACCTTTGTTCCTGCAGGAAGTGTCTTGATGATAGCTTCCATATCAGCTGCTGTCTTGCAAGCATCGAATGCTGTGTTGCTCTCAAGGCAAATGAGTGTCTGAGATGCATCATAGTAGCTGGTCGAGAAGTCAAGGATCTCTTCACGGTCGGGCTTGATTGTAAGACCTGCTGCTGCAACATCGCAAAGACCGCTGCCAACGGATGTGCAAACTGCGTCAAAGTTCATATCGTCAACTACGAACTCAAGGTTGAGAGACTTTGCGAAAGCTGCCATAATTTCAATGTCAACGCCGTAGTAGAGGTTGCCTTCCTTGTACTCGAAGGGCTTGAACGCTGCGTTTGTAGCGATGATGAGCTGGTCCTTGCTCTCATCCTTTGCAGCAGATGCGATACCTGTGGGTGTGCCGTCGCCAAAGTATTTGTCAACGATAGCCTTAAACTCACCATTTGCCTGAATGTCAGCAAGGAAGGTGTTGAGGCTGTTAAGAAGCTCTGTGTTGCCCTTCTTAACGCCGAAAGCGTACTTCTCTGTTGTCAGCGCAACGTCAATGGTCTTAATCTTTGTTGCGCCTGTGCAGGATGCGAATACAAGAATTGAGCTGCAAAGCATAATAGCAGCAAGCATAATGGAAATAATCTTTTTCATAATTAGTAGTTCCTTTCGAGGATTGTTTTGATTATGTTGCATATTATACTGCATATTTATTCAAATGTCAATACCTATTTTGATTTTTTTCATTATAAACATTATTTTTGGTGTTTTCGTTTGAATATTTATCATCACAATATGCGTTTTAGTGCATTTCGACGAACAGCCCAGTTCAACTCAATGCATAAACAGTGCATAAATGAATAATGTTATAAATAATTATTCAAAAATCTACCCGTATATGAAGCCTCGACCTTTGCAACCTCTTCGGGTGTACCGGTCGCGACTATTCGTCCTCCACCGTCTCCACCCTCAGGGCCGAGGTCTATGATATAGTCAGCACATTTTATGACCTCCGGATTGTGTTCGATAACAAGAACAGTGTTTCCTGCATCAACAAGTCTTGAGAGAACGCCAAGCAGGCGGGCTACATCATCTGTATGAAGTCCGGTTGTCGGCTCATCAAGGATATAGAAGGTCTTGCCCGTGCTACGTCTTGACAGCTCCGTTGCAAGCTTTACTCTCTGTGCCTCACCGCCTGAAATTGTGGTTGATGATTGACCTATCTTGATATATCCAAGTCCGACATCGCAAAGAGTTTGCAAGTGACGGCGGATCTTTGGGATGCTGTCAAAGAATGCAAGTCCCTCCTCTGCTGTCATTTCAAGAACCTCATAGATGTTCTTCCCTTTATACTTTACCTCAAGTGTATCACGATTATATTTATGTCCGTGGCACACGTCGCAGGTTACATATACATCGGGCAGGAAGTGCATTTCAATGCAACGCACGCCATCTCCCCCACACGCCTCGCATCGTCCACCCTTGACGTTAAACGAAAAGCGTCCGGGGCCATATCCTCTCGCTATTGCATCCTGTGTCTTTGCAAACAGCGAGCGTATTTCGTTGAACAGACCCGTATACGTTGCAGGATTGGATCTCGGAGTTCTGCCTATCGGGCTTTGGTCGATATCAATAACCTTATCGAGATGCTCTATTCCCTCAACGCTTGTATGTCGTCCCGCCCGTCTTCTTGCGCCATTGAGTGCAGTAAGAAGCACAGGATCAATAACTCCGTTCACAAGCGACGACTTACCTGAGCCTGACACGCCCGTTACGCAGACAAAGCAACCAAGTGGAATATCAACGTCAACGTTCTTCAGGTTATTTACGGCAGCACCTCTGATTTTTAGGAAGTTACCGTTGCCCTTTCTTCTTATTTCGGGAACGGGGATGAGCTTTCTGCCCGAAAGGTATGCACCTGTAAGCGAAGCCTCATTTGCCATAACCTCTTCGGGAGTGCCTGCAGCAACTATGTTTCCACCGTGAACGCCTGCTCCGGGCCCTATATCAACAAGGAAATCTGCTGCTCGCATCATCTCCTCATCGTGTTCAACAACAATGACCGTGTTTCCGAGATCCCTAAGTCTCTCAAGCGTTGAGATAAGCCTTGCGCTGTCACGCTGATGAAGTCCTATACTTGGCTCATCGAGAACATACAGCACGCCAACGAGTGACGAGCCTATCTGAGTTGCAAGTCTGATCCTCTGCGCCTCGCCACCTGAGAGCGTACCTGCTCGTCTCGAAAGTGTGAGATACTCAAGGCCCACGCTTTCAAGGAAGCTGAGTCTCGCACGGATCTCCTTGAGCACCTCTTTAACGATCTGCTCCTCGCTTGGAGTAAGCTTTAGTGTATCACTTGAAACAAGGCTGAGCGCACGGCTTACCGAGAGGTCGCAGAACTCATCAATCGCAAGTCCACCAACTGTGACGGCGAGTGCCATATCGTTAAGTCTTCTTCCTTTACATTTAGGACAAGGGATCTCTTCAATAAACTCTTCGTAATACTCTTCAGCACCACCATACTGCATTCTCTGCTCCATAATGTGCACCACGCCCTCAAATTTAGCGTCACGCAGGTGTCCTTCCTTGCCGAAATACCTCGTTACTGTATATTTTTCATTTCCCGTTCCGTAAAGGAGAATATTCATC
Organism: Eubacteriales bacterium; assembly: GCA_045543615.1. GTDB lineage: Bacteria > Bacillota > Clostridia > Oscillospirales > CAG-272 > CAG-390. The sequence continues at coordinate 57,919 of JAZPXL010000060.1, forward strand.
TGCTCATCGGTATAGTTGCAAAGTGGGGTGTCAAGTGTAAATCCGTGTTTTTCTGCAACTGCCGCAAAGAGTGGGCCGTTCCAGCTCTCTTCAACCATTGTCTTGAAGCCGTTTACTGCTATTGCCCCCTGTGCAAGCGAGAGAGACAGGTCGGGGATTATCTTCTCAACGGATAGTCTCCTTGTGACCCCGAGTCCTGCGCAATCGGGACAAGCACCTGCAGGGTTATTGAACGAGAACATTCTCGGCTCAAGCTCGCCAAACGATATTCCGTGCTCCTCGCACGCATAAGCCTGCGAAAACTCAAGCTCGGTTGCCTCTCCCTCTCGTGGAACGGTGACTACAAGCAAGCGTCCCTCCGCAAGCGAGAGCGCAGTTTCAACTGAATCTGACAGTCTTGATCGTATTCCCTCTTTCATAACAAGTCGATCAACTACGACTTCAATGCTGTGTCTTAAGTTTTTGTCGAGCTTTATTTCCTCATCGAGATCATACATTGAGCCGTCAACACGAACTCTCGAATATCCTGAGCGTTTAGCGTCAGCAAAGACCTTTTCGTGCATACCCTTCTTTGCCCTAACTACCGGCGAGAGCACCAAAAATCTCGTGCCCTCGGGGAGCATCTCGATCTTCTCGATAATCTGATCGACGGATTGACGGCGAATTTCCTTGCCGCAAACAGGACAATGAGGTACGCCTATTCTTGCGTACAAAAGACGCAAATAGTCATATATCTCCGTTACAGTACCGACGGTTGAACGAGGATTCTTTGATGTTGTCTTCTGATCAATGGAGATCGCAGGAGAAAGCCCCTCTATCATATCCACATCGGGTTTATCAAGCTGACCGAGGAACTGACGGGCGTAGGATGAGAGAGACTCAACAAATCTCCTGTGTCCCTCTGCGTATATGGTATCAAATGCAAGCGACGATTTGCCCGATCCCGAAAGGCCTGTCAGCACAACGAGCTTGTCTCGTGGTATGGTTAAATCAACATTTTTCAGATTGTGCACTCTTGCACCCTTTATTACAAGTTTTCCTGACATTTTTTCTTCCTTGTTTCTGAGCCTTTGCTCATTTTGCTGTTCTTATTTTTTTGCGCCGTCCTCACGGAGCGCACGGATCTTATCACGCAGATACGCTGCAAGCTCAAAGTCGAGTCTGCGTGCCGCATCCTTCATCTCACCCGTAAGCTTTTCTATCATAGCCTCACGATCACGCTTCGACATCTTCTTGCCACCGTCTCCCGACTTCTTCGTTCTGTCGGGTGCGTCATCGGACGGAAGTGCGATCTCAATAAGATCTCCGACCTTCTTTTCGACCGAGCGAGGAGTTATGCCGTGTTCTTGATTATATTTCTCCTGAATTGCACGGCGACGATTTGTCTCCCCGATAGCTCTTTCCATAGCCACAGTAATACCGTCTGCGTACATAATGACCTTGCCGTTTACATTTCTTGCTGCTCTGCCTATGGTCTGTATAAGCGAGGTTTCGGAACGCAAAAATCCGACCTTATCCGCATCAAGTATGGCAACAAGCGACACCTCGGGTATATCAAGTCCCTCTCTAAGCAGATTGATACCGACAAGCACATCGAAGTTTCCGAGTCTGAGGTCACGGATTATCTCCGTTCGCTCCATAGTCTCTATATTATAATGTAGATACCTGACGCGAACTCCGTTGTCTGCAAGATAGTCGGTCAGATCCTCTGCCATTTTTCTTGTAAGTGTTGTAACAAGCGTTCGCTCGCCACGCTCTGCACGAATTCTTATCTCGCCAAGCAGGTCATCTATCTGCGATTCCACGGGTCGCACCTCTATTTCGGGATCAATAAGACCTGTGGGACGAATCAGCTGTTCGCTGATCCTGTCCGAATATTCTCTTTCGTAGTCACCCGGGGTTGCGCTGACAAATACTGCCTGATTTATCTTTTCTTCAAATTCCTCAAAATAAAGAGGGCGATTGTCAAATGCCGACGGCAGACGGAAGCCGAAATCCACAAGATTGCGTTTTCTTGATGTATCGCCACCACTCATTCCCTTGACCTGCGGGAGTGTTACGTGCGACTCATCAACAAACAGAATATAATCCTTTGGGAAATAGTCGAGCAGGGTGTATGGTGTTGAGCCGGGTTCTCTTCCCGATAGCACACGGGAATAGTTTTCAACTCCCGAGCAAAATCCAATCTCACGGAGCATCTCAAGATCATATTTTGTTCGCTCCGTTATTCTCTGCGCCTCAAGATATTTATGCTCCGATTCAAAGAATGCAGCTCTCTCGATCATTTCTCTCTCGATTTCCGAAAGAGCCCTCTCTCGCTTATCATCCGAAACTGCGTAGTGCGTTGCAGGGTAGATTGCCGCATAGGAAAGACGGCGCACAAGCTCACCCGTAACAACGTTAATTTCCGATACTCTCTCGACCGTGTCACCGAAAAACTCGACACGCAACGCCTTGTCGTTGCCGGATGCAGGTATGACCTCAACAGTATCGCCACGCACACGATAGCTGTCACGAACGGGTGCCATATCGTTTCTTGTGTAGCTTATGGCAGTAAGTCTCTTGATAAACTCGTTGCGATCAAGCTCCATATCGGGACGGATGGCAAGCACGAGCTGTGAATATTCAAGAGGATCACCAAGCGAGTAGATGCACGAAACGCTTGCGACAATGATAACATCACGGCGTTCAAAAAGAGCCGAGGTTGCGCTGTGACGCAGACGGTCGATCTCATCATTTACAAGTGCGTCCTTCTCGATATACATATCCTTTCCGGGAATGTACGCCTCCGGCTGATAATAATCATAATAGGAAACAAAATATTCAACGGCGTTTTCGGGGAAGAACTGACGGAACTCGGTGCAAAGCTGAGCTGCAAGAGTCTTATTGTGCGCCAACACAAGCGTTGGTCTGTTCATTCTCGCTATTACATTTGCCATTGTAAAGGTCTTACCTGAGCCTGTAACGCCAAGCAGAGTTTGCATACGCTCTCCACGCATAAGACCTTCAACTATACTGTCTATCGCCGCAGGCTGATCACCCGTCGGCTCAAATGGGGAAACAAGCTTAAATACTCCGTCCACGGTAAAACCTCCTTTGCTTTTCGTTTGGTCTGTTATGTTCTTGCAAGCATTTTTGCAAGACTTGAGTTTTTGTATTCGCTATTTCCTGTAACCTCTTTGATTACCTTAATATACTCAGGAAATTCAAATTCTTCATCTTCCGAACACAGCTCAATCTCTGCTATTGCTCTGTCACTCCAGAATGGGTAAACATCTATCTCAATATAGCTTTGATGATACAGAATACAAAACCTCGTCTTCTCGACAGTACCTCTTTCGCTATCAGCCTCTGCCTTCAGACATTCGTACTGTTCTTTCGTTATTCTCGTCTCAATCTCGGTGCGCACGCTGCCATCCCCCTGACTCTTCGTAGTGAGATAGTACATATATTCACCGTTTGTTCCTCTCTTGCGAACACGGCGTTCCTCGCCCTCTCCACCTCGCAGATAAGTCTGCGAGATGCTGACAGAGGCGCACTCAGGCAGGCTCTGCAGCTTTTTGACATCGGGATACTCAACAAGGAATTTTCTTTCAATTTCAAGTGGGCGTGGTTCACCGAGAAGCGAGAGAAGCTGGCGCACAAGCCACTTCTCGTCCGTCACTGCCCTGAGGTGTGGTGTGCCCGTCCATACGGACACGTTTTTTGTGTAGCTCTCCCCGCTGTGTGCGACAAGAAAAACTCCGTCATAGCTATCACGGCACTCCGTTTCGTTTGTGCTGCACGCATCCAAAATCGCTCTTCTTTCTTCCACGGGTATATCACAAAGAATATCCATCGCACCACCGATGCAAATAATTAACGCCTTCTCGCTTTCCTCAACCATACGCAAAGCCTCCGACTCACGCTCAAGCTGACCGAGGAGCGCATCGCAAAGTGTGGTTGCATCTTTTTCAACTTCGGACACAAAAAGGGTCTTATATCCGAAAGAAGACAACTCTTCTTTAAGTATAACCGAATAGCTTCGGGCTTTGTCTCTGTCGCCGCTTAGAACAATTTTCGTCACACTCATTCTGTCCCCTCCGTATGCAAGTTATAAGTTGCCGTCATTACCTAATAGCCCAGAATAATTATATCACAAATGATGAAAAAGTCAAGACGATTATCTAATTGTCCGAGGACAGAAACAGACGGTAAAACAGAGAGATCGTGAACACAAAAAGAGTAAGGGAGGTCTTGTATCTGATGAGCAGATAAACGGAGATCATCCACAAAAACACAATGCTTATAAACGAAGTAACGGCAAGTGTTCGCTCGGCCGCCCTCACTCCAAGCAGGCTTGCAACGGATGCATAAAGCATTCTTCCACCATCAAAGCCCTCGGCAAGCAAAAGATTTAATGCGCCAAGCATAACCGATACAGCAACAAACCACCACCCTCCCTCACTCTCGCTACCACCAAGTTGAAGTGCTATATATGTAAAAAAAGCACACAAAAAATTTGCCAGAGGGCCGCCTGCACACAAAAGCCATTCTTTTTTATATGAAATCAGAGAACCTCTGATTCGTATTGTTGCCCCCATCGTGCTTATGCAGAGCGAGCGCAGGGGGATATTCAGCAGATGGGCTGCAAGCAGATGCCCACATTCGTGAACGGTGGCGGCGAGCAGCGACAGCATTGTAAGCTTGAGTGGCTGTAATATAAGCATCAGGCAAAACAGCGTTGCAGGAATTATGCCGATGCGCAGAATTTTCGCGCTTTTCTTCAAAAACATTCCCCTTTCTTGAACAAAAACCTTGTGCTGACTAAAAAATTGTGATAGAATATAGAAAAATATAGATAAAAAATTATAGACGGATTGCAGAGGGAGTATGACTCGATATGAAATTTTCTTCAATTGATTGGATCTTTTTCGATATGGGACATACACTCATTGACGAGGACGATGCCCATCTTTACCGTTTTGACCGTGTTATTGAGGAGTATCCGAAGCTTGCTCTCGACGGAGTCAGCGCAGAGTCACTCTACGTCCTTGCCATCGACTCTGCTCTCGATTACAGGCAAAGTCCTGCACTCGCTGCTCTTCGCAAGCTTGGAATAACAACTCTGCCGAAATATGACAAGGCTCTTGAACGTCCGTATGATGACGCACTCCCCACGCTGAAAAAGCTTTACGAGCGTTATCACATTGGAATAATCGCAAATCAGCCGGGTGGATCGGTCAAGAGACTTCGTGAGTACGGGCTTCTCGACTATATAAGCCTTGTTTATTCAAGCACCGAGATGGGAATGGCAAAGCCAAGCCCTCGCTTCTTTCGCTCAGCTCTTGCCGCAGCGAACTGTTCGCCCGAGCACGCACTTATGGTTGGTGACCGACTTGACAATGACATCACCCCTGCAAAGTCTCTCGGTATGAAGACTGTTCGTATTCGCAAAGGCTTTTTCCAAAAAGAGGAGCCCCAAAGTGAGGCACAAGCACCCGATGCTGACATTTATACGCTTGAGCAGCTGATTCCTCTTCTCTTTTGAGTGCTTTCTCGCTTGTTTTTTAATCCAACCCCAAGACTTTTTGAAAAATTTCTTAAATTGCTATTGACAATCACTTGACCGTGTGTTATAATATTAACAGATGATAAAATACGAAAAGGAGTAAAGCACTATGAATCTTCAGATTAACGAAGAGTACATCCCGGGTACAATACTCAAGCGGGATGAAATGGGCGGTGCAACAGGACTTGAGTTTCTCAAAAAAATCTTTTTCATCTCGGACGGAGTGATGCTCACTCAGATAAGGGAGATATCAGGCATTGACGGTTCAACTCTGCAGAACTGGACAAAACGTGGATGGGTAGCTAATGCAAAGCTGAAGCGTTATGATATTGACCAGGTGGCGCATATACTTATTATCAATATGCTCCGTTCTTGTATGCAGCTTGACCGAATTGCGTTCCTCGTTTCCTATATCAACGGAAGAGTTTACGACAGAGAGGACGATATTATCAGAGACTCAATTCTTTATGATTATATCTGTCGCATTCTTGACAGACTTATGCTCGAGGAGGGTATAGCCGCCAACACAACAACACTTAAGGATTGCATAAGCGAAATTACATCCGATTACGAAGAAAAGGTAACGGGCGCACGCAAAAGGCTCAATACTGCTCTCGAGATCATAATTATTGCATATTATGCATCTATCATCAAGTCGCATTCCGATGCTCTTGTCGACCACTTGATGAACAGATAAGCACCTCGGCTTTGATTCTATTTTATTTATGAAAGGACTAAAGTATTATGATTGAATGGTGGAATCAGCTATTATTAGCTCAACAGATATTTGCCCTGATTGCCATCCCCTCCACACTGATACTCATCTTGCAAACTATACTGACGCTGGTTGGTATGGGTGGCAGTGGTGATGGAGATGTTGATGCAAGTGCCCCCGGAGATATGGATGTGGACACCGACACAGACCTCGGCACAGACGCCGCCGATGATCTTGAAGCTCCTGTGGCAGATGACGGACTTGCTCTCTTCTCTCTCCGCGGCATACTCTCTATGCTCTGTATCGCAGGTTGGGTCGGAGTTGCTCTTCTTGAAACCTCGCTTCCTGCGTGGGTTTCGATTCTCATAGCTGCGGCTTGTGGCTTTGCAACTCTCGTTGGAATGGCATTTTTAATGCGTGCAGTATACAGACTCCAATCAAGTGGAAATATTGATGTTGGAAATTGCATTGGCAAGGTTGCAGAGGTTTATCTGACAATCCCTGCGCAAGGCTCGGGATCCGGTAAGGTTAATGTGACAGTTCAAGAAAAGTATTGTGAGTTTACAGCAATAACAACTTCGTCCGAACCCCTTAAAACAGGAAGTTATGTTCGTGTAGTGGCGGTAAACGAGGCAGGAGTGCTTCTCGTCGAGCCACTTCAGAGCAAATAAAAAATCTACACAATACTAATCGAAAGGCAAAACAATGAACACCAAACGCATCCAAAAGTATTTCAATCAGCATCTTTCAACATTTCCGGTTATCGTCTCAGCCGCCTGCATCGGCATCGGCTTGCTGATGGTCGTCATTCTCGCCAACACAAGAGGGCTTCCCACCTGGCTTTTTAGTGCCATCGGTCTTGCGCTCATTGGAGTCGGAGCTTTGATTTTTATTTTCAGAGCGGCAGTTAAAATCCCCGACTCAGAGATTGACGAAAAGACCTCAGGTCTGCTTCAGGTTTTTGAGACTGACTTCAAGTCACACTTCGATAACCACGACATTCACAGAATTCGCTATGAAATGTCACACGGCATCACATCCCCGAAGTTTGAGCCGATATATTTCAGCACATACTGTTTTGAGAGCGTTGATGTTCCACACAAAAAGGGCAACGATGGCAAGAGCCGTTCTGCCGTATATGCTCTTTCGGGTCTTTTCTTCAAGCCCGACACACTTTGCCTTGGCAGTCGCCGTCATTCTCTTCTTGAAGAGAACGGCTCATCCCTCGACCTCTTTTGCGAGGTAGCGTATTCATCGCTTGCCTCAGCCGAGCTTATAGAAATCACCGACGGCGGATATGAGGGCGCAACTCCCTACAAGCACCTGGTTATCACCAACGCCGACGGTACAACGCTTGCTTCTCTTCCCGTTCTTGCCGACGCTGCTGCTGACGAGTACACAACAACGCTCAACGCAAGAATTGCAAGAGCAAAAGAAAAGCTCGCCGCAGAGAGTGGCGAGAGCAACAACTAATTATTGAATCAATTTTTAAGCAATTGAAATAAACACAAGAAAGGAAAATTGATATGTCAGGATTCAACACATTTCTCGCATCCGGCATTTCGCCCGCAGTACCGATCATCATCGTTGCTGTTGTCGTAGTTCTGTTCGCATTTCTCATTCTGTTCGCTTCAAGATACAAGAAATGCCCCTCCGACAAAATTATGGTTATCTATGGTAAGGTCGGAACTAACAAGGACGGAACACAGCGTTCCGCAAAGTGCATCCACGGTGGTGCAGCATTCGTATACCCGATCATTCAGGCTTACGAATACCTCGATTTGACACCTCTGTCAATTCCCGTTGACCTCACAAATGCTCTGTCGCATCAGAACATTCGTGTAGACGTTCCCTCTCGCTTTACAGTTGGTATCTCCACAGAGCCCGGTGTAATGCAGAACGCAGCTGAGCGTCTGCTCGGTCTTAAGCTCATCGAAATCCAGGAGCTTGCAAAGGATATCATCTTCGGTCAGCTCCGTCTTGTAATCGCTACAATGGACATCGAGGAAATCAACACAGACCGTGACAAATTCCTCGACGCCGTTTCAGGCAACGTTGAAACAGAGCTTAAGAAGATCGGTCTTCGTCTCATCAACGTAAACGTCACTGACATCAACGACGAGAGTGGATATATCGCAGCTCTCGGTAAGGAAGCTGCCGCAAAGGCAATAAATGACGCAAAGATCTCTGTTGCAGAGGCTGACAGAAGTGGTGCAATCGGTGCCGCAGTTGCAGAAAGAGACCAGAGAATCAGCGTTTCCCGTTCAAACTCCGAGGCTATCGCAGGTGAGAACGAGGCAAGAGTAAGAATAGCAGAGTCCGAGGCGACACGCCGTGAGCGTGAGGCTGACGCTACAAGACGTGCAGTTGCTGCTGAGAACATTCAGGCAGCTCGTGCTCTTGAAGAGTCCTACTCTGCACAACAGAGCGCAGAGGAAGCTCGTGCGCTGCTTGAGAAGGCAAAGCTCGAGGCTGACATCATAGTCAGAGCCGAGATCGCAAAGAAGGAAGCAGAGCTTCAGGCTGAGGCTGAGGCTGAGCAGATGCGCCGTCGCGCACGCGGTGAGGCCGACTCCATCCTTATGAAGATGCAGGCCGAGGCTGAGGGTGCTCGTCAGATCCTTATGATGCAGGCTGAAGGTCTCCGTGCTATCGTTTCTGCAGCAGGTGGCGATCCCAATGCTGCTATCAGACTTATGGTTACTGACAAGCTTGAGGATCTCACACGCATTCAGGTTGATGCAATCTCCGGAATCAAGATCGACAAGGTTACTGTATGGGACAACGGTCAGTCGCAGGATGGCAAGAGTGCTACTGCAGGCTTTATCTCCGGTCTTTACAAGTCGGTTCCTCCCCTCACAGAGCTTTTCGATATGGTCGGCATGAAGCTTCCCACATATCTTGGCGAAGCAAAGGATGCGCCCTCAGGAGTTGTAGTTCCCACCGACGCAGAATAAGTAATCCAAAAGAATATATAACGCCTCCAAGCCAAAGGCTCGGAGGCGTTATTCTATTCATTCAAAGATCTGATCAGCTTACTGCTCTCTCCTCAAAATGGTCAATAAGCCTTTCAAGTAATCTGTTGTACATAACCTTATTTGTCTTGTATGTAGAAGCAAATGTGTTTTTTCCGTCCTTAACCATTTCACGAGTAGAGGTCGCAATACGGTTAAGCTCTGCTCCGTAAACCATACCTGTGTCAAATGTTACGCTTCCAACGATGATGTCGAAGATCTGACCGGATTCTGTGTCCTTGAGGTATCTCGTCTTCATAATAAGCTCACAATAGATAGGAAGAATATCTCTGTAAGACTCATAGTTCCACTGCTCAAGAACTGCACCGACAATGTCAAGGTTCTTGGAGGTATTCATTACGGACATAATGTTGTACGCATCCTGAGCAGTTGTGCGATAGCTTTCCTGCTCCTTTGTGTACTTAGGAAGGGGAAGCAGACCGTAGGGATCCTGCATATTTCTGATATTTGCGTTTTCTGCCGCACTACCATAAATAAGGTGGAGATGGAAGAGAGCCTTGCCGGTTGTGAAGTTAGAGCCAAGCTTTTCCCAATCGCTTGTCGTCATACCACCATTATTCTCATTGTAGAGCTTGATCTGTTTATCAATTGCATCGGAAACCTTTTCAGCATCCCAAGCAACCTCAATACTGCCGTCTTTGTTCTTTTTTGTATAGTCAACACCGAACGCTGTGAGGAATCCATCGTATGCTTCGGAGTTGGAGCAAGCGATAATTCCGTAGAAGTCGTCCTCGTCAGGTGTAGAGTTGGAGTTTTCATCCTTCCAGGTGTTTGCAGTAGCAGTAAGGAGAGTTTCAATAGTCCATTCATTGTTAAGAACTACATCGTAGAAGTCAGGAAGTGCGAGATCGTTGCCTATTCTGCGATTGTAGAATATTGCAAGTGAACGGTCAACAACAGAGAGGTTGAGGTCGCCGATGATAAAATAGAGCTGATCATCAATTTTTGCGGCGTCAACATATGTGGAATTCCACCAGGGGTGTGTTGTATCAATATAATCTACATTTTCAAGGTTAATATATGCGTTACGAAGGGCTGAAGCCGTTCCATAATATGCGTAGTTTGTTACGATGTCTATCTTATCAGCACCGCCGGACTGAAGCTCCTTCGAAACTGCTGTAATAACTTGATCCTTATCTCCACCCTCAATAAAACTGAACTTGAAGTTCATCGTGTCCTCAAGCTTGAGGTTCCTTGCGAAAATTGAATCATTGAGAGTCTCGCCGGTCTGCTCATCGGGTGAGTAGAACTCACGGGTATAGGAGCGATTGTTTGAGCGCATTAGCACCGTAATAACCGTGTTATCGGGTGCTTTGAAGGTATCGGGAACGGGTGCTTCAACAACAGGTCTGCCCCAAGCATCAGTTTCAGGGCCGTCAGGTGTGCTGACTTCTACCTGTGCGTTGTTTGTAGTGTCGTCGCTAGGTGTAGTTGGATCAACGCAGGCAACGAACAATGCCGACAGTAGCAACAATGCCATAGCCGCTGTCAGTATTCTAAGAAATAGTTTTTTCATTATTCTTAGCCTCCTTTTGTTAATTTTGTCAAAACAAGAGCATAATTTGACATCATTAATATTATAAACTAACCAAAATGAATTGTCAAGCCGAATACTTCATTTTTATTCATTGTTTTTTAAAACTTTATAACGTTTTCTTTTTGTAACTTAACGCAAAAGATGCAAAGTTCTCTCCTTTATCCTGCTATCGAAGATAAAGCAAAACAGAGTATAAGTGAGAATTGACGAACAATCGTGAGATAATTGCAAGAAAACGCCAAAAATCAAGGATTTTTTGCGAAAAACGCCCGATTTTTAGAATATATTCTAAAAAACTATTGCAATTAGCGCAAATTTCTGCTACAATAAATAACGGAATCTGCGGTACGTAGGTACACCCGGCTTTTTTTGCCCGTTCATCGGTTGCGTTTGACGCTCCCGTTGGACGGATTTTGCGCTTTTTTCCGGAGTGTGACATAGACCACTTCCCCAATTTTTTTAGTTAAAAAGGAATTGTACGGAATGAACAACGAAAAGCTTATAGAGCTTCGCTCTGTCTCAAAGTCCTATGACGGCGAGCCTGTGCTTCGCTCTATCGATCTCGACATTCACAAGCACGAGTTTATAACTCTGCTCGGCCCATCCGGATGCGGTAAGACTACAACTCTTCGCATCATTGGCGGATTCGCCACTCCCGACGAGGGAGAGGTTCTCTTCAACGGCAAGAGAATCAACGATATCCCTCCACACAAGCGTCCCGTTAACACAGTTTTTCAACGCTACGCTCTATTCCCACATCTCAATGTTTTTGAGAACATCGCCTTCGGTCTGAGGCTTGCAAAGCTCCCTGAAAAAGAGATTCGAGCTCGCGTAAAGGAAATGCTCATTCTCGTTAACCTCAAGGGCTTTGAGAAGCGAAAGGTCGACAGTCTCTCAGGTGGTCAGCAACAGCGTGTTGCCATCGCAAGAGCTCTTGTCAACAGGCCCAAGGTTCTGCTTCTTGACGAGCCCCTCGGCGCACTTGACCTCAAGCTTCGCAAGGATATGCAGGTTGAGCTCAAGCGTATGCAGAGACAGACGGGAATTACATTTGTTTTCGTAACACACGATCAGGAGGAAGCCCTCTCTATGTCTGACACCATCGTCGTAATGGCTGATGGTAAGATTCAGCAGATCGGCACGCCTGAGAAAATATATAACGAGCCCGAAAACGCTTTCGTCGCCGACTTTATCGGTGAGTCAAATATCGTAAACGGCATTATGGAAAAGGACTTCGTGGTGTCCTTTGCAGGACAGACCTTTGCCTGCGAGGACAGTGGATTTGCTCCCCGTGAGCCTGTTGACGTAGTTGTTCGTCCCGAGGATATCGACATCGTTCCTCTTGATGATGCTATGCTAAAGGGTGAGGTTACGTCCGTAACCTTCAAGGGCGACTATTACGAAATTATCGTCGACATCGACAACTTCAAGTGGATGATCGAAACAACGGATAGAGTGAGCGTCGGAGATACCATCGGCATCTCCATCGACCCATACGAGATCCAGGTAATGAAAAAATCCGAATATTCGGGCAAATTCGGTGATTACTCATCCTTTAGCGATGAGATCGACGAGCTCTCGCAGCTCCCCGTGGAGGGCAACTGAGGATGAAGCGGAGATCTATCTTAAGATGTGCGGCAGCATACCCGCATATAGTCTGGGCTGTTCTCTTCATCGTTGCTCCTCTCATCTTTGTGGTATATTACGCATTTACGGATGCATCGGGTAATTTCACCTTTGACAATATCTTAGCTCTCGGTGACTATGTTCCGACCTTTGGACTTTCCGTCTGCTTTGCTCTTATTGCTACGGTAATTTGCCTTCTCATCGCATATCCTCTTGCGTATTTCATCACGATGCAGAAGCCTCGTACACAGGGAGTGCTCGTTATGCTGGCAATGCTTCCTATGTGGATGAATCTTCTCATCCGAACATATTCTATGCTCGCCATCCTTGACAACGGCGGCTTCCTCAACAAAACGCTTGAGGCACTCGGGATGGGAACTCTCCATATCGTCGGCACGCCCGGTGCAGTTATTTTCGGTATGGTGTACAACTTCTTTCCCTATATGCTCCTGCCCATCTATTCCGTAATGTCAAAGCTTGACCACGGACTCATTGAGGCAGCGCAGGACCTTGGATGCAACTCCTTTGCGGTGCTCAAGAATGTTATTCTTCCTCTCACTCGCTCAGGTATTGTTTCGGGCATAACGATGGTATTTGTACCATCAATAAGCACCTTCTACATCTCTCAGAAGCTCGGTGGAGGCTCTTTCGAGCTTATCGGTGACGCTATTGAGCGTCAGTTTATGCTTCAGAACAATTATAATGTCGGAGCTTCAATCTCCCTCGTTATGATGATACTCATACTTCTCTCCCTCGCTGTAATGAACAAATTCAGCGACGAGGATGCAAATGGAGGTATGATGATATGAAGGTGTTTTCGAAAATCTACATCGCACTCTGCTTTGCTATTCTCTACGCACCGATTGCAGTGCTCGTGCTTTTCTCATTCAACAGCACAGCAAGCACGGGAGTTTTTGCAGGCTTTTCGCTCAAATGGTACGTTGAGCTATTCAACAATCCGGATATTCTTCTTGCACTGAGAAACACGCTCATACTTGCAGTATGCTCCTCGCTTATATCGACAGCTATTGCAACGGGTGCTGCCATAGGCCTTTCAAAGATGAGGCAGAAGAAAACCCGCGGACTTATTGAATCGGTAACGAATGTGCCGATGATGAATCCCGATATCGTTACGGGCATTTCGATGATGCTTCTCTTCGTTTTTGTCGGAAATCTCATCGGAACATCGGGCGACAAGCTCAATTTCTTCACGATTTTGATAGCTCATATAACGTTCAACATCCCCTATGCGTATCTGTGTATCACACCAAGGCTCAGACAGATGGACAAGCATCTGCCGGAGGCTGCGCAGGATCTTGGATGCACTCCCTTGCAGTCATTTTTCAGAGTTGAGCTGCCTTTCCTTATCCCCGGAATTATCTCCGGTCTGGTTATGGCGTTTACGCTTTCGCTTGATGATTTCGTCATAAGCTATTTCACCACGTCAGAGGCTGAGTTTATGACACTTCCTCTTTACATCTACTCCTTGACGAAAAAGGAAGTCAAGCCCACGCTCTACGCTCTTTCAACCATTATGATAGTGGCTATTCTGCTTTTGCTTGTGCTCTCAAACGTTATCAAGCAAGACCCATCAAAGCCCAAGAAAAAATCTAAAAAAGGAGTATGATAAAATGAAAAGACGTTCAATTATTTCTGTTGTAACAGCTCTCTTTGTTTTGTCCGTTATTGTTAGTGGCATAGCTCTTATGACCACCTCCTGCACAGGCCCTGAGGCTGTTCTCAATGTCTACAACTGGGGACAGTACATCTCGGATGGCTCTGAGGACTCGCTTGATGTCAACGAGGAGTTTGAGAAGTGGTATCTTGAGACTTACGGCGTAAAGATTGAGGTCAATTACGCAACATTTGCCTCAAACGAGGATATGTATGCAAAGCTCAAGAGTGGTGCTGTAAATTATGATGTCATCATCCCCTCGGATTATATGATCGAACAGCTTATTGCCGAGGATATGCTTGAGAAGCTTGATTTTGACAACATTCCCAACTTCTCATATATTGCCGAAGACTATAAGGTTGGTGAATATGATCCCGACGGACTCTATTCAGTTCCCTACACATACGGTATGGTCGGTATTATTTATAACTCCACTATCGTAAACGGAACGCCTGACAGCTGGGATATTATGTGGGATGAGACTTATGCAGGTCAGATCCTTAACTTCAACAACCCCCGTGACGCTTTCGGCGTTGCTATGTATAAGCTCGGTATTGATGTAAATACAACCGAGAAGGTGCTCTGGGAAGCTGCGCTCTCCTCTCTTAAGGAACAGAAGCCTCTTATCCAGGCGTATGTAATGGACGAGATCTTCAACAAGATGAAGAACGGCTCTGCTGTAATAGCTCCTTATTATGCAGGCGACTTCTTTACAATGTACGCAGATAACGAAAACCTGAGTTTCTACTACCCCAAGGAAGGCACAAATGTTTTTGTTGACGCTATGTGCGTACCCAAGGGTTCACAGAACAAAGAGCTTGCAGAGGCATATATAAACTTTATGCTCCGTGAAGATATAGCAGTTGCAAATGCAGAGTATATCTGCTATGCATCGCCCAACACGCTTGTTCGTGAGAACGCAGACTATAAGGCATATCTCGAGGAGCTCCACCCCGATGCATATGAAATTCTCTACCCCGAGACTATTGAGGGTAGTGAGACGCTCGAAACATCTTATTACAAGCATCTCGATGACACAACTCGCCAGCTTATGAACGACTGTTGGGAAAAACTCAAGGGAGACAGCTCGGTCGGCGTTGGCGTATATATCATTTGCGCAGTTCTCATTGTCATTATAGCCGTAGCTGTAATAGTCATCATCGTAAGGCGCAAGAAGCGTCAGAATTATGACGATCTTTATGACGATGATGATGACGAAGATGGCAAGGGAAACGAAGAATCCGATAAGCCCGTTACCGGCACAATAGTTGACAAAGGAACGGACTGCGAGGACGATCCGAAAAAGAAATAAGGGTAAAACACCTAAGACAGCACGAAAATAATAATTATCTATTGATTATTTTTCAAAGCTGTGATATAATATAATGTATAAAGCGGATGCCAAGCGTGCTTGGCATCCGCAAAAATAAGCAAGGCTTGCTGAATTAACAATTCTTCCCTGCTTCAGAATATATAAA